>NZ_VFBD01000031.1:0-523224 GCF_011319765.1 Pseudoalteromonas sp. MB47 | reverse complement strand
CGAAGGTTGGCTAAGTACGGTCGGACATCGTACGGTTAGTGTAATGGTAGAAGCCAGCTTAACTGCGAGACAGACACGTCGAGCAGGTACGAAAGTAGGTCATAGTGATCCGGTGGTTCTGAATGGAAGGGCCATCGCTCAACGGATAAAAGGTACTCCGGGGATAACAGGCTGATACCGCCCAAGAGTTCATATCGACGGCGGTGTTTGGCACCTCGATGTCGGCTCATCACATCCTGGGGCTGAAGTCGGTCCCAAGGGTATGGCTGTTCGCCATTTAAAGTGGTACGCGAGCTGGGTTTAGAACGTCGTGAGACAGTTCGGTCCCTATCTGCCGTGGGCGTTTGAGAATTGAGAGGGGTTGCTCCTAGTACGAGAGGACCGGAGTGAACGAACCGCTGGTGTTCGGGTTGTCATGCCAATGGCACTGCCCGGTAGCTACGTTCGGAACTGATAAGCGCTGAAAGCATCTAAGCGCGAAGCAGGCCTCGAGATGAGTTCTCACTAGACTTTTAAAGTCTCTGAAGGGCCGTTGAAGACTACAACGTTGATAGGCAGGATGTGGAAGTGGTGTGAGCCATTAAGCTAACCTGTACTAATTACCCGTGAGGCTTAACCATACAACGCCAAACGCGTTTTATGACAGCGTAACAGACAGAAGTTAAGAAACTAAAGTAGACAATTACTTGATATCAGAATTCCAGATTTATTAATTTGCTCAAAAGAGCGAATTAAACCAAATTTGCTTGGTGACAATAGCGTTTTGGACCCACCTGACCCCATGCCGAACTCAGTAGTGAAACGAAACAGCGCCGATGATAGTGTAGCAGCTGCTATGTGAAAGTAGGTCATCGCCAGGCTCCAAATTAAAGTGTTAGGTTTCTCATAGCAGCTGCTATGTGTCTCTCTACCGCTGTAGGCACTTGGTCATATCCAGGCTCCAAATTCAGTCGCAAGACTTTAAATTAAGTCGAAAGACTATAAATAAAATAATAAGAAAATTGAAAAGAATTTTCTTGGTGACAATAGCGTTTTGGACCCACCTGACCCCATGCCGAACTCAGTAGTGAAACGAAACAGCGCCGATGATAGTGTAGCAGCTGCTATGTGAAAGTAGGTCATCGCCAGGATCCTATTAAAGAAAGCCCGATTCGAAAGAATCGGGCTTTTTTGCGTCTGGGAGCTGTCAGCTTTCAGCCGTTAGACGTCAGCTGAAATACAGAGATATCAGAGGTTAGATGTCAGTTGAACTGTGTGGTTGTTTAGTACCGAGACTCCCTCAGCATTCACTCTGTTCATTCTCCAGGTAGGTTGGGTAGAGCGTAGCGAAACCCAACACGAGTTAGCGAGTTGCTAGTTAGCAAGGATAAAGTTTAAATTTCAAGGTCAAGTCTGGCGTAAGAATGGCTTCAGCAATGAATATTTTTGTTTTATTATTTCGGCACTGAAGTGCCTCCTACAAGATTTTATTACTTAAAGAGACTCTGCCCCAAATACCCACACCGCGCGGCTGATCGCTGACGGCTGAAAGCTGATAGCTCTGTGTTGGGTTTCGCTGTGCTCTACCCAACCTACGCCAGATCCTCAAACTTTTCCCTTTCTAACTTGCAACTTTACTCTCGCAAACTTGCTTCCCCTACCTTGTTATGCGATAAAGTGTTTTATATTTGTAATACAATTAAGGTTTGCTGTGTCTCGTAAGAAAACGACCAAGTCAAAAGGTTCTTCAGGTTTAAATCGTAAAAATAGTGAAGCATTTATTGCTAAGTTCTCATCGCATCCAGATACACATCTATGTCCGTCGGGCTTAATGTATAAAGTGATTGATGAAGTTGAAGGGGAGCGAGTAACAGAGTTTGATACAGTGGTTATTAATCAACGTATTATGCTTGCTGATGGCAATGTGATTGCCGACAGTTATAAAGCGGGTATGCCTGAGGTGTTCGCTTTATCTGAAGCTATAGAAGGGTTAAGAGAAGGTTTGCTATTAATGAATATTGGCTCTCGTTATGAATTTGTGATCCCTCCAGAGCTTGCTTGGGGTAAAAAAGGTAACGGTGGCAAAATTGGCGCAAATGCAGTGCTGCATTTTGATGTTCGTTTAATGCGTTTAGCTTAACTCTCTGAGTATAACAGCCTTAGCATAAGTCGACAGAGTATTTAAAACGCGTTAACGTTCACTATTAGTTTACTGAGGAACATTATGGCCGCATTTACTTCACGAGTTTACTTTCTTCGCCATGGCGAAATAGCTACGCCTGGAATTCTTTCTGGGCAAATCGATGTCGATTTATCAGAGCTTGGTCATAAGCAAATGCGCCAAGCCTCTGCTGAGCTCATAAATTTAAATGCCATATATAGCTCACCACTAAAGCGTTGCTCAGTCCAAGCTGATTATTTAGCAAATCAGCACTCACTGCATGTACAGTATTATAACGCGCTGAAAGAGTTTAATTTTGGTGATTGGGATGGCCAAGACTACCAACAACTTTGGCAGCAAACAAGTAAGCCTCATATTGGTGATTTTTGGCAACACCCTTGGCAAGTAAACGTACCAAATGGTGAATCTATGGCAGACTTTTACGCCCGGGTAGAGGCATGGTGGCAAACATTTTTACAATCACTATGTGAATCCAGGCATGAACAGTCATTGGTAATAAGTCATGCAGGTGTGATTAAACAAATCCTCGCTATTGTTTGTCAGATGCCAAAACAATCAGCCACGCATTTAAATGTTTTTCACCTTCCTTATGCGGGGCTTATTACACTCGATGTATATATAGATGAACAAGGACAGGCTTGGCCCAAAATTGTTTTTTAGCCATCTAGAGCGATATTCATTGAATTATTTACTTAGCCCGCCATAATACTCATATGCTATGGAATGGAGTGAAATTCTCCAGCTGTTCCCGCAACTGTAATCCATCTAAATAATGGTCAGCCAGATACTTAGCACTAACAATTAATCATCGAGCGGGTCAACTCACGTCATTTTCTGGTACTTACCAGTGCTTTCTTGTGCGTTGCAATTACTCGCCAAGAGAGAATAAGCTTGCAACAAAATAGCCTTAGCGCTGCGCCATTAATATCAGTGTCTGATTTAAGTTGGGGTACTGCGAATAAAACTATACTTAAATCAATTAACCTTGAGTTAAAAGCAGGGCAGTTTATCGGTCTACTCGGCCCTAATGGTGCGGGTAAATCAAGCTTGCTGCGTTGCCTTTATCGTTACTTGAAACCTCAGCAAGGGGTTGTTTTGCTGAGCGGTCAAGATATCTGGCAAATCAGTGCTGATGAATATGCAAAGCAGGTTGCAGTGGTTTTACAAGAGTCTCCATCGCAGTTTAATTTGTCTTTGTTCGATGTAGTGAGTTTAGGCTTAACACCTCATAAGCGACTTTTCAGCGGCACGTCTGCCAATGATAAGCAGCGAATATATCAAGCTATAGAGCAGGTTGGTTTGTCTCATCATAGTGAGCAAGCATTTGATTCGCTCTCAGGTGGCGAAAAGCAAAGAGCGCTTATTGCACGCTCTATCGTACAACAACCTAAGTTGCTCATCATGGATGAGCCTACCAGCCACCTTGATGTTAAATATCAAATTCAAATAATGGAGTTAGCAAAGTCCCTCGATGTGACTGTGCTTGCCTCGTTTCATGACTTAAATCTCGCAGCAAGTTTGTGTGATGAACTCATCGTGATTGATGAGGGGTGCTTGGTTTGTCAGGGGCAACCAAAAGCGGTACTTACTGAGCAGCTGTTGAGTGATGTATTTGGTGTCTGCGCAGCGGTATCTGCTCACCCGCAATCAAGTACTGATAAGTTTATTCCGCACATCACTTATTTTTATGGCTATCAGACACAGGAGCATCAACATGACTGATGCAATGCGTTTAAGTATCTGTGTTGTCGTAGGGCTTATTAGTTGTTTTTTAGCATTGAGCTTTGGTGCTGCAAATACGCCACTGAGTGATGTTTTTAATGGTTTGTTTAGCCAAGGTAGCGATGAATTTGTGCAGCGTATTATTTGGCAGTTACGTATGCCCAGAACAATGCTGGCATTTTTAGCAGGTTCTGGGCTGGCTCTTGCAGGATTAATTTTGCAGACCGTAACCCGAAACCCGCTTGCTGACCCTTACTTGTTTGGTATTTCTTCTGGGGCTTCATTTGGTGTGGTGTGCTTTATAGCCCTAACCGGTGTGAGTTTTGGCTTTAGTATGTCAGTTGCAGCATTTGCCGGAAGCTTACTTTCTATGCTGTTGCTTATTGCTATTGCAGGGCGTCGCCATGTTGGCCAAGTTGAAGCCATGTTACTCGCTGGTGTTGCTTTATCTTTCTTATTTAGTGCTCTGACTAGTCTGCTGCTTTATTTTAGCGATCCACAAGCCATCACCGCTATCTTGTTTTGGACGATGGGCAGTTTTTCTCGTGCCCAGTGGGGCACTCTTTGGCTGCCATTTGCCGTTATTATTGCCTGTATGACGCTGATGATTGCATTTCGTCGTCAGCTAAATGCAATGCTGCTCGGTGATGAAAGTGCTGCGACTTTGGGGATTCATGTGCAACGCTTTCGGATCATGATGCTGCTGTTAAGTTCATTGATCACAGCGGTGCTTGTTGCTATGTGTGGAGGCGTTGGTTTTGTCGGCCTGATGATCCCACATATTGTGCGCTACTTTTCGCCGCAAGGCAGCAGCCATAACTTAGTTATGACATCCTTGGTCGGTGGTATTTTTATGGTGTGGGTCGATGTGTTATGCCGAACCCTTTTGAACAACCAAGAACTACCTGTTGGTGTGATCACAGCCGCTATCGGTAGTGTGTTCTTTTTATTCTTACTTTATTTTCGTAAACAGAGCAGGTAGCGAATGTTTAATATCATGCCTATTGATCAGCAATTTTCAGCTGTAATTCAACAAAAAATAGACCTTAAAACAAAGCCGCTAGGCGCTTTAGGTCAGCTTGAAAGTTGTGCCAAACAATTAACGCTAATTTTTTCAAAGCAGCTTGATAGTGAGCAGGCGCTAGTTGCCTTTAAACCGGTTATTTCAAACCCTTCTCTAGTTGTATTTGCAGGCGATCATGGTGTGGCAAACCAAGGCGTGTCAATTGCTCCTAGCAGCGTTACATCACAAATGGTGGCAAACTTTGCAGCAGGAGGCGCAGCTATTAACGTGTTTTGTCGTCAGTTGGGCTGGCAGCTGGAAGTTGTGGATGCAGGAACTCTCAATACTTCACACGATAAAAGTGTGCATAACCAGCGTTTAGGTGACATCACTGCACCACTGAATACTGAAATGGCTATGTCTCTTAATCAGGTTAAAAAAGGGTTTGCATTAGCCAAGCAGCGAGTTCATTCACTCTATGAGCAAGGCTGCAATACCATCGCCTTTGGTGAGATGGGCATTGGCAATACCACAAGTGCTGCGGCATTAATGGCTGCCATTTTGTCTTTACCTGCCAGCCAATGTGTTGGTAAAGGCACAGGTGTGAGCGACGAGGTTATAGCTAAAAAAATTAAAGTTGTTGAGCAAGCCCTTCAATTACATCAAGCTCACTTTGATGACCCACTAATGACACTTGCGGCATTAGGTGGTTTTGAAATTGTTCAGATCACCGGTGCCATTTTAGCTGCTGCGGAACTTGGTATGGCGGTGATCGTGGATGGCTTTATTTGCACTGCAGCAGCGCTTGTTGCAACTCGCATTAATGCAAACGCTCGCGATTATATGTTATTTGCTCATGCCTCAGATGAGCAAGGGCATAAAGCAATGCTCAATGCCTTGCACGCATCGCCTTTATTGCAGCTTGATTTACGTTTAGGAGAGGGCACCGGGGCTGCGCTTGCCTTACCTTTACTGCAAGCATCTTTGGCATTTTACAATGACATGGCAAGTTTTGCCGATGCCAATGTTGAGCAAGTTGTCTGATATGAGCGCTGAACAATACACTTCTGACTCTACCCCAAGTCAGCTTCAACTATTTTTACTGGCGCTTAGTTTTTTAACGCGGATACCCGTTAAATTAAACTTTGCAGTATCGAGTCAGGCACTCAATCAGGCCAGCCGCTATTTTGCATTGGTCGGTGTAATATTAGGTGTACTTTTAGCGCTGATCTTTTTACTGCTAAGTTGGTTATTCCCTGCAGCCATTGCAGTCGCGTTAGTTATGGCGTTTAGCTTGATAATCACAGGGGCATTCCATGAAGATGGCCTTGCAGATGTCTGGGATGGCTTTGGTGGTGGTTGGCAAGTAGCAGATAAGCTGAGCATTATGAAAGATAGTCGCTTAGGTACCTATGGTGCTGCGGCGCTTGTGATGGCCTTATTAATTAAGTACCAAACACTCGTCGCACTTAGTGAAGTAACCAGTACTGTGATTATTGCACTTGTTTTAGGGCAAAGCTTAAGTCGGGTTGTAGCAACAAGTTTAATTGCAGACATGGACTATGTAAGTCAGGACGCCACATCTAAAGTAAAACCCATTGCGATGCATTTAAGCACGCAGAGTTATCAAATACTGCTAGCAACTGGCGGTGCGGTGTTAGCAATTGCATGGTTGTTTTTTGGCTTCACTCTAGGGCAATTATTAATACTCATCAGTGTGCTTTGTGTTACTCGCTTACTATTAAAGCGCTGGTTTGAAAAACAGTTATCTGGCTACACCGGCGATTGCTTAGGGGCAGCCCAGCAAGTATCTGAGCTTGTTACTTACCTTTGCTTGGTGAGTTTATTATGAGCCAACAACATACTTTAATTTTAGGCGGTGCTCGCAGCGGTAAAAGCCGTTTTGCTGAGCAGCTGGCAACAGATTCAAACAAGCCGCTTATCTATATTGCCACAGCAAATGCGGGTGATGAAGAAATGACAGCCCGAATTAATAGGCATCAAGCAGAGCGCGCTAAGCATTGGCAGCTTGTCGAAGAGCCTTTGTATTTGGCTAAAGCACTACAACAATATAGCCATGCTGAAAACTGTATTTTAGTGGACTGTTTAACCCTATGGTTGAGTAATTGCTTATGCCAGCAGGGTGAAGCATTTTGGCTTGAGCAAAAAGCGGCCTTACTCGATGTGCTATCGCAATTGCCGGGTGAGGTGATTTTTGTCAGCAATGAAGTGGGTCATGGTATTGTGCCGCTCGGTGAATTAAGCCGTCAGTTTGTTGATCATTCAGGTTGGTTACATCAAGCCTTAGCACAGCAAGTTGCACGTGTTGAGTTTGTGATTGCAGGTCTTGCACAAACCTTAAAAAGAGAACAATGATGAAAACATTAATGGTGCAAGGCACGACCTCAGATGCAGGTAAAAGTACTCTTGTAGCAGCACTTTGCCGGATCTTTGCTAATCGAGGCATTAAGGTTGCGCCTTTTAAGCCACAAAATATGGCGTTAAATAGCGCCGTAACCGAAGATGGTGGCGAAATAGGTCGCGCACAAGCTTTGCAAGCAGTAGCGGCAAAAGTCCCCGCAGAAGTCGATTTTAACCCTATCTTATTAAAACCTAATAGCGATACCGGAGCGCAGGTAATCGTCCATGGCAAAGCGCTTTCGAATATGGAAGCGGGCAGTTATCACGACTACAAAAAAGTGGCGATGGATGCAGTTCTTACTTCGCAGCAGCGTTTAAGTGAACGTTTTGAATTACTGGTTGTTGAAGGTGCAGGGAGCCCAGCAGAAATTAACCTGCGCGAAAACGACATTGCTAATATGGGTTACGCTGAGGCGGTTGATTGCCCGGTGATCATCATTGCCGATATCGATAAAGGGGGCGTGTTTGCTCATTTAGTCGGAACGTTAGCCTTGTTGTCTGAGTCGGAGCAAGCGCGCGTTAAAGGCTTTGTGATTAACCGTTTTCGTGGTGATATTGCGTTATTGCAAGGAGGCCTTGATTGGTTAGAGCAATACACCAATAAGCCAGTGCTTGGGGTGTTACCTTATTTACATGACTTAGCACTCGATGCAGAAGATGCCGTTGCTATAACTAATCAGGTAGATAAACCGCAATTACGCATAGCCGTGTTGCTACTTCCTCATATTAGTAATCACACAGACTTCGATGCACTGCGATTACAACCAGAAATTGATTTACAGTATGTACGTCATACCCAGGCTATTCCAAGTGTTGACCTGATTATTATTCCGGGCAGTAAAAATGTACTCGGTGATTTAGCGTTTTTAAAAAATGAAGGCTGGCATAAACAAATAACACGTCATCTACGCTATGGCGGTAAAGTGCTGGGAGTATGTGGTGGGCTGCAGATGCTAGGCAACTACCTTACTGATCCACATGCTGTGGAATCTAATTTAGGCAGCGCAGCAGGGCTTGGGCTTGCTGACTTTGAAACGCAATTAGGGCAACAAAAAGTACTAAGCCAAGTCTCTGGTACTCTTCATTTAAACAATAGCGATAAAGCAATATCTGGTTATGAAATTCACGCCGGGATTAGTCAAGGGCCGGCACTTGAAAAGCCATTTTTGAGTTTTAATGAACACCCAAGTGGATTCAAAGTAGATGGTTTTATTAGTGATGATAACCAAGTAGCAGGTACTTACTTACATGGCTTGTTCGATACCCCTGAAGGCGTATCTGAGCTAATAACTTGGCTTGCACCAAATAGCCAAATTAAGCCGATTGATATTAACTTAAACCGTGAACAGCAGTTAAACCGTTTAGCTAGTGTAGTAGCAGAGAATCTCGATATTGAACAAATCATCAATATTTATGAGAACTTCAATTTAGAGACATAAGGAACAACAATGAGCGAACAGAATCAAGATAAGCACCAACAACGCCAGCAAAAAGTAAAAGAAAAAGTCGACGAACGGATTGCTGCTGCACAAAAAGAGCAGGGTATTTTTCAGGTTATAACTGGCAACGGTAAAGGGAAATCGACTTCTGGGTTTGGTACTGTTGCACGTGCGGTAGGTCACGGAATGAAAGCAGCTGTATGTCAGTTTATTAAAGGCACATGGGAGTGCGGTGAACGTAACCTACTCGAAAAAGCGGGGGTTGAATTTGTTATTATGAACACCGGTTTTACTTGGGAAACACAAAACAAAGAGTCAGATACCGTTGCTGCGCAAGTGACATGGCAAGAAGCAAAAAGAATGCTGAAGGATGAGTCAATTAACCTCGTTATGCTAGATGAAATAACCTATATGATCACCTACGGCTATATTGATTTAGACGACGTGCTGGAGGCAGTTAGCTCTCGCCCTGCTATGCAATCGGTGATTATTACAGGTCGTGGTGCGCACCGAAAACTAACCGACTTAGCTGATACAGTCAGTGAAGTCAGAAACGTAAAACACGCTTTTGATGCAGGAATAAAAGCACAAAAAGGGTTCGATTATTAACATGAGAACCATTAAGTTTGCACTCGTAAGTGTTTTATTTTATTTACCAACATTGGCTCAGGCTAATGAAATAAAAGAGCCTCAACGTATTGTTGCCTTAGCCCCACATATCGTTGAAAACCTGTTTGCGATTGGTGCTGGAGAGCGCATTGTGGGTACTGTTGACTATGCAGACTTTCCTCAGCAAGCGAATGAGATCGAACGGGTAGGTGGCTATTACGGGATTAACATGGAAAAACTGTTGTCGTTAAAACCAGACCTAGTTCTGGCTTGGAAAACGGGTAACAAAGCCGAAGATCTCGCTTACATTGAAAAGTTAGGTATTCCGGTAGCGTACAGCAATCCAAATCAGGTTGATAATGTGGCAGATGAACTACGTAAACTAGGCACGCTTACGCATTTGCAAACCAAGGCAAATAAAGTAGCCAAACAGTTTGAAACTAAACTCAATGCTATTCGCAGAGCGCAAGAAGGAAAACCGAAAGTGTCGGTGTTTTATCAATTATGGCCTGAGCCAATGATGACAGTTGGCGGAAATACTTGGATCAATCAGCTATTAACTATTTGTCATGCGGATAATGTGTTTGCTAATAGTGATACAGACTACCCGCGCATTAGTATTGAAAATGTATTGGTTGCCAATCCAGAGGTCGTGATTATTCCAGATGAAAAATCAAAAAAGCCTCAGCCTAAAATTGATTGGCGACAATGGCCTGAATTGCCAGCAGTGCAACATAACCAGTTTATTAGTGTAAACGCAGACTTATTGCACCGTTTTACAATCCGTATGCTTGATGGTTTGACCGACATGTGTGGTAAAATAGACGTTTCTCGTCAGCAAATACAGGCTTCAAAATGAACGATTGGCAAACATTTCTAGATACTGAGCTTGCTAAGCCCTACATGCAAGAAACCTTACAATATGTGGCCGATAGACGCGCAGCAGGCGTTACCGTTTATCCCAAAGACGAACAGGTATTCTCAGCTTTTGATGCTACCCCTTTGAATGAAGTTAAGGTGGTTATTTTAGGGCAAGATCCTTACCACGGAGAAGGGCAAGCCCATGGTTTGTGCTTTTCGGTATTACCAGAAGTTAAAAAGCTGCCCCCGTCTTTGAAAAATATGTATAAAGAGTTGGCTACTGATATAGAAGGTTTTGAGATACCTCATCATGGCTATTTGCAAAGCTGGGCCGAACAAGGCGTGTTCTTACTCAACACAGTATTAACGGTTGAGCAAGGGCAAGCTCATTCTCATAAGCATCTTGGCTGGGAAAAGTTTACTGATGCAGTAATTGCGCTTATCAATCAGCACTGTGACGGTGTGGTGTTTGTGTTATGGGGCGCACATGCTCAGAAAAAAGGTAAACACATTGATACCTCGCGTCATCATGTGATCCAAGGCCCGCATCCATCACCGCTTTCTGCACATCGTGGCTTTTTTGGTTGTCAGCATTTTTCAAAGACAAACCAGCTGCTTACTGATCAAAATAAAGCACCAGTAAATTGGTCGTTGCCGCAAATGCAAAAGGCCCTTACGGGCCTTTAATTAAAAGTCTAATTCATCAAGCTCAACGCTGTCTGTGAAATAGTCTAACTCCTGTAGTTCTTTGCGAAGTCTATGCTTGTCTTTCAACGCTTCGATTTCGCGCCATTTTCTCTTTTTATTTTTTGTAGAGGTCTTTTTTGTTGTACTAGGACCTTCTAATATTTCTAAAATATCGTCTAGGCTATCCATGAACTTCTCCTATTGATTTTTTGAACCTCGGAAATACCTATACCACAGGCTGCTCAAAAATAGAATAAAAAAGTGACAATACTGTTACAGAACTGTGATTGATAGATGAATAGATCAAAGAAGGTGGTTTTTTAGAAACAAAAACGCCACCTAGCGGTGGCGTTTTAAAAAATACTGTAATTTAAATTACATTGCTTTAAAGCGTGCTTCTAATTCAAGCTGTGCTTGAGCAAAAGAACGAATACCCTCAGCAAGTTTTTCTGTTGCCATAGCATCTTGGTTATGTAACCAGCGGAATTGGCCTTCAGTTAGTGGTGCTGGTTTTTCTTCAACAGTAAAGTCGTTCTCTAGTAGGTACTCTTGTGCATCCGTTAATTGGCCTAACTCTTCTAAAAGAGCAGGGCTAATCGTTAACTTATCACATCCAGTCAGTGCGATGATCTCGCCTGTGTTACGGAAGCTTGCGCCCATAACAACCGTTTTGTAATCGTGGCGTTTGTAGAATTCGTAAATGCTACGTACAGATTGCACACCTGGATCGTTTAGCGGATCAGTTGGCTTTTCCATACCGTTAGCAACGTGCCAGTCTAAGATACGGCCAACGAATGGTGAAATTAAGAATACATTTGCATCGGCACATGCGCGTGCTTGTGCTTCAGAGAATAACAGCGTTAAGTTACACTTAGTACCTTCTTTTTCAAGCTGCTCAGCGGCTTTGATACCTTCCCAAGTTGATGCAACTTTGATTAGGATTTTATCTTTGCTAACACCTTCTTTTTCGTAAAGGCTCAGTAAAGTGTGGGCTTTGTCGATAGTCGCTTGAGTATCAAATGATAAACGTGCGTCTACTTCTGTAGAGATATAACCAGGTACGATTTCGCTAATTTCTTTACCAATTAATACAGCAAAGTAATCACATGCTAACTCAAGCTGTTTAGCTGCATCTTGCTCGGTTTCTTTGGCATATTGCCACGCTTTATCTAAATAAGGCTTATACGCTTCAATTTCACTGGCTTTTAAAAGTAGAGATGGGTTTGTTGTTGCATCTTCTGGTTGGTGTTTTTTGATAGCTTCAATATCACCTGTATCTGCAACAATAGATGAATGCTGTTTAAGCCTTTGTAGTGCTGAAGTCATTTGCTTTCCTCATTCCAAGCAAGTTAAAAGAAAATCCATTATAGCGGCCTTTATGCTGCAACACTATGACAGTGTTTAATAGGTCAAATGTCCTTAATACAGAAAACTAGAACATTATGTATGAAAAGAACAGCGGATAAAGGCAGGACGAAACAAAACGTGCATTTTGATTCAATTAATGTTGAAATTGACATCAAACAAATTACAAGTCAATAGCTAAGTATGATCACTGTTATTTCACCTGCAAAAAATTTAGATTACGAAACACCAGCCACGACCGATAAATTCACTCAACCTGAATTACTCGAGCACAGCGAAGAGTTAATGTCAGTTTGCCGTGATTTAACACCAGCGCAAATTGGTAGCCTAATGAAAATCAGCGATAAACTAGCTGGTTTGAATGCGGCACGTTTCGCCGAGTGGTCACAGCCATTTACGCAAGACAATGCAAAACAAGCCGTGCTAGCCTTTAATGGTGATGTATACGGTGGCTTAGATGCGCAAACTCTAAGCGATGCTGATTTTGATTACGCACAGTCGCACTTACGTATTTTGTCTGGTCTTTATGGTGTGCTTAAACCATTAGATTTAATGCAAGCTTACCGCCTTGAAATGGGTACTAAGTTAGAAAACCCACGCGGTAAAAACTTATATGAGTTTTGGGGCAGTGTTATCGCCGAAAAGCTAAATACAGTGCTTGTTGAGCAAGATAGCAAATACTTGGTAAACCTTGCTTCGAATGAGTATTTTAAAGCGGTTGATAAAAAAGCATTAAATGCACAAATCATCACTCCACATTTTAAAGACTGTAAAAACGGCCAATATAAAGTGATCAGCTTTTATGCGAAAAAAGCCCGCGGCATGATGGCACGTTACATCATTGAAAATAAAATCACCCAATTAAGTGATTTAAAAGATTTCACCGTTGCAGGTTATTACTTTAGCAGCGATGCTACGGCAAAAGAATTAGAGCCTGTTTTCTTACGGGAAGAGCAGAACTAAACTTTTAGTAAAATGAATTAAAACAGCCGTGCTAAGCACGGCTTTTTTGTGCTTGTATGAAACTGGCGCTTATTTTGCAAAACAGCAGTTATGTTTCTTAATGTATCAGGTAGTCGCATGTTAAAAATACCAACTGTCGGTGAAGCCGAAAAGCTTATAGAAGAAAAGCTCGGTGGCTGGGTTGATATCATCATAAGCCATATCCCTAACTTTATTGTTGCAGTAATCATTACTATCGTGTTTTCACTGCTGGCACGTATCGTTGGTTCAATGCTTAGAAAGCTATTACGCCGTTCGTTAGAGTCTTCACAAATAGCAGATTTAATGTCATCGATAGTAAAAGTCATCGTATTATGTGTAGGCTTATTTGTAGCCCTTGATTTCTTGGGCCTCAGAGGCACGGTCACCTCATTACTAGCTGGTGCGGGTATCGTAGGCCTCGCTATTGGTTTTGCCTTTCAGGACATGACAGAGAACCTTATAGCGGGTATTGCCATGGGTATTCGCAAACCATTCAAAACGGGTGATGTGATTCGCACCGAAAGCGTGTTTGGTACCGTTAAGGCGATTAACCTTAGAAACACCCTCATTGAGAACTTTTATGGGCAACTTATCTTAGTGCCTAACAAGATTCTATTTAGAAATATACTCAGTAACTACAGCACCTTAGGTGTGCGTCGTATCGAGGTACCAGTAGGTATTTCGTATGCCGATGACCCCGAGCAAGCCGCTGAGGTGATTGTTAAAAAAATCAATGAGTTTGATTTTGTGATTAAACAAGAAGAAACCGCCGTTTATGCCGAAAGCTTTGGCGATAGCAGCGTTAACTTACTAGTTTGGTTTTGGATTAAATACCCCGGCGAAGCAGATTTCATGACCGTTCGTCACAAGGCTGTTGTGGCAGTTAGAAACGCCCTAAGCGAAGCTGATATGACCATCCCATTCCCAATCCGCACGTTAGATTTTGGCATCAAAGGCGGCGAGAAATTAAATGCCATGATAAGCGAAAAACAGCAAGATAAAGACGCTGAGGCACCGCAAACCGATAAGTAAAATTTACTGACTCATCGGCGTGATTTACACAGGGAAGTGTGTTTGAGGTGGAGTTCATTCGCAAAGAAAGTGATTAGTAATTAAAGTAAAGTTATTTGTTATTTCTCATATAATACTCAAACTCCTCTCTACTTATATTAGCTATTGAAAAGTTTGGTATAACTTGCTTTGTTGCAGGTATAGCTCTCGTTTCCGGAGGGAAATGCCAAATATTAAAGTCATTGTTCGGCATTGTATCGTATGCAAGAGAATCCCAACCTAGAATACTTGCCATTTTACTTATAGCTATTTTCTTAGCTAGCTGCATTTGTGCCGAAGGATTAAAAAACAATTGATAACTACTGTTAACTGCGCCAGTTAATATGTCTACTGTTTGTAAGCCCCAGTGATATTTAGAATCTTCCATTGCAACATGATGTACTTTTGAAGATGTTGGCAGCTTCGCTAACATATGATTTGTTACTATCTGCATTACTTCATTTTGTTTTGAATAAGAGCTAGATTTTTGATCTGCAAAAACAGTTATTTTTGCATTTTTCGAACGGCTACTCTCACGGATGAGGAAATCATAAGTCGTGTAAAAAGCTGTCTCCTCATTGCTATGCCACTTTCTATATGGTTGCTTATATACTGCTATAGCATGAAATGAAACAGGACTGGTTAATATGAATCTCAGTATATCTATACATAAATTTATCTGACCAGCACTTTTCCTAACTTTTTCCCATTTTATTTCACCTTGTAGACCACTTTTATCGTAAATGTCAGAAATTTTTTGATTGAACTCAGCGAAGTAGTGCTTGGGAATGGCAATTATACCTATCGTGTAGCAGGGACATCCTTTTGAGGTTCCACTTTCATCGGCAAATGCAAATATTTCATCCATGACTCAAATTCCTTTTGACTCTCAATAATTTGGTTGTTTATAAATTGTACAAATGAATAATAAAAACATTTTTAACAAATTAACTAAGGAATTACTACCGGAAAGTTATCTTCGTAGCTGATGTTCGCGCGAAATGAATTTTACGCCTACGGTGAGCCGTATCTGACTTAGCGCTTAAAATTTACGGCTTAAAGCTTTTAATTAATGCGGTGGTTTTTGCTCCGCTTCAAGTTTTAGTCCACGATTATTCCCCTAAGCGAGGGGATTATAATTAAAGTAGACACCTGTTGCGCAGCACGCTACACTTTAGCAATGATCAAGACATTCAAACATAAAGGCTTGAAAAAGTTCTTCGAGACTGGAAGCAAAGCAGGGATTCAAGCCAAACACGAGCGCCGTTTGAGAATGCAACTAGCCGCGATAGATACCGCTTCGATTATTGAAGATATCGATTTACCTGGGTTTAAGTTGCATCCATTAAAAGGCAATCGTGATGGTGTTTGGTCAATAACTGTAAATGGTAATTGGCGAGTAACATTTGAATTTAAAGATGGTAACGCCTACATATTAAACTACGAGGATTATCACTAATGACTATGCATAATCCACCGCATCCGGGTGAATTTATTTCCGATGTATATATGGAGCCTTTCGGTTACAGCTGTAGATTTGTCGCGAAACAATTGGATGTCTCACCTTCAACTCTTAACAGAGTCCTTAAGGGGCAGAGCTCAATTACTCCTGAAATGGCATTAAGATTATCTAAGGCTTTGGGTAGAAGCCCTGAAAGTTGGCTATCGATGCAGGATAATTATGATCTTTGGCAAGCTAAGCAAAATGTTAACCTAACCAAGGTACACCCTATTAGTTTTGCAGTAGCGTAATGAGAATAATCACAAGCTTGCTGCTACTTTGGCTGTTCTCCTGAAATTTCTTGTGTGTTATTTATAAGAAATAAGCCATCGCGCAAAATAAATTTCACGCCTACGGTAAGCTATTTATGGCTTAGAGCTTGAAATTTACGGTTTAAAGCTGGGTTCCCGTGTTGGGTTTCGCTGCGCTCAAACCAACCTACCTTAAAGTTTTGTCCTACAAAAAAAAGCGCAAGCAGTTTAACTGGTTGCGCTTTTTTATTTATTCGGTATACCAACGATTAGTGAAGAATACGTGCTCTGATAGTCCCTTCAACTGCACTTAGCTCTTTAAGAGCGACTTCAGATTGGTCTGTATCTACATCAATTACTACGTAACCAATTGATTCATCAGTTTGTAAGTATTGAGCTGCGATATTAATGCCGTGCTGTGCAAACGCTTGGTTAATTTGCGTTAGAACACCTGGGCGGTTGTGGTGTACGTGTAATAAGCGGCTGCGGTTTGCAAGTTCAGGCAGTGATACTTCAGGGAAGTTAACCGCCGTAATGGTTGAACCATTATCTGAGTACTTAGCAAGTTTGCCCGCTACTTCAATACCGATATTTTCTTGTGCTTCTTGAGTTGAACCACCAATATGCGGAGTCAAAATCACGTTATCGAACTCGCGTAGCGGTGATACGAACTCTTCATCATTTGATTTTGGTTCTACAGGGAACACGTCGATTGCTGCGCCGCTCAGCTTTTTATCACGAAGTGATTCTGCTAGAGCATCAATATCAACAACAGTGCCGCGAGAAGCATTGATCAAGATGGCGCCTTGCTTCATTACTTCAAGCTCTGCCATACCAATTAGGTTCTTCGTTTGTGGTGTTTCTGGTACGTGTAAGCTAATAACGTCAGCACGTTGTAGTAACTGAGTTAGGTTATGAACTTGCGTTGCATTACCCAGTGTTAGCTTGTCTTCGATATCGTAAAACTCAACGTTCATGCCGATATTTTCAGCCATGATACCTAGCTGTGTACCAATGTGGCCGTAACCAATAATACCTAAGGTTTTACCACGAGCTTCAAATGAGCCGTTGGCTGATTTTAACCAACCTCCGCGGTGCGCTAGGGCATTACGTTCTGGAATACCACGAAGTAATAATAAGATTTCACCAAGCACTAATTCTGCAACAGAGCGGGTGTTTGAGAATGGTGCGTTAAATACCGCAATACCACGCTCACGAGCACCTTGCAGGTCTACTTGGTTAGTACCGATACAGAAGCAGCCGATTGCGACTAGCTTTTCAGCTGCTTCTAATACCGCTTCATTAATATGAGTGCGAGAACGAAGGCCTACAAAGTGCACATCTTTAATGCGCTCAATGAGCTCGTCTTCAGGTAAGGATGTTTTTACGTAATCAATATTACTGTAGCCATTACGCTTAAGCGTTTCTACAGCACTTTGGTGCACGCCTTCCAGCAAGAGAATTTTAATTTTGTCTTTTGCTAACGATACCTTACTCATATCCTCATTCCTATTTACTTTATTTGCGGCCCGTTTTTGGTGCCGATAATGACTTTATCTGCGCCGCGATGGGCAAATAAGCCGTTTGTTACTACACCAACAATCTGGTTGATTGTTAGTTCTAATTCTTTGGCGTTGCTGATATCTAAATTGTGCACGTCTAATATGACGTTACCGTTATCTGTTACAACACCCTCACGGTAAACAGGGTCACCGCCTAGTTTTACTAGTTCACGAGCTACATAGCTGCGTGCCATTGGGATCACTTCAACCGGCAGTGGAAATGCGCCTAATGTTGTAACTTCTTTAGATTCATCAACAATACAAACAAATTGTTTTGCTACCGCTGAAACGATTTTCTCGCGTGTCAGCGCTGCACCACCGCCTTTGATCATCTCATTGTGTGGGTTGATTTCGTCTGCGCCATCAACATACACATCAAGGCTTGATACATCGTTTAGTTCGAATACTTCAATACCCAGTGCTTTTAACTTTTCAGTTGAAGCCTCAGAGCTTGAAACCGCACCAGTAATGGTGTTTTTTACTGTATCAAGTGCATCAATAAAGTGATTCACTGTAGAGCCTGTACCTACACCAACAATGGTATTTTCATTTACAAACTCTAGAGCTGCCCAGGCAGCGGCTTTTTTTAATTCATCTTGCGTCATAATTATGTGCTCAGTTAGCTGTCAGAGAGGGCCTATAGTATACAAACAGTTTGCTTACCATTGGTAGATTTTCTCTGGGGTTATAATGTGTTTTAACGGTACATCCCACGACTCAATTGGCAATGCTGAAACATGCTGACATTGATGGGCAAGGCCTATCAAAATCGGTTTTTGCCAGTTTTCTTGGTAATACCGAGCCAACGTTTTGTCATAAAACCCACCGCCCATTCCTAAACGGTTACCTTGATCATCAAATGCCACTAATGGCATAAGTAAAATATCAAGCTTGTCTAAAGGACATATTTGACTGCAATTTAACTTGGGCTCCAAGATACCATAGCGGTTTGCAGTCATGGGTGAATTTTCTTCATACCTCTGAAAGTATAAAGTTGTGCCATTGAAGGGGTGGATGATAGGCAGATATAAATGCTGCTCTTGCATCCATAATTCTTTAATTAACAATGAAGTATCTAATTCGCCATCATTGCTAAAATAAATGCCAATATGGGCATTTTTAGGTGTTTTTAGTGATTTTAAGTGTTGAGTAAAATTCACTTTTAGCGCAATGGCTGCATTTTTTTGTTGTTCAACAGTCAGTGAATTGCGCTTTTTTCGAATAGATTGTCTGATTTCTGCTCGTGTGTTGCTCATGTCAATATTAGTGTTAACTTTAGTGTTAACTTTCTAAAAAGGAGAAAAGTTCAGGAAAAAGCTCCACTACACCCAAAATGATCAATAACACTATGACCATGGCAATAAGCGAATAGAGTAGGGTGTTTGAGCGTTTTTTAACGGGCTCTGTTAATTCGTCTTCAAGTAGCAAGTCATCTTCTTGCCAGCTATCGTCGCTATCAGCAACGCTGTTATTTTCAAGCTCAGGTAAGCGTTGCTCTAAGTCATCAAGTTTTTCTTCTAGGCGAATAAGGCTACTGGTGATGTAATCGAGGGCATCAAAAATACGTTCTTCACGCTCTTTGGTCTGTGCATCTGTATTGCTTGATTGGTTGCTGGTGGCTGCTTGGTTTATCGGTTGGAGCTTGGCTTTAATGCCAACACTTGCGAGTAATTTTGCTTGTTTTAGTGCTTTATCTTGCTCGCTTGGTGCAAATAATGGCTTATGCTCAAACAGGGTTGCAACTTTGTCTGTTGTTGTTTTTAGTTTTGCAGCTAATTGTTCTGTTGCTTGTGCTTGGTCGACACCGGCTTCAAGCCCTGCAAACATTACGCGAAATTTTTCTGCCATTTGCTGATTATCCAAATCCTTAAATCAATGACTTGAGTATATACCCAAAAAGATTAGTGGAAAAACAAAAGCCCGTATAAAACGGGCTTTTTCTATTATGGATTTGCAAATACGCTGTTTAGTATTTTGCTGCTTTGCCTTCGGCTGGTAGTGATTTAAGGATGAAATCACGTAAGTCGTTATTTGATGACTCTAAATCAGCATGACGTAAATACATCATGTGACCACTACGGTAGCCTTTAAAGCTTAAGCGCTCTTTCATTTTGCCGCTTGGATCTAACTGCCACATTGTGTATTTAGCATCAAAGTAGTTTGTTGCACCGTCGTAGTAGCCAGATTGAATCATCACGTTTAAGTATGGGTTTTGTGCCATTGCTAAACGTAAGTTTTCACCTGTGTTGTTACCTGAGCGGTCCCAAGGGTGCACATTACCAAATAGGTTATATTTGATATCGGTTTTGTAGTTAAGCTCTTCACGTAGGTAATAGTTAATTGCAGGCGTGAATGAGTGTAACCATGAAGTAAGCTCAGCCCAGTAATCAGGTGACTCACCTGCATCACGTTTGTCGATACCTAAATAGCGAGAATCTAAACGGCCTACAGTTTGGCCGCGCTCGCGCAATAGCTCTTTCCAGAAGAAGTTATTTGGGATATCAAGGTTATTTTGCTCAACAAACTTTTCAGATAAACCTGCGTATTTTGCCGCTTGCTTGATAATGGCACGCTTTTCATCAGCAGGTAAGAAACCACCTTTAGCAATTGCAGGTAAGAACTTATTCACGGTGAATTGTTCAACTTCAGGGAGTAACTCGTCTAAGTCTTTTGCTTGTAAGTCTGCGCTAAGTGCTTTGTGGTACCAAGCGGTTGCAGCAAAGTAAGGTAGGCGGTTAGCAGCTTCTACAGGGCCTTCGCGCTTAATACCAATCTCAGTTGGTGATACTAAAATAACACCGTTGATGTACATCCATTGGCGATTTTGTAATTCGTGAGCAAGGCCAGATACACGAGTCGTACCATAGCTCTCACCAATTAAAAATTTAGGAGAGCGCCAGCGCTCGTTGCGAGAAACAAAGGTATTTAGCCACTCTGCTAAGTATTTGATGTCAGCGTTAACACCAAAGAACATTTTTTGTTGATCTGATTTACTTGGTAGCTCACCTTTTTCGTTTTCAAGAACACGTGAATAACCGGTGTTAACAGGGTTGATATAAACAATATCAGCCACGTCTAAAATTGAGTAAGGATTATCTTTTACGCCATAAGGTTGAACAGGGTAGCCTTCGTCATCAATTTTTAATACACGCGGTCCAGTATAGGCAAGGTGCATCCATACTGACGCAGAACCTGGGCCACCATTGAACGAAAAGACTAATGGGCGTTTTGTTCTATCGTCTACTTTGTCGCGGGTATAATAAGTATATTGTAGCGTTGCAACCGCATCGCCTTGCTCATTCCAAACTGGTTGTGTGCCTGTGGTTGCGGTATATGAAAAGCGCTCACCATTAATGCGGGCTTTGTGTTCTGTCACCACTTTACTGTCAACGTCAATACGACGTCCATTATCAGCAAAGCTTGGAGTACTGAAGGCCAGTGTTAATGCTGTCACTGACAAGCCAATAAAACTAACAAGTTTCATGTTGATTCCTTATTATTCGAATTGCAGCTATTAAAAAGTAAAGCCAACTCGATGACAAACTAATGAGACTAGTCACCAATATTAGCTGTTAAATAAAAGAAGAAATGCAGGGTGAGTTACAAAAAAGTGCACTTTTTAGTAAAGATAGCTTGGTTAAATATTTAGCTAGATTAAAAAATGGCGTATATTGAGCAAGTTTATAAATGGTATACCCAAACCACCTCAAGATGCAGAATTCAGCGTTTCACAGGTGCTTAATATCAAGGCGTTACTTTGCAACAATGGCAGTCCCTTTTAAAAAGTAACAACGATGAGAGTAAGTGCCTGTGAAACGCCCAACGGGTTGGTTTAAAAGCGATTTATACTGCGTTATTGATTTTAACAATAGAACCACTATTACTTGCAATCAATGCCTTGCCTAAATCGCTTTTAATTCCAACTGAAACTCGCACCTTGAGGTGGTTTGGGTATATACACGAGCTTAAGAAAGAGAAGTTGCAATGCAAAGAGTGTTAGTTGTAGAAGACAGTAAAGTAGTACAGCAAGTGTTACGGCATTTAGCAGCTCACTACCTTGATGTAGCTGTTGACTTTGCGTGGTCCTTAAAAGAGGGCGTAAACTATATCGCTAAGCATGACTACACATTAGCTTTGGTTGATTTAACATTACCTGATGCGATGAACGGCGAAGTGGCCAGATATACCCTCTCAAAAGATATTCCTACCGTGGTGCTAACATCTAAAATTGATGAATACATTCGTCAGCAAATGTTAGAACTAGGTGTGGTTGATTACGTAGTTAAAGACAACCGTGATTCATATCACTACGCGATTAAACTTGTTGCGCAATTGCTTAGAAATCATGGTTGTAAAGCGTTAGTGGCTGATGATTCGGTGTTAAGTCGTACTTTGATGAAGCAAATGCTTGAAAAGCAGCTTTTCAAAGTAAGTGATGCGCAAGATGGTGAGCAAGCACTACAAATGCTTAAAGACGACCCAGAAATTAAGTTATTGCTAACGGATTATGCGATGCCAACAATGGACGGCTTTGAGCTTGTTAAAGCGGTACGTAACTTTCGTGGCCGCGATGACCTAGCAATAATTGGCCTATCAGGTGCGGGTAAGCATGGTTTATCTGCGCGGTTCATAAAATATGGAGCTAATGACTTTTTAACTAAGCCATTTATGAACGAAGAGTTTCATTGCCGTGTGATGCAAACTATGGAGCAGTTGTCATTAATAGCCGATATAAAAGAAAGTGCATACCGCGATCATCTAACTGGTTTGTATAATCGACGTTATTTTTATCAATATGCTGAAAGAGTATTAAAAAATGTAGAGCAAGATAACGTGCTTGCCCTGCTTGATATCGACTTTTTTAAGAATATCAATGATCAGTTTGGTCACGAGGCGGGTGATCAGGCATTAAAGCAAGTAGCTTCATTTTTGAAAAGAAAGTTTGATGATTTTACAGTTGCTCGTATTGGTGGTGAAGAGTTCGCTGTAGTATTAAACAATATGGATCTCGAGAAGGCTCAGCCTAAGCTAAATACGTTTCGTGAACAGTTAGCTGAGCACGCCTTTTCAATTAATGGTGAACCTTACTCACTAACGATGAGTATTGGTATAACAAAATTCCATAAAGTATCCCTCACAGCTGCAATGCGCACCGCAGATAAAGCCCTTTATCAAGCCAAGCAGCAATCGCGAAATTGCTTAGTTCAACTATAGTTGTGTTAATTGCACCAGCGCAGGTTAATTGTTAAAAAAATGCACCATTAGGGTGCATTTTTTTTGTTCAAAAACGCAGTTTTGTTTTTAACTTATTGAAAGGATTAAATAAAAAATAGTGGCATAAAGGTTGGATTGTATAAGTCAACAGGATAACAATAAGCGTCCGAAGGGGGCCACTATGAAAATGATTAGTGCAATAATAAAGCCATTCAAACTTGATGATGTGCGTGAAGCATTGGCTGATTTAGGCATTGAGGGGATGACAGTTGTCGACGTTAAAGGCTTTGGCCGTCAACGTGGTCATACTGAGCTATATCGTGGAGCTGAATACCAAGTCGATTTTATTCCAAAGATCAAACTTGAAATTGCAACTCGTAGCGAAAATTGTCAACGCGTTGTTGAAACCATCACAAAAATTGCTTCAACAGGCAAAATTGGTGACGGCAAAATTTTTGTTTACGACTTAGACCAAATCGTTCGTATCCGTACGGGCGAACTTGATGAAGAAGCAATTTAAGGGGGAATTATGGAAAACACTATCGTAGAGTTGAAGTTCTCACTCGACACTTTTTACTTTTTGATGTCGGGTGTTTTAGTAATGTGGATGGCGGCTGGTTTCGCTATGCTTGAAGCAGGTTTAGTTCGTGCAAAAAATACAACAGAAATTCTAACTAAAAATGTTGCACTATTTTCTATTGCTTGCACTATGTTTTTATTAGTGGGTTACAACATCATGTATGTTGATAACGCAGAAGGTGGTTTCATCCCTTCATTTGGCGCATTAATCGGCACGCAAGCTGCTGATGCTGATCACTCTTTAGAGTCTGATTTCTTCTTCCAAGTTGTGTTTGTAGCAACAGCTATGTCAATCGTATCTGGTGCGGTTGCAGAGCGTATGAAGTTATGGGCATTCTTAATTTTTACTGTTATTTTAACCGGTTTCATCTACCCAATCGAAGGTTACTGGACTTGGGGCGCGGGCTTTTTATCAGAAATGGGCTTTGTTGACTTCGCTGGTTCTGCAATCGTTCACGGTGCAGGTGCTGCGGCAGCGCTAGCAGGTGTGCTTTTCTTAGGTGCTCGTAAAGGTAAGTACGGTAAAAATGGTGAAATCTACCCAATTCCTGGTTCTAATTTACCGTTAGCAACATTGGGTACATTAATTCTTTGGATGGGTTGGTTCGGTTTCAACGGTGGTTCGCAACTACTTGTTTCTGATGCTGAAAACGCAACAGCAGTTGGCAAAATCTTTTTAAACACTAACGCAGCAGCAGCGTGTGGCGCAATCGCAGCACTATTTGTATGTAAAGTGTTATGGGGTAAAGCTGACTTAACAATGGTTCTAAATGGTGCATTAGCAGGTCTGGTAACGATTACTGCTGAGCCAGCATCACCAACACCATTACTTGCTTGTTTACTTGGTCTATTAGGTGGCTCACTGGTTGTATTTAGCATCGTTGCACTTGATAAAGCGAAAATCGATGACCCTGTAGGTGCTATCTCTGTACACGGTGTGTGTGGTGCATTAGGTATTATGCTAGTGCCACTTTCAAACTCTGATGCAACCTTTGTTAATCAATTAATTGGCTTAGTATGTATCTTAGGATTTGTATTCATCGCGTCATCAATCGTATGGGCAATCCTGAAAAATACCATGGGTATCCGTGTTACCGAAGAAGAAGAACTAAACGGTATGGATCAACATGACTGTGGTATTGATGCTTACCCTGAGTTTGTTTCAGTTCGCAGTAACTAATCTTAGTGCGTGCAATAGCACGCACATAAAAATATCATTGTGTGTTCAAATCGAAGCTCTACTTAGGTAGGGCTTTTTTGCGTTTAAATAAGTCTTTTCTGATAGGCGAAATAGTCGTTTTTTGACTATGCTTTTAATTCTGAATCAATAAGGAAAAACGATGGATAACAAACTCTTGCTTATAATTATTTCGCTGTTTTTACCGCCTGTAGCGGTATTTTTGAAAGCGGGTGCTGGTAAAGACTTAGTAATTAACATTATTTTATGCTTTATCTTTTTTATACCTGCAGTGATCCACTCTCTTTGGTTGTGTACACGCTAGTCGAGTTTAAGTGACTGTTAATTTTACAGGTGTTAATATTGCGCTGTTTAGGGCTTAATCCTGTAAAATTAACTGACCAATAGCGAACTCAATGGCTGATAAAAAAACTCCTGCAAAAAAGTCGTCTAGCAAACCTAAAGCGGCATCAAAAAAAACTACTGCTAAGCGCTCACGCACACCTCAAGTGCCTGCTAAAACAAGTTTATTGAGAAAACTTTGGTCAATTTTTTGGAAGCTTTCACTCGCAGTAATAGTTGCCATGGTGCTGTATCTAATTTATTTAGATGCAAAAATCACTCGCCAATTTGAAGGCAATAAATGGCAGTTACCTGCACAAGTATATGCCCGCGCAATGAGCTTTTATCCCGGGCAGTATTTGTCTCAGCAAGAGGTTATTTGGGAGTTAAACCGTTTAAATTACTCATCTGTGAATAAACTAAGCCGTACAGGTCAGTATGTTAAATCAGCAAACAGTATTAAAGTGTACCGTCGCGAGTTTGAGTTTTATGATGGCCTTGAAGATGCACACGTTATTGAGCTGCGTTTTTCAGGGCAGAAATTAGCAACTATCAAAGATAAGTTTGGCCGCCGTTTAAACAATGCTCGATTAGAGCCGGTTCAAATAGCTCGCATTGGTAATGATTCAAAACAAGACCGCGAGTTTGTACCGCTTGATAAATTTCCGCCGATGCTAAAAGATACCTTGCTGGTGGTTGAAGATCGCAATTTCTATCAACACCATGGTGTATCTGTGTGGTCAATTATGCGCGCTTTATACAGCAATATTAAAGCCGGACGTACAGTGCAAGGGGGCAGTACTTTAACCCAGCAATTAGCAAAGAATATATACCTTACCCGTGAGCGTTCACTGGTGCGTAAGTTTAATGAAGCGCTTATTGCCTTGATATTAGATTACCGCTACAGCAAAGATGAAATTTTAGAAGCCTATCTGAATGAAGTGTATTTGGGTCAGTCTTACAATCAAGGCGTGCATGGTATGGGCCTTGCCGCTGAGTTTTATTTTTCAAAGCCTGTGGATGAGCTTGAATACGACCAAATCGCGCTATTAGTCGCTATGGTAAAAGGGCCATCGTACTATAATCCGCGCCGTTATAGTGAGCGCGCAATGGAGCGCCGTGATTTAGTGCTGCGCTTAATGGTTGAAAACAAGCTAATTGATACCCGTGAGTACCGCGCAGCATTAAAGCGCCCTATTGATATTGCACCAATGAAAGACAGCTTGCAAAAGTCGTATCCGGGTTACTTAGAATTAGTTAACCGAGAATTAAAGCGCCTGCTACCTGATCAGCAGGTGTTAGATGCTGGGGTGCGTGTATTCACTTATTTTGACTTACAAAAGCAAACGGCCATGGAAGAGTCTGTTGAGGCAAGTCTACCTTATCTAGAAAGACGCCCTAAAACAGAAGAGCTTGAGGCAGCGATGATTTCTGTTAATGTCGAAAAAGGTGGAGTGTCGGCGCTAGTTGCAGGCCGTGACGTACGTTATTTTGGTTTTAACCGTGTGCTTGATACCAAACGTAATATTGGCTCATTAGTTAAGCCAGCAGTTTATTTATCGGCATTTGAAAGTGGTCAGTTTAATGTTGCCACGTTGGTGGATGACTCACCGCTGCAAGTGACTAATGAGCAGGGTAAAGTGTGGCAACCTGAGAACTTCGACAAGCAGTTCCGCGGCCCTATGCCTCTTTATAAAGCATTTAGTAACAGTATAAACATTCCCGCCGTTAACACGGGTCTTGATGTCGGTGTAGATAAAGTCGCTGATACCTTGAAGCGTTTAGGTGTAGAAGGGCGTATTGATCAATATCCGTCGTTACTTTTAGGTGCACTTGAGCTTTCTAGTTTTGAAGTGGCGCAGCTTTATACAACGCTTGCTGCTGATGGTCAGTACCGTGAATTAACGTCTATCTCAGCCCTTACAGACTCAGTAGGTAAAGTGCTTTACAAGCATGATGTCAGCTCACAAAAACGCTTTGATGACGCATCAATCTACATGACGAAATATGCAATGAAGCGCGTGACTAAAGATGGCACGGCTAAACGCCTAAATGCACATTTCCCATCAATTCAGCTTGCTGGTAAAACAGGCACTAGTAATGATTTACGCGATAGCTGGTTTGCTGGTTTTGATCAAAACACCGTGACCGTTGCATGGATTGGTCGCGACGATAACAAGAGCACGGGTCTGACAGGCAGTGTTGGCGCACTAGAGACCTACATTCGCTACCTTAAACCACTCAACCCTGAAGCCATAGCGGATACTCGTCCTGCATCAATCCGTTGGGCCTTTATTAATGAAGAAACTGGTCTGCAAGCGCCTCCGGGTTGCGGCAAAGTGGTGCAGCTACCCATACGTGCAAGCGAGTTTGAGCCTAGACCTAATTGTCAGCGCTAAACTTGGCCATTGAATCATTTAGCTCAACACAGAGTTGAGCTAAATTTTGTACGCTATTCATTGCCATAAGTGCGCTTTTCTCTGTGTCTCTGGCAAGTTCACTGACATCTTCAGCGTGGTGTAAAGCGTTTTGAATTGCAGTGCCTTGCTGATTGACTTGAACTGCTATTTGCTTTCCTTGCATGCCAATATCAGACATTGATGCTGCGACAGCTAATAAATTATTTTTAGTGTGCTCTGCACTTTGTGAACCTTGTTCCATCTTCTCTACGCTTGCTTGCATTTTATCTTGTGTTAGCTTTGTTGCGGATTGAAGTGAATTAATAATTTGGTGGATCTCATGAGTTTGTTGTTGAGTGCGTTTTGCAAGGGTTCTTACTTCATCTGCAACAACCGCAAAGCCTCGGCCTTGTTCACCAGCTCTAGCTGCTTCTATCGCAGCATTCAAAGCTAGTAGGTTGGTTTGCTCGGCAATTTCATTTATACCATTACTCACGCTACTAATCGCTTGGCTGTCTTTAGCAAGTAACTCTAAGGCAGCAAGACCCTCGTTGAACTCTTGTTGTAAATGACTCATGTGCGTGGCTAAATGTGCGCTTTCATCAGCACCTTTTTGTACTTTTTTGGCTGCAGATGAAGCTAAATCAACGGCTTGAGAGGCAGACACCTCGACATGTTCGGCAGCTTGGCTCATTTCTGATAAAGCTTGGCTAATAGTTGACACACTTTGTTGCTGAACTTGTACATCTTGACTGGTTTTTTCAGAGTGACTCGTCACTGTATCTGTGGTTGTTATGACACTGTTCGTAGTGTGCTTGACTTCATTTACCATCAAAGAAAATGATGCCAATACATGATTAAACTCTTTTCCTATTGAGGTTAACTCATCTTTACCTGTTAACTTTAAACGCGCAGAGATATTACCTTGCGCGGCACTGTTAGCGGTTTCTGAAAAAAGCTTTAGGGTATCAACTACTAAGCGATAAAATCCAAGCATCAAGTAACTGGCTATTATTAAAGATAATAGAGCAGCAGCGATAACAAGGTACAAAATGAATTGTTCATTGTTTAGCTTATAACTAATGATACTCGTAAGGGCAGGCTCAGTGTCAGCAATGTACTCATCTATACTTTGGTTTAAATTCGCTTTAAGGCTCAAAAATTGTGCTTTGCTTAATTCTATCGTATCAGGCTCCAACAGCCTTTGGTTAACTTGTTGCGAAAACTGAGATATGTTTTCTAGTAATGTTTCAGCACTAGGAGATAGTTGCTCTTTTATTTTATTGTCTTGTTGGAAGGCAATGGATAACGCATCTTTAAATTGCCCAGATAACTGGGGCATCGCTTTAATTTGGTTTGATAAAGCAATAAAGCTTTCTGGCGTAAACTTACCTTGATTTAATACTTTTTCAGCACTTTGGTAGGTGCTATTAAGATGGTAAATCAAGTTAGGCAAATGGGTGACTAAAGTACGATTTAAGTAATTAATAGTGAGGTTTTGACTAACAGCTAATTGCGACTCAATTGATACTGTTTCAAGTATGTTTTCTTCACTCGATGCATTGTGAGCATAACCTAAAGTTTGGGCGGAATTCAGCATGGCTTGTTGCTTGTTATCGACAAGATACGATAACAGCAAGCGGTAACTACTGATGCCTTTGTATTGTTGTTTTGAAACTTGGATATTTTCATTTAACAGACTTATTAGAAAAAATAAGCTCAGACACAGAGGAAAAACTAATAAACTAAACAATAAAGTAATTTTATGTTTGTACTTAAGTTGTGCCATTAAATTAACAGCAGGTGTTATGAGTCTATTCACAGTTTTCTCGCTAAACAATACTAGTATAAAAAGAATAGACCGAAAAATAAGATATTTTCATTCAAATAAAAAAAGCCCTCACACTTTCATGTGAGGGCTTTTTCAAAATAATAGCTTTTTACAGCTTCGCGAATGCGCGCTCTGCGGCTGCAATGGTGTCGTTGATCTCTTTTTCAGAGTGTTCAGCGCACACAAAGCCTGCTTCAAACGCCGAAGGAGCGAGATAAACACCTTCTTCTAGCATTAAGTGGAAGAACTTTTTGAAGCGTTCTAAATCACACTCAGTCGCTTGTTGGTAGCTAGTTACTTTTTCTTTATCAGTAAAGAAGAAACCGTACATACCACCTGCGTAGTTTGTTGTAAGTGCAATACCTGCTTTTTTCGCAGCGGCTTCAAAGCCTTCACAAATTGCTTTGCTCTTTGCTTCAAGCTCGTCGTGCAGGCCGTCAGCACTTAAAAGTTCTAAAGATTTTAAACCGGCAGCCATGGCAATTGGGTTACCTGATAATGTGCCCGCTTGATAAACTGGACCAACAGGTGCGATGTAATCCATGATTTCTTTCTTACCGCCAAATGCACCCACAGGCATACCGCCACCGATCACTTTACCTAAACAGGTTAGGTCTGGTTTGATGTTGTAGTAAGCTTGTGCGCCACCTAAAGCAACACGGAAACCTGTCATTACTTCATCAAAAATAAGCACAGATTTGTATTCATCACACACCTCACGCAGACCTTCTAAGAAGCCTGGTACAGGTGGAATACAGTTCATGTTGCCAGCAACTGGCTCAACGATGATACAAGCAATTTCGTCAGCATATTTTGCGAAAATTGCTTTTACTTCATCAAGGTTATTAAACGACACAGTTAATGTGTGCTTAGCAAAGTCTTCAGGAATACCTGGTGAGTTTGGTACACCCATAGTCAGTGCGCCTGAGCCTGCTTTTACTAGTAGTGAGTCTGCATGACCGTGGTAACAGCCTTCAAACTTTAAGATTTTGTCACGGCCAGTGAAACCACGTGCTAAGCGAATTGCACTCATTGTTGCCTCAGTACCTGAGCTTACCATACGTACTTTTTCGATTGATGGTACTAGCTCTTTTACTTTTTCGGCCATTAAGATTTCAGTTTCGGTTGGCGCACCATAGCTTAAGCCATTTTCTACGGCTTCTAATACCGCTTGCTTAATAGCTGGGTGGTTATGGCCCATGATCATGGGTCCCCATGAACCAACGTAATCGATATAACGGTTACCATCAGCATCAAAGGTAAAAGGGCCTTCAGCTTTAGTGATGAATAAAGGAGTACCGCCAACGCCATTGAAGGCACGAACTGGTGAGTTAACACCGCCTGGGATTGATTCTTGCGCGCGATTAAAAAGATCTTGGCTAATTGTCATGAATAGTCCTATTGGGTTGTCACGTTAAATGAGTTGGTTTGCGAGGGCTCAAAGAGCCCAAAACGAAGCAAGTTAGCTATTACGTTTACGGCTAAACCAAGGCACGTCGACTTCATATTGCTCAACTTTGTCGGCAACATCTAAGGTTAGAGCAAACAACGCCATGCGAATTAACACGCCATTTTGCACTTGGCGGAAAATTGCTAGGTTGTCGTTGCTATTTAAATCGTTATCTAGCTCGTTTGCCTCTAAACGGCTGTCACGAGGGAGTGGGTGCATCAATACTGAGTTTGGCTTACAGTGTGCGTTGTAAATTGCTTGGCTGATACGGAAACCACCACGGTATTTGTTAGCTTCTTCTTGTGAAGGGAAGCGTTCTTCTTGGATACGGGTTTGATACACAATATCGGCCGCCAAGTTGCCTTCCATCTTATCGACTACTTGAATTTTATGACCTGCGTTATCTACAGCATCTAAAATGTAGTCTGGCATTTGTAAGCCATCAGGTGCCACCATAGAGAACTTAACGTCTTTATAATGACAAAGTAATTTAGATAAAGAGTGCACAGTACGGCCATATTTTAAATCACCTACTAGGGCAATGTGCATACCGTCGATGCTTTGGTTGAAGCGACCTAGTTCACGCTCAATTGTTAGTAAGTCCAGTAGGGCTTGTGTTGGGTGCTCATTTGGGCCGTCACCGCCATTAATCACTGGCACGTCACACCCAGTGGCAAACTCAGCAACAGATCCTGCGTCAGGGTGGCGCATTGCGACTGCATCTGCATACGCTGAGATAACGCGAGCGGTATCATACAAAGATTCACCTTTTGCAAGCGCCGAGCTTTGCATACCTGTTGTTTCACGAACCAAACCACCTAGTAAGTTAAATGCTGTACCAAAACTTACGCGAGTACGCGTGCTTGGTTCAAAGAACAAGTTCGCTAAAATTGCGCCCTCTAAAACATTGGTGCGCTTTTGCTTTTTAGCATAAGGCTCCATTTTCTTAGCAACTGCAAAAATACGTTCAATACAATCTCGATCAAGCTGATTGACCGACAGGATATTTTCACCTTGGAAACTTAGCATGGGGTTTGTTCCTAATCATATTTATAGAGCGCTGGCACTCGGTATGGGAGGCCGCATAAATTTGCGCAGTACTATAGCAAATTTTTAACGTTCACAGCAGCAAATTATAAGTTAGGTTTAATAATTGCCAGTGCCACTATAGCTAAAAGGATGAGTACCGGAACTTCATTAAAAATACGGTAAAAGCGATCGCTACGAGTATTGCGATCATGCTTAAAGTCAGCCAGTAATTTAAAGCAATAGCCATGATAAATATAAAGGATAATTACTAACACCAGTTTGTAGTGCAGCCACATGCTGTATCTAAACCAATCACGACCATATTCAAAAATGGTCAGTAAGCCAAATACCAATGTTAAAACGGCAAACGGCGTCACAAAAAACAGTAAGCGGCGTTCCATTACTTTCAGCATTGAGTTACAGGCTTTTTCTTCACTCATTGCGTGGTAAACAAAAAGACGTGGCAGGTAAAAAATACCGGCAAACCAAGCAATCATAAAAAATACGTGGAAGGTTTTATAAACTAATAGCGCAGTCATTTAAGCATCCATTTTAATTGTTATAACAAACTATTGCGTATGGTAAGAATATGTCTGATTTGGTCCCAACGCAAAAGGCCCATAATCTGTTGGTTATCAAGTAGGTTGTAAATATACACCGCACCGCTGCGTTTATCTTTTAGTAAGTCAAAAGCATCGGCTAATGTTGCTTGGCTACTAAGGCCGGCAAGGCTGACATATTTGATGTTACTTTCTTGGTCAGACATCAAACTTAAATCATATTCAGCAAGACGATAGCCATTCTCTTCATCATGAACAATCAGCGGGGTTTGGCTATCAAGGGCATCGAGCGATTCTTTAATTTGTTGTTTGTCGTCACTGTAAAGCAGTTTGAACTGCTCATCCATTTCATCCATCACGCCTACTTTTTGTAATGCTTCTGTGGCAGGCGATATTTGATACTCAAGCCCTTGGAAGTCAAGTTGCTGCATAAAAATAGAGCGGTTACCAAAAAACTGTAATGCTGTGACATAAGCCGTTGAGATCACCAACATGGCTGGCACAATAATCTCGGGGCTTGAGGTTAACTCCATAACCGTAGTGAGTGCAGCAAGTGGTGCGTGTAATGTAGCGGCCAATAACCCAGCCATGCCAAGCATGCTGTAGGTACCCGTGATATCTACTCCTGGGCTAATAAACTGCGCAAAGAAGGCCATTAAGGTGCCCATTAATACCCCAAGCCCAATAACAGGGCCGATGATCCCACCCGGAATACCCAAACCAATGGCAAATAAGGTGGCGAGTAATTTGGCAATCAAGATGGTTGTTAAAAACTGCACATCATCTGGTGATTCAATAGCAATAGTGATGGCGCTCATACCTGAACCCATTGCATGAGGAACCATATAAGCAATTAACCCTGCAATTAACCCTGCCAGTAATAGGCGAGGAAACATGCTAAGCGGTTTAAAAGTGCGGATTATAAGCATCAAGTTTTGGTTAAATGCATAGGCAACAGCCCCTAGTGCCATACCAAATATGATTAAAAATGGGTAATGCCAGCCACTCAATGGGTTCATGGTGATAAGCGCAAGCTCTGAAGCATCACCAAATACAAACTGAGTGGCTAAAGCACCAGTAACCGCAGCGAGCATAATGGGCACAAAAATATGCACTTTATATTCCCTAAGCACCACCTCCATAACAAAGATAACGGCTGCAAGTGGGGTGTTAAATGAGGCTGCAATTCCGGCTGCAACGCCACAACCGGTGAGGGTACGCATTGCATTGTGTGGAAGGTGTAGTTTATCGGCCAGTAAACTGGCACCTGTTGCACCCATATGTACCGACGGGCCTTCTCGGCCCACCGAAAAACCACTGATCAAGGCTAAAGCACCACCAACAAATTGGTTAACCGTGTTATAGAGTGGCATATGACCGTAGTATTTTTTTATTCGATGAATGACAAATGGAATACCAAGTCGATAATGTTTAAATCCAGTTGAAGCTGCAAAAAGGGCAATTAATAAGGCTGCGCCGACTGGTAATAAAACACGTTCAAGAGTAGGAAGCGTAGAAAAGTCATCAGGCTTTTCTAAGAATAAGCTCTGGAAAAACATGATCGTAAGGCGAAAGAATATGATCAGCACTGCCGCAATTAACCCTGCACTCACACCAAGTAAGCACAATTGCACAGATGTTTTAGGCTTTGCTAGTCGACGTCTTAGTCTCTCAAGCCACACGCATATTTCCTCACAGCACTTTTGAGCCGCAGTTTACCAAATCAAACTCACTAAGTCGTTGGCATTTTATATTTTTATCTTCTTTTTGGGAAAATCGAGCTGATTATAATATTTAATGACTGAGCCAAGGTTATGGTTGCATACTTATCACTGTCATAGGAGAGTTATGCTTTTGCTTGTACATGCGCTCATCAGCTTTATTTAATAAGTCGTCAAGTGATTTTGCATCATCAGGATATAAAGCATAACCAACACTTGCGCCTACATTTAAATAACCCACCTCAGATGCAATTGGCGTTGATATTGAGTTAATAAAACGTGTTAGAGCTCGCTCAATCTGATTTTGATTTTCTATATCAGTAATGACGATGACAAATTCATCACCCCCAATGCGTGCAACACAATCTGTTTTTCGGGCTGTTTCAAGTAACCGTTTAGCAATTTCAACAAGCACGAAATCACCAACTAAATGACCATGGGTGTCATTGATGGGCTTAAATTTGTCAAGGTCAAAGTATAAACAACCAACCTTACCACCTGTGCGTTCAACACGGTCAAACTCATGATTAATAAACTTACTTAAAGCGCTTCTGTTTGCAAGACCGGTAAGATGATCTGTTTGTGCCAACATTCGTATCTGTTGTTCAGCCAAAACCCGCTTGGTAATATCAAAATTGACGCCGATCATCCGTTTTCCGTAGATTCTTCCGTCGGCATTGATATAGCGAGTTCTGCCAGAAGATAAAACGATACGAAACTCAGCATGAAATTCTTCATTGTTTAGTATCGAAAGCTTGAGCTTATTTGTAACGTCCTCATAATCATCTGGGTGTAAGGTGCTCGCCCATGTTGAGTAATTGCCTTTAAAAGATGTTTTTGGAATTTCGAACAAGGTATGCATCCAGTCATCCCAGATTAATTCATTGGTTTCAAAGTTCCACTCCCAAATTCCAATGTGTGCTGCATCTGCAGCCATTGACATCCGTTGATGTAAGTTCTCAAGATCTGTTTTTGCTTGTTTTAATTCAGTAACATCTTCAGATACATCCAGTAAGTAGCGAGCTTTTCCTTGAGCGTCTCTAATTGCGAGCTTTCTGGTTCGAAGATAATGCGTTCGACCATTTATGGTCATAGGCTTCTCAGTTACAAAAAGTGTTTCGTTACTTTTTAGTACATCCCTATCTGTTTGAATAAAATTCACGGCGTCCTCATCGCTAAAAATATCAAAGTCATTTAAGCCAATGAGTTGCTCTTTAGTTTTACCTAAAAGTTGCTCACCTGCTTTATTGACATGGCTAAATGTTAGATGCTCGGCCTCTTTTACGAACAGCATAATAGGTAAGTTATCGAAAATTGTTTGTGTAAACGCTTCTTGGTTTTGAATGTCGCTTAGGTCTTTAATAGTTGCAACGTAAGAGCCTGCTTCTTTTTTGCCAATGGAGCTAATTGTGAGAGTGATAGGAAAGTAGCATTTATCTTTACGTAACCCCTTTAATAGGCGGCTCTTATTTGTACTCACGTTTTCTTTTTTTTGCTGTGGGTCGCAGAATATCTCATCTAACTGCGATGATTGTTTTGGGATTAAAGTGTGGATATGTTTACCGATTAGGTGGGTTGGTTCATAGCCAAAAACAGGAAGAACTGCTGGGTTAGCGAATTCAATTACTCCTACATTATTAAAGCTAATAACGACATCTTGAACTGTATTCAGCACGGCTTCAAGTTTGGCTGATAGTAAACTTCGTGCTCTAAGTTCGACAATTCCTAATACGAACAGACTTAGGGCTAATAAGACGGATATAATTAATTTTGCAAGCGCAGCGTTATCATGGCCAGATGTATAAATGGTATAATCAGTCTCAAATACAGTCATTGAAATCATACCAATGTAGTGCATGCTTGAAATAGCACTCCCCATAATGACTGCAACGAGAATGTTTATACGTGTTTGGTTTACCTCACGCTCATTTCTAAAATCATTAATCCATAGTGCAATGCCAGAAAGAACAATTGCGACTAAAATCGATAATGAAAATAACCAAGGTTCATAGGCCATGTGGGCTGGCATCATCATTGCCATCATGCCAATAAAGTGCATACAACCAATACCAGCCCCCATAAGTACACTTCGAAAAACTAGCCCTTTGCCACGCCCAATAGTGGGGGAAAGAACAATATAACTTGCAAAAACGCTTGGCAAAATAGAGATCAAAGTGACCGTGATGTTGTATTCAACAGCGATAGGAAGTTTATAGGCGAGCATACCTACAAAATGCATACCCCAGATACCAATACCTAAAAAGCACGATGCTAACAAAGTCCATACAAGGCTTTCATTTCTTAATTGAGAGCTTTTAATTTTTGCTGATAGTAAAAATGAAATGTAAGAAGCAAAGACCGCAGTAAGTACCGATAAGCAAACGAGTAAACTATCGTACTGCGCAGGGATTGTTTGCGAGCTAGTTAAGCTTGGACTAATGAAATGCAGCTTTAAATGATCTATCACTGTGATGGTCCCTCATCGCATAACTTTTACATGGGTAAAAAGTACTACAATTAAATGTTAGTTCAATGCGAATATGTTAGCCAATCCTATACTAAAATATTTTCAATGGGAGGCGATACTTGATTAAAATACTCGGGTATTAGATAATTGCGACCATTATAGGTTTTGAGGGTTTTGGTATGTCAGATGAGTTGCCAATCAAGTTCAGCGATGCAGCAGCTGTTCGCGTTAAACAGTTAATCGAGGAAGAAGAAAATCCTGATCTAAAGCTACGTGTATACGTTACAGGTGGTGGTTGCTCAGGTTTCCAATATGGTTTTACTTTTGATGAAAAAGCTAACCCTGGCGATTTAGAAATTGTTAAAAATGGTGTAACGCTAGTTGTTGACCCTATGAGTATTCAATACCTAGTTGATGGTACCGTTGATTACACAGAAGGCCTTGAAGGGGCTCGCTTTTTTGTGAATAACCCGAACGCAACTACAACCTGTGGTTGCGGAGCCAGCTTCAGCGTTTAATTATTTATGAAAGCCACTTGATGTGGCTTTTTTATTGCTTTAACTTCTCATAATATCCTGCCTCTGCTAAATTTTACGCATTATTAGAAGGAATTTTGCGTTGCCAAATATAACTACAACAATAGAAAAGAAACCCTATATTTTAGCTATCGCCATTGTTTTGGTGATTATATTGTGGATGCTATCCGGCGATAGCAAAGCAGATCAAAACGCGCAGCAAAGTAAAGAACAAGCCCAAGAGCGCTTGCCTAAAGTGCAGGTGATGTCATTAGTTGCTAAGAAAATAAATAAAAACCTGACCTTTTACGGTAAATCAGAGCCTGACAAAATCGCAAATATTAGCGCTAGGCAAGCAGGACAAGTACTCGAAATCTTGGTTGAAGAAGGTCAGTTTGTAAAACAAGAACAGGTTATTTTACGCCTCGATAAGTCTGATTTAGCCGCCCAAATTACATCAGCAGAAGCCTTAGTGGCACAGTATCAAACTGAATACGAAGGCGCCCTTAAGCTAAATCAGCAAGGTTTACAGAACAAAGTATTAACCATGCAAGCGCAAGCTATGTTGCAACAGGCTAAAGCAACCTTAGTTAGCCTTGAATTAAAACTAGAGCGCACTGAAGTACGCGCTGCTTTTGATGGCGTTATTAACAAACGTTTAGTCGAAATTGGTGATTATGTTGGCATAGGCGACCCTATTTTACAGCTCGCTGATTTAGACCCGTTAATTGTTAGAGCCGATGCGACTCAAAAAGAAGTGCAAGGCTTAGAAGTCGGGCAAGCTACTTTTGCTCATGTTTTAAATGACAAAACCTATCCTGGTCGTATTCGTTATATTGCATCTGTTGCTGATGACAGCACGAATACATTTCGTATTGAAGCAGCGTTTGAAAACCCAGGAATGAAATATAAAGCAGGTTTTTCGACTCAGCTTAATATTGAGTTGCCAACTGAGCCTGCAATGTTATTAAGCCCAGCTTTTATGGCCCTTGATGAGCAAGGTAATATCGGCGTAAAAGTCGTGAATGACGATAATATTGTTGAGTTTAAATCGGTGAATCTGGCTAAAAGTACCGAGCAGGGGGTTTGGCTTTGGGGTTTAGGCGAACAAGCAAATGTCATTACCCTTGGTCAAGGTTTTGTGCGTGCCGGTGATAAAGTTGAGCCCGTGTTTACTGAAGCTACGAGCAACTAAGTATGAAAAACTTAATCGAAGCGTCGTTGACTCACACGCGTACAGTTTTATCTATTTTCATCTTGTTGCTGATCTCGGGGTGGGTGACATATCAAACCATCCCTAAAGAAGCGAATCCTGATGTCACCATTCCTTTTATTTATGTGTCGATTATTCATGACGGTATTTCCCCTGAAGATGCTGAGCGGCTATTAGTTAGGCCAATGGAGATTGAGCTCCGCTCGATTGAAGGCGTAAAAGAAATGTCAGCGGTGGCAAGTGAAGGGCATGCCTCTGTGACCCTTGAATTTATCGCGGGTATGGATCCCAAAGAAGCCTTAGCTGATGTGCGAGATAAAGTCAGCTTAGCTAAGGCGAAACTGCCTTCTGAATCAGAAGAACCAGAAGTTCATGAAATCTTGATGGAAGACGAGCAACCGACTATTACATTAACCTTATCCGGTGATGCGCCAGAGCGAGGTTTGTTAACCCTTGCTCGTAATCTTAAAGATGAACTAGAAAGCATTTCTAGCGTATTAGAAGTTGATGTAGGTGGTGATCGCGAGGACATGGTCGAAATTGAGGTCGATCCACTGGCGATGATTTCTTATGGCTTAGAACCGAGTGACATCATTCAACTGCTATCAAATAACAACCGCTTAGTTGCTGCCGGTACACTTGATACTGGTAAAGGACGCTTTGCTGTAAAAATCCCATCCGTGTTTGAGACGATTCAGGATGTCATGGAGCAACCCGTGAAAGTCGTTGGCGATAGGGTGGTACGTTTTATGGACGTAGCAAAAATTCGTCGAGCGTATAAAGACCCAACCTCAATCGCACGTATTAATGGCCGCCATGCGGTTTCGCTGGAAGTAAAAAAACGTGCTGGTGAAAATATTATTGATACGGTCGAACAAGTGAAGCAAGTGGTCAATGAGGCCAAGAAAATATGGCCTGATCATATACGCGTTGATTACACCGGCGACATGTCAAAAGACGTAAAGATGATGCTTTCTGATCTGCAAAATAATGTGCTGTCTGCCGTATTATTGGTGGTTATCGTTATTGTGGCGGTACTTGGTGCGCGCACGGCATTTTTAGTGGGTATTGCCATTCCCGGTTCATTCTTAACGGGGATTTTAGTGATCTCTGTGTTTGGTTTAACGGTGAATATCGTGGTGCTCTTTGCGCTCATCATGGCTGTCGGTATGCTGGTGGATGGCGCAATTGTTGTTAGTGAGTTTGCAGACAGAGCAATGAGTGAAGGCAAACAGCGCAAGGTTGCATATAAACTGGCTGCAGAACGAATGGCATGGCCAATTATCGCCTCTACGGCAACAACATTAGCGGCCTTTGCCCCGCTGATATTTTGGCCGGGAATGATGGGCGAGTTTATGAAATACTTGCCGATTACACTTATTGCTACCTTGTCTGCGTCATTACTTATGGCACTGGTGTTTGTACCAACTATTGGTGGACTAATAGGTAAATCAAGGCCGCTTTCTGAGCAGCAAAAACATGATTTAGAGTTAGCAGAGTCTGGCGATTTAACGCAAATTAAAGGGATGCTAGGGCGTTATATTCGAGTGCTTGATTATGCAACAGAGCGTCCTTGGTGGAGCCTTGCTGCTGCAATCGTGTTTTCTATTATGGTGTTTTTTGCCTTTGCTATTTCTAAGCTTGGCGTTGAGTTCTTTCCTGATGTTGAGCCAAATGGCGTCAATATCAAAGTACGTTCTTACAGTGACTTATCCATCTTTGAAAAAGACGTGATCATGAAAGATATTGAGTCACGCATCCTAAAAGTGGAAGGTATAAAAACTCTGTATGCCCGTACTGGTGGTAAAGATCAAGTAGGCACGTTTAGAATGAATCTAAAAGATTGGGATGAGCGTCCGCCCGCAGAAGATATTATCAGCCAAGTTAACGAAATCACGGCAAGTTATGCCGGTGTAGAAATTGAACTTCGTAAAGATGAAAACGGCCCAGGTGGTGGTAAAGCGCTAAGCATTGAGCTGAGCTCTCGGTTTGTTGATGTGCTTAACAGTGAAGCTAAACGAGTAAGGCAAGCTATCGAGAATGATGGCGCGTTTCGAAATGTTGATGACAGTGCTTCAAAACCAGGTATTGAATGGCAACTTAAATTGAACCGTTCGGATGCGGCTCGTTTTGGTGCTGATGCCAGTATGTTAGGGGCAAATGTTCAGCTTATTACCAATGGCTTGAAATTAGGGGAATACCGTCCAGATGATGTGGATGACGAGATTGATATTCGCGTACGTTTCCCCCATGACAAACGTGATTTAGGACGTCTTGAAACGTTACGTGTAAAAACCATACACGGGCAAGTGCCAATTAGTCACTTTGTTGAGCGTCAAGCAGCGCCTAAAGTCGATACTATCCGTCGTGTAGATTCTCAGCGCGTTGTTACCGTTAATGCAGACATGAAGCCGGGTGAACAACTTGCCAAGGCATTGCCGCGCTTACAAGCGCAATTAGAAGAGCAAGGATTAGACCCTCGCGTGAAAATTAAAGTGCGTGGTGAAACTGAAGATCAAGATGAATCAGAAGCCTTTCTTGAGCAGGCTTTTGTGGTTGCTCTATTTGTGATGGGTATCATTTTGGTGACGCAATTTAATAGCTTTTATCAAGCATTTTTGATTTTAAGTGCTGTGCTATTTTCAACTGTGGGTGTGTTCTTAGGTTTAATCGTATTACAGCAACCGTTTGGTATTGTGATGTCAGGTATTGGGGTTATTTCGCTTGCAGGTATTGTGGTTAATAACAATATAGTATTGATTGATACCTATAATGTTTTACGAAGCCAAGGTCTGGCTGCCAAAGATGCGATTTTGCGAACCGGTGCACAGCGTTTGCGTCCGGTATTGCTAACGACTGTTACCACCATTTTGGGATTGATGCCAATGGTACTCCAAGTGAATATTGATTTATTTAACCGTCACATTGATTTTGGTGCGCCATCTACTCAGTGGTGGGTGCAATTGGCAACAGCCGTTGCGGGTGGTTTAACATTTGCCACGGTGTTGACACTTGTGCTTACACCGTGTTTGTTAATGCTGCGAGATCGTCGTAGATAGTAATAGGTAAATTCGTTACCGATTAATTAAAAATGAGTGACCCTAGTGTTGGGTCACTTTAATCATCAGTAAAAAGAAGCCTAAAACTAACGCTGATGCGACCAAAATGTATACAAACCCATTTTTACCTTGCTTAATTGGTACTCGATTGTGTTTTAAAAATAGGTACCATGCTACACACAGTACAATTGGCAACAAAAATAATATACGAAACATTTCTTAGCCTTTTTCAGTATTTACGTACACTTTAAGCATAAATATGCAGAATTTAAAGCGATACTTTCATCTTGTTTGACTTCCAATTGATCAATTTTTTGGTACAGTTAACCAGTTAACTATAGAGCACATGCTTTAATTTTAGCTACACTAAGACATGTATACTAATAAGGTCCATACCTAAAAGGTGGACATTTGTATAATTAATAATTCAAAGTGAAAATTATTAGTATATAATGTATCCAAGAGTGAGACGGGCAAATTTCACTCTTAAGTTTATTAATTTAAATCATCTAGTAGGAGATGTATTTTATGATGGGTAAAACAGTTTCTTCTGAAGAAAACTCGAAATTAACGAAATGGCTTAAAACTAAACGCCACGAGAAAGGTCACACAATGCGTAGCCTTGCGCAGGTTTTAGGTACGCCGCATTCTTTTATCGGTAAAATTGAAAACCAAGAACGTCGACTAGATGTTATTGAGTTCATACGTTATTGCGATGCTTTAGAAGTTGACCCGTACGAAGGCCTTAATTTACTAAAAGACGCATAATTTTTTAGTGCTTTGTGGTGAAATAACACTGCTAAAGTAATACAAATAGTGCAGGGAGGCGCTATTAAAATTTCACCATTTATCTCTCCTCTAAAATTACTTTCGTATCTAACTTGTTAAATCCCTTTGATGATAGTTGTTTTCTAGTGCATAAAGCTTATGCCTAATTAAAAATAAGAAAATTAATGAAGGTAAAACCATAAGTGCTGTCAGTACAAAGAACATCGCCCAATTTCCTCCTAACCAGTCATCAATGACCACGCCGCTATAACTTGAAAGTAAAGTTCTACCTAAATTACCTAATGAAGCAAGTAGCGCATAGTGAGTGGCACTAAATGCTCGGTCGCAAAGCATAGATATAAACGCCACCATGGCAACGAGAGACCAGGCCTGTGTAAAACCATCAATAATGATTGCAAACGCGTAAAGGCTCAATTTAGGGCCTGCTATAGCAATCCAAGCGAAGGCGAGATTTGAGGCTGCCATCGCAATACCACTAATAAATAAGCCTTTAACAATGCCATATCGTTGGTTAAACAAACTACCTAGAAAGGTGAAAGCGATAGTAAGTACTGCCGTACCTACTTTTGAGAAGGTAGCAATATCGCTATTCGAGAAGCCCACTTCTTTATAAAACACGATAGACATTCGCCCTAAGAAGGCCTCGCCGACTTTAAATAAGAAAATAAAAGCTAATAAAGCCAATGCTGTTTTTACCCCGTTACGGGCGAAGAAGGTTCTAAAAGGATCAAAAACGGTTACAGCAAGCCATGCAATAACTTTAGCAAAGCGAGTTTGCGTACTACCAGCCAGCTTTTGTTGATAGGTTTGCTCAAGCTCTGCTTGAACTGCATCGCGATTTGATTCTGGTTCTTTCGCCCAAAATACGCTGCTCATTAATAGCAGCATCACGACAGATAGGAAAAAGTAAACTTGTGGCCAATCAAGTGAAGGGATGTCGGCCATATAAAACGGTAGGGCGCCTAATAGAGCATAGCCGCTCCACCAACCTGAGGTTGCCATTGCTGCCGCTGCGGTGGCTTTATGGCTCTCATTTTCTGCCAAAGTGTCGATACGAAATGCATCAATAGCAATGTCTTGAGTTGCAGATGCTATTGCAATCACTAAACACAGTGCGGCAGCAAACCAAAGGTTGGCTTTGATATCGAGCCCTGCAAGCGAAAAGGTACCAATAAAAATGACTGACTGACAGAGTAAAATCCAGCTACGGCGCTGGCCTAGCCAGTTAAATAAAAAAGGTAACTTTACACGGTCAACGAGCGGTGACCATAAAAAGTTAATGCTATATGCACCAAACACGATGCCAAACAACCCAATCATGCTGCGGCTTAGGCCTTCATCTTTTAGCCAGGCCGACATTACAGAGCCAATCAATACCCACGGAAAGCCGCTGCTAATACCAAAAATAAAAATATTAATTAAACGTTTATCTTTGAAGTATGAGAAATACTCTGAAAAAGAAAGGGTTTTTGTCATAGTGTTGCCAGTTTAAGGGGCGTGCGCCCCTATTTATTATTGATTAGCGTCAAGCACTTTTACGTTTAAGATAACTACAGGATCTTTGGGTACAAAGCTGTAACCAATTTTTTCATTGAAAGCAGTTTCGACACGCATGATTTTGTCTAGAGTTTCGTAGCCATCCATGACCATACCAAATACAGCAAAGCCCCAATCACGACCTGGATTAAGATGGTCGTTGTCGTCCATATTAAAGAAGAATTGACGCGTACCTGAGTGTGGTTTTCGGTCTTGATATGCCATTGCGATACTATACATATCGTTTTTTAACCCGTTGCCACTTTCATTGAAAATAGGGTCACCTTCGTACAGACCATCGTAGTCTTTATCGTAACCACCGCCTTGAATTACAAAATCACGTTCGTTGTCTTCATCACGTTCAACACGGTGAAATACACTACCTTGATAGCTACCATCGGCAACGTAAGTTAGAAAGTTATTTACTGTAATTGGTGCCCGTGAACGATCCATTTCGACCACAATACTGCCAAGCGTAGTAACAATTTCTACGCGCGGAAACATATTGTCTTTTTGAATAAACTTACCTTCAGTCGCTGCGAATGAACTGTGAGCAAAAAACAATAAAAAACTAAGTAATAAAATGCGTTTCATGGTTAACCTTCTAAATAGGCGATTAATTCTGGGTCAGATACAATGCGTGTTATAACCTGTTCAGTCAACTTATTAAGTTGACCTTCTATTTTTGCACGGTCATGACTGAGTGGTCCTTCAAGATTTGCGTTGCCGCGGTATATCTTACTAAAGTTACTTGTACTTTTAATCACTCTTAAACCAAACTCCACATTTGCAGCACTACTGTGCGTCATCATCTTTTCGGTGACAGTTGCTTGCAACTTATGAATATCTAATTCAAAACGTGTAGTTGCTAAGTTTGAAATGTTTGCACCATTTCGGCTCAGAGCACTGTCTAAGGCACTTTTCACAGAATCAGCTATTCCAGGGCTTGCAAGCGTTTTTACTTTGTCTGAACCAATGATTTTAAGAGTCACATTGTCACCACGTAAGTCAATTACGCTGGTGCTAACATTACTGTTAATAGTTGAAATTTTCCCGCCTTGATAAACGGGGTTCAAAATTAACTGATTTGGCTGATTGCTACACGCAGATAGGGCGGCTAGCAAGCATAAAGGAAGTATTTTTTTCATTTAGTTAGCTCCATTAATTATTCTTTGTAGCACTTAGTACGACAAACTTTTTATTAGATCCTAATAGCTTACAATTGCCGAACATGCGTTTTAACTTTTCATGATAGTCTAGATGACGATTACCAATAATTCTTAATTCACCACCGTGCTTTAATGTTTGTTTTGCCTGTTTGAACATTTGCCAAGCGATATGATCGGTGACCGCTTGCGCTTGGTGGAATGGTGGGTTACATAAAACAAGGTCAACACTGTTAGGTTGAAAATCGGTTAAACAGTCGTTTTGAACAAACTCACACTGGTCTAATTGCTCAGGTAAATTGTGAGTTATATTCAATTTGGCTGATTCAACGGCCATAAAGGACTCATCAACGAAGGTTACATGGGCTTTAGGGCAACGTTTGAGAGTCATCAACCCAACAACGCCATTACCACAGCCTAAATCAATGATGCTGCGGGCTTTACTTGTTTGTGGCAAATAGTTAAAGAAAAAGCGCGCGCCGATATCTAATGAGTCCCGAGAAAATACATTGGCATGATTTTGAATTTCAAATTCACTGCCTTCAAGTGGCCAGTTAACAGGAAAGGGGGCTACTTTATTAAGACCACTGGTTTTACTGATAATTAAGCGGGACTTTTTAACCGCTAAGCTGGTTGATGTTTCACCGATATACTGACTAAAAGCCTTTATAGTTGAGTTATGAATGTCTTTCGTTTTTCCAGCTGCAATAACATCAATGTCAGCAGGTAAAGCTGCACTGATTGCGGCAAGTTGATGCTGAAGATAGCCTAAATTGCGTGGCACTTTTAATATCACTAAATCAACCTGATTAGGTAATGCTGCTAACGAGTCCAGTTGCGTTAAAGAATCTGTTGATAACTCATTGGTTTGTAAATTATAGCGGGTAGCTTGATGACCAATATACGAGTCGTTAACTGAATAAACTGTTAACGTATTAAAGGCACAGGATAAGGCGCCAAAACTGTCATTGAGTATCAGGATTGAATTTGCATCTGGGTAGTGCTCTTGTACATAATTGACAAGGTACTCATCGCCTGAGTCCCATGCTTGAAGACTGCGATTTTTTTGATCTAACGGAAAGCGTTCTAGGGTATAGGTGTTATCACCGAGCTGTGCTTGGGTGGTCATCATGATTTTACGAAAGTATTAATGTATAGGTAAATTCTAACATGCAACAGCCAAACGCCAACCCTAATCATCTACCTGATGGGTTTTCTTACCAAGCCAATACATTGAGTGCGCAAAAAAGCCTCGAATTATTTTACTTTCTTCAGCAGCAGCTCAATTGGCAGCAACCGGCTATAAAAGTGTACGGAAAAAGCCATGTGATCCCGCGTTTGCAATGCTTTATTGCTGATCAGAACGTAAATTATGGTTACTCGGGTTCAAAATTAATCGTTGAGCCTTGGCCAGAGATACTTGATGCTATGCGTGTACGCTTATCAAGAACTTTGCAGATACCATTTAATGCGCTTTTAGTTAATTTGTATCGAGATGGTCATGATTGTATGGGCTGGCATAGTGACGATGAGAAAGAACTTGGTGAGCAACCAACAATCGCGTCTGTATCACTAGGGGCCGAACGTGTATTTAAAATAAAGCACAAATATAAAAATGAACAATATAGCATTGTGCTGCAAAGTGGTAGCTGTTTAATCATGAATGGTTTTAGCCAGCGCGATTACCAGCATAGTTTGCCGAAGCAGCAAAGACTCAAACACCCTCGAATTAATCTTACCTTTCGTTCAATTATATAAAATCATTGGTAAATTGAGCCATGCCCTTGATATAGTAGCTGGCAATTATTTTCTTATGAAAGGTCTATGACACATGTCAATGCAACAACAAATTGAGCAAAAGCTTGCTGCGGGTATCGAATGTAAACACCTGAATGTTGTAAATGAAAGCCATATGCATAGTCGTGGAACTGAGTCGCATTTTAAAGTGGTGGTTGTGAGTGAAGAATTTGCAGGTAAACGTTTACTTGCCCGTCACCGTCAAATTAATGAGCTATTAAAAGATGAATTAGCAAATCACATTCATGCATTAGCGATTCATACATTTACTCCCGAAGAGTTCAGTGAACAACATGGACAGGCACCTGAATCACCAAAGTGCTTAGGCGGCTCAAAGTTCGACTAAATTAGCAGGACAGTCACTCAAAGTTAGAAAGACAGTCACTCAAAGTTAGAAGGACAGTCACTCAAAGTTAGAAGGACAGTCACTCTAGACTGCTGGTTACTTGGGTGTTTTAAGCTCGAAAAATTTACGTGGGTCTGAAAAGTTTTACTGATCAGACCTGTATTTTAACTATTAGCCTTTAAACTAGCGCTAATTTTTATTGTGATAGATATAGGATGATCAATGGTCATTAAGCCGAAAATTCGTGGATTTATCTGCACTAACGCGCATCCAGTAGGGTGTGCTGAGCACGTACAAGAACAAATTAATTATGTGAAAGCGCAAGGACCACTGAGCAATGCACCTAAGAATGTATTAGTGATAGGTGCGTCTACAGGTTACGGCCTAGCATCACGTATCACGGCTGCATTTGGTGGCGGTGCTAAAACGTTAGGTATTTTCTTTGAAAAAGAAGGTAGCGAACGCAAAACGGGTTCTGCAGGTTGGTACAACACAGCAGCATTCCAAGCAGCCGCTGAAGAAGCTGGTTTATGGTCTAAAAATATCAATGGCGACGCGTTTTCTAACGAAATTAAGCAAAAAGCAATTGATACTATCAAAGCTGATCTAGGTAAAATTGATTTAGTTGTTTACAGCCTTGCTTCACCTCGTCGTACTGATCCAAATACAGGTGAGACTTACTCATCTACGCTTAAGCCTATTGGCTCAGATATCACTACGAAGAACCTAAACACTTCAAAGCGTGTGATTGATGAAGTAACGGTTGAAGCAGCAAGCCAAGAAGACATCGACAATACAATTAAAGTAATGGGCGGTGAAGATTGGGAAATGTGGATTGACGCATTAAAAGAAGCAGATGTACTTGCTGATAACTTCAAAACGACTGCTTACACTTATATAGGTAAAGAGTTAACGTGGCCAATTTACGGTCATGCGACAATTGGTAAAGCGAAAGAAGATCTTGACCGTGCAACTCAAGCAATCAAAGAGTCTACAAAAGACTTAAATGGTGAAGCGTATGTTTCTTCATTAAATGCGGTTGTGACACAAGCAAGCTCGGCAATTCCAATTATGCCTTTATATATCTCTGCTTTATTCAAAGTAATGAAAGCAGACGGTACTTACGAAGGTACCATTGAGCAAATTCACTCACTATTTACTGAAAACCTTTACGGTGAAACACCACGTTTTGACGAAGGTGGTCATTTATTCCAAAACTACAAAGAGTTAGAAGATGATGTTCAAGCTCGTGTACAACATGTTTGGGATACAGTAGATACAGATACAATTGACGAATTAACGGATTACGTGGGTTACCATAATGAGTTTTTACGTTTATTCGGTTTTGGTATCGAGAGTGTAGATTACGAGCAAGATGTGAATCCTGATGTTGCGATTTCACAGTTGATCGATTAATCGCTGAACAAACTTGATTTTGTAAAGTCGCTTTTTTAAGCGACTTTTTTGTTTCTGGATGAAAATAAAACTTCATCAATAGCACTTTGGTCTATATTGAATTTTATTCAAAAGGTTTTTGTAGTCTAAATAACCGTATCTGTCGTATAAATTTCATATTTGCTCTCGCATAGTCACCCTGATTGATGTTAAAATTCGGGCAATATATGTGAGGAGTTTACTGCGTTGCTTGTTTGGGGTGTTAAACAGGCTATTCTTTGATACTTAGAGTTTAACTTGAGCATATCAAATGGCGACGTGGTTGGTACGATTTTTCAGTTTCTTTCCGTTAATGTAATGCAAGTGCGTATGATCAACATAAAAAAAGGTCTGGATTTACCGATAGAGGGCGCACCTCAGCAAGTTATTCACGATGGTTCTGCCGTCAAACGTGTAGCTGTGCTAGGTGAAGAATATATTGGTATGCGTCCAACCATGCATGTTCGCGTGGATGACCAAGTCAAAAAAGGCCAGGTACTTTTTGAAGACAAAAAGAACCCTGGCGTCTTATTTACTGCACCAGCTTCTGGGGTAGTTAAAGAAATCAATCGTGGTGCTAAACGTGTGCTGCAATCTGTTGTTATTGAAGTTAATGGCAGTGAGCAAATCACCTTTGACTCTTTCAAGGCCGACGAGCTTTCGGGCTTAGACCGTGAAAAAGTGAAAGAAGTACTAGTTCAGTCAGGTCAATGGACAGCACTACGTGCTCGCCCATTCAGCAGAGTAGCTGCTTTGGATGCAAATCCTAGCTCTATCTTTGTAACGGCTATCGACACTAACCCGCTAGCTGCAGATCCTGCAGTAATCATTGCTGAAAACACTCAAGCATTTGAAGCAGGTTTAGCTGTGGTATCTCGTTTAACTGACGGCAAAGTATTTGTTTGTAAACAAGCTGGTAGTCAAGTGCCTAGTTCATCAATCCCTCAAGTAGAAGTACATGAGTTTGGTGGCAAGCATCCGGCAGGTCTTGTTGGTACACACATTCATAACTTAGACCCAGTTTCTGCAAGCAAGCAGGTTTGGCACTTAGGTTACCAAGACGTAATCGCGTTTGGTAAATTATTCCTAACAGGTGAAATCTTCACAGACCGTGTTGTTTCGCTTGCTGGTCCTCGTGTTAAAAACCCACGCTTAGTGAAAACTCAGCTAGGTGCATCTTTAGATGATTTAGTTGCTGGTGAATTAGAAGACGGTGATAACCGTGTAATTTCTGGTTCTGTATTATCAGGCGCTATCTCTCAAGGTCCACACGCGTTCTTAGGTCGTTACCATGTTCAAGTATCTGTATTACTTGAAGGTCGCGAAAAAGAGCTATTCGGTTGGATCGCACCAGGTGCTAACAAGTTCTCAGTAACACGTACCTTCTTATCTCACCTTGCTCCTAGCCGTCTATTTAACATGACGACTTCAACAGGTGGTTCGAAGCGTGCCATGGTTCCAATTGGTAGCTATGAGCGTGTTATGCCTTTAGACATCCTACCTACACTATTATTACGTGATTTAATCGCACGTGATCTTGATGGTGCTATTTCGTTAGGTGCGCTAGAGCTTGATGAAGAAGATTTAGCATTATGTACCTTCGTTTGTCCGGGTAAATACGAGTACGGTTCAATCCTACGCGATTGCTTGACTACGATCGAGAAGGAAGGCTAGAGAGATGGGTTTAAAGAAATTTCTAGAAGATATTGAGCCGCATTTTGAACCGGGTGGTAAACACGAAAAATGGTATGCGCTTTACGAAGCTGCAGCGACTATTTTCTACACGCCTGGTTATGTAAATAAAGGCAAAACACACGTTCGCGATAACATCGACCTAAAACGTATGATGATTTTAGTGTGGATGGCGACGTTCCCTGCAATGTTCTTTGGTATGTTCAACATCGGTCATCAGGCCGCAGGTGCTTTAGCGCAAGGTTTTGAACTAGCAAACACATGGCAAGTTGGTCTGTTCCAATTATTCGGTGGTGAATTAACTGCTGATTCTGGTTGGGGCGCGAAAATGTTTTACGGTGCCTGCTTCTTCCTACCAATATACGCAGTAACATTTGCTGTGGGTGGTTTCTGGGAAGTACTATTTGCTTCAGTGCGTAAGCACGAAGTAAATGAAGGTTTCTTCGTAACATCTGTATTATTCGCACTAATCCTGCCTGCGACGATTCCTTTATGGCAAGTTGCACTAGGTATTACGTTTGGTGTTGTAATCGCTAAAGAAATCTTTGGTGGTACGGGTCGTAACTTCCTTAACCCTGCTCTTGCCGGTCGTGCATTCTTATTCTTCGCATACCCAGCGCAAATTTCAGGTGACACAGTATGGACAGCAGTAGATTCATTCTCTGGTGCAACTATGCTTGGCCAAGCTGTTGTTGGTTCACTTGATTACAGCAACATGGAGCTATGGTGGAATGCGTTCTACGGTTTCATTCAAGGTTCTGTAGGTGAAACGTCAACACTAGCACTATTAATTGGTGGTTTATTCCTAATTTACGTACGTATCGCTTCATGGCGTATCGTACTAGGTGTATTCCTAGGTATGGTTGCAACGGCATTCTTACTAAATACAATTGGTTCAGAAACCAATGCTGTATTTGCAATGCCTTGGCACTGGCACTTAGTGCTTGGTGGTTTTGCATTTGGTATGTTCTTCATGGCAACAGACCCAGTATCTGCATCATTCACAGACAAAGGTAAGTTCGCTTACGGTGCGTTAATCGGCTTTATGGTTGTAATGATCCGTGTTGTTAACCCGGCATTCCCAGAAGGTATGATGCTAGCAATCTTATTTGCTAACTTATTTGCACCATTATTCGATCACTTTGTAGTGCAAGCTAATATCAAGCGGAGGTTGGCACGTAATGTCTAGTAATAACGAATCAATCGGCAAAACGCTAACCGTTGTTGTTGCACTATGTTTAGTGTGTGCAATTATCGTATCGTTTGCTTCAGTTCAGCTTCGTCCTTTACAGCAAGCTAACAAAACACAAGATATCCAACGTAATATCTTAGCGGCTGCAGGCATTGAAGTATCAGGTACTGTGTCAGATACCTTTAACTCAAAAATTGAAGCACGTGTTGTAGACATGAACACAGGTGAGTTTGTTGAAGGTGCTGATCCTAACTCATTTGACTTCGAGAAAACAAAATTCGACCAAGCTCGTAGCTTTGCGTTGAAAGCAGAAGGAATTAAAGACATCGCTGGTATTCAGCGTATGACAAAAAATTCACCTGTATATATTTCGAAGAAATCTGATGGTTCTACAGACGCAATCATTCTACCAATCCAAGGTTATGGCCTTTGGGGTGTAATGTACGGCTTCTTAGCGCTTGAAAGCGATGGTGAAACAGTTAAAAACATCAACTTCTTCAAGCACAACGAAACGCCAGGTCTAGGTGGTGAAATCCAAAATCCACAATGGACTGCTAAATGGCAAGGTAAAGAGTTACCAATCAATATCATGAAGAGCGGTGCGAAGAACGAACATCAAATCGATGGTCTTTCTGGTGCAACATTAACTTCAAACGGTGTTGATCACACAGTTGACTTCTGGACTGGCGAGCATGGCTTTGGTCCATTCCTTGCGAAAGTACGTGAAGGAGCGTTGAAATAATGGCTGATACTAAAGAAATGAAGTCGGTCCTATTTGGCCCGGTATTCGCAAATAACCCGATCGCATTACAAGTACTTGGTATTTGTTCTGCGCTAGCGGTAACATCAAGCTTAAAAAATGCACTAATCATGTCAATCGCATTGACACTAGTAACTGCGTTTTCTAGCTTGTTTATTTCGTCAATTCGTAACCACATCCCATCATCTGTACGTATCATCGTGCAAATGACGATCATCGCATCACTTGTAATCGTTGTTGACCAAGTACTGCAAGCATTCTCTTATGCAACTGCTAAAGAGCTTTCAGTATTCGTTGGTCTAATCATTACAAACTGTATCGTAATGGGTCGTGCTGAAGCATACGCAATGAAGTCACCACCGTTAATGTCTTTCTTAGATGGTATCGGTAACGGTTTAGGCTACTCAGTAGTACTACTAACTGTTGGTTTCATCCGTGAGTTATTCGGTAAAGGTTCACTATTCGGTGTTGATATTATCCCATTAGTACAAAATGGTGGCTGGTATCAACCAATGGGTCTATTGATTTTACCACCGAGTGCATTCTTCATTATTGGTTTATTCATCTGGGTACTTCGTACCTTCAAGAAAGACCAAGTAGAAGCAAAAGCGTAAGGGGCGAGCAGTGGAACATTATATTAGTTTATTTGTAAAAGCGGTTTTCATTGAAAACTTAGCTTTAGCCTTCTTCCTAGGTATGTGTACTTTCCTTGCTGTATCAAAGAAAGTAACAACGTCAATCGGCCTAGGTGTGGCAGTTATCGTGGTACTAGGTATCTCAGTACCTGTAAATAACTTGGTTTATCACGCTGTTCTTGCACCAGGTGCATTAGAGTGGCTTGGCTACCCAGAAGCAGACCTTAGCTTCTTACGTTTCTTGACTTTCATCGGTGTTATTGCAGCACTTGTACAAATTCTTGAAATGGCATTAGATAAGTTCTTCCCTGCACTTTACAACGCGTTAGGTATCTTCTTACCACTGATCACAGTTAACTGTGCGATCTTCGGTGCGGTATCTTTCATGGTTGAGCGTAACTATAACTTCGGCGAGTCTGTTGTTTATGGTATCGGTTCAGGTGTGGGCTGGGCACTAGCAATTACTTTACTTGCTGGTATCCGTGAAAAAATGAAGTACTCAGACGTTCCTGATGGCTTACGTGGTTTAGGTATTACTTTCATCACTGTTGGTCTTATGGGTCTTGGCTTTATGTCATTCTCTGGTATTTCACTTTAATAGGTAGCGAGGATAAATCATGAATGAGATTTTCTTAGGCGTTGGTGTTTTCATCGCTATCGTTGTTATTTTAGTTTTAGTTATCATTGGTGCTAAATCTAAATTAGTAGCAAGCGGCGATATCATCATCGGAATTAATGGCGACCCAGAAAAAGCTATTAAAACATCTGCAGGTAGCAAGCTATTAGGCGCGCTAGCTGATTCAGGTATCTTCGTTTCATCTGCATGTGGTGGCGGTGGCTCTTGTGGTCAGTGTCGTGTACACATCAAAGAAGGTGGCGGCGATATCTTACCAACAGAACTTGATCACATCTCTAAAGGTGAAGCTCGTGAAGGCTGCCGTTTAGCGTGTCAGGTAAATGTTAAGAACGACATGGAAATTGAACTTGAAGAGTCAATTTTCGGTGTTAAGAAGTGGGAATGTACTGTTATCTCTAACGATAACAAGGCAACGTTCATCAAGGAACTTAAGTTACAAATTCCTGATGGCGAGTCAGTACCTTTCCGTGCCGGTGGTTATATTCAAATTGAAGCACCAGCTCACCACGTTAAATACGCTGATTTCGATATTCCAGAAGAGTATCGTGGCGACTGGAACCACTTCGGTTTCTTCGATCTGGAGTCTAAAGTAGACGACGAAACAATTCGTGCATACTCTATGGCTAACTACCCAGAAGAAGAAGGCATCATCATGCTTAACGTGCGTATCGCTACGCCGCCGCCAAGAGACCTAAGCCTTCCATGTGGTAAAATGTCTTCGTACATTTGGTCATTAAAAGAAGGTGATAAAGTGACTATCTCTGGTCCATTCGGTGAGTTCTTCGCGAAAGACACTGATGCAGAAATGGTATTCGTAGGTGGTGGTGCAGGTATGGCACCAATGCGTTCACATATCTTTGACCAACTTAAGCGTTTACAATCTAAGCGTAAGATGAGCTTCTGGTATGGTGCGCGTTCTAAGCGTGAAATGTTCTACGTAGAAGATTTCGACGGCTTAGCAGCAGAAAACGATAACTTCGTATGGCACACAGCACTGTCTGATCCACAACCAGAAGATAACTGGGAAGGTTACACAGGCTTCATCCATAATGTACTTTATGAAAACTACTTGAAAGATCATGAAGCGCCTGAAGATTGTGAGTTCTACATGTGTGGTCCTCCAATGATGAACGCGGCTGTTATCAACATGCTTAAAGATCTTGGTGTAGAAGACGAAAACATCTTATTAGATGACTTCGGTGGCTAACACCATACACAAAACAATTAGTTTTGGTTAGAATACAGGCCTCGTAGCACTTAGTGTTACGAGGCTTTTTTATTTCTATACCGAACTCCGTGGTATCTACAAGGTGAATGCTATGAATAGAGTGTTTTATCGCCAAGGCTTGATGGCCTTTTTCCTATTAACTATGACTTTACTCATGGCTGGCTGCGGTCAATCAGATAAGGCTGAAGAGCTTTATTTTGAAGGTAAGACAATGGGCACCACTTATCACATTAAGGTGTTTGCAGAGTCTTCAAAGGTTGCAGGTGTTGATTTACACCCGGAAATTAAGCAAGTGCTTAAAGATGTAAATCAATCTATGTCGACTTACATTCCTGATTCAGAAATTAACCAGTTCAACCAGTTACCAGCAGGGCAGGTAATGCCAATAAGCGCTGATTTTAGAAACGTGGTAGCTGAATCAATTCGCCTTGGCGAATCAACAAAAACGTTAGATGTGACCATGGGGCCACTTATTGACTTGTGGGGCTTTGGTCCAGATAAAAAGCCGACTAAACGCCCAAGCGATGAAGCCTTGGCCGCAATGGTTGCCAAAATTGGTGTTGATAAGCTTGAACTTACAGATGCTGGTCTTATGAAGACGATTGATGGTTTAGAGCTGTCGTTTTCTGCTACAGCAAAAGGCTATGGTATTGATAAAGTAGCACAAGTGATTGAAAGCCATGGTTTCACTAATTATATGGTTGAGATTGGTGGTGAGCTTCGTGTGTCGGGTATTAAGCCAAACAACATCACTTGGAAAATAGCTATTGAGCAGCCTGATGCTGAGCCTGGCGTGCGTAAAGTACATAAAGTAATTGAGCCGGGTACTAATGGTATTGCGACATCCGGTGATTACCGAATTTTTTACGAAATGGATGGTGTTACCTATAGCCACTTAATTGACCCTGTAACAGGTATGCCGAGCCGTCATGATTTGGTATCAGTTACTGTTTTACACCCATCAGCGATGACTGCAGATGGCTTAGCGACGGCAATTACAGTGATGGGCATGGAAAAGGCGCAGAAATACGCCGAAGAGCACGATTTGCCAGTGTATTTAATTGGTAAGTCAGACAATGGTTTAGTAACTTATTCAAGCCCTGCATTTAAACCATATTTGTAGCAGGGCAAGAAGCAGTGTATAACCAAGCTGCCTCAAGATGCAGAACTCAGCGTTCCACAGGTGCTTAATATCAAGGCGTTACTTTGCAACAATGGCAGTCCCAGAACTAACAACGATGAGAGTAAGCGCCTGTGAAGCGCCCAAAGGATTGGTTTAAAAGCGATTTATACCGCGTTATTGATTTTAACAATAGAACCACTATTGCTTGCAATCAATGCCTTGCCTAAATCGCTTTTAATTCTAACTGAAACTCGCACCTTGAGGTCGTTTAGGTATATAATATATGCAGCCTAATTAGTTGGGCTCGATTTAATTGCTGACGATAGGGGCAAAGCAATGTCACTTTTTCTTCTTACATTTGGTCTACTTATTTTAATTGTGGCGGCGATGGCTGTCGGAATGATTGTGCAAAAGAAATCTATGGCCAGTAGTTGTGGTGGCCTAGGCGCTGTTGGTATCGACAAAGCCTGCGACTGCGACGACCCATGTGACAAGCGTAAAAAGCGCATGGCAAAAGAACAAGTCTGGAAAGAGAATCAAATTCTTTAACCACAAAAAAAGCGCCCAAAGGCGCTTTTTTAATACCTAAATTTTACAAGGACAGTCACTTTAAAACTATTTTGAATATTTACAAAGACAGTCACTTTTATCCATGAACTCATTCTTGCAGTAAAAAAGATATTGTCTAAACTTTAATTACATTTAATGCATTTCAAATTATCAGTTCAAGGAGTGGACGATGGCTTTAGCAAGGAAGCGGCAAATCTGTTTGTCAAACACCAAATATTATCATTGTGTATCTCGCTGTGTTAGACGTGCCTACCTTTGTGGAGAAGACACACTCACAGGTAAATCCTATGAACACCGCAGAGGGTGGGTTGAACAGCGTCTGCTTGCTCTTGCAAAGGTATTTTGCATTGATGTATGTGCTTATGCAGTGATGAGCAATCATACGCATCTTGTGCTTTATGTTGATGATAAAAAAGCAAATAGGTTATCGGATAAGGCCATCCTTTTACGCTGGTTTAAGCTCAGTAAAATGACGCCTTTAGGTCAAAAAGCCCTTCATGGTGAGCCGTTAAGTGATGGTCAACAAGTCTTCTTAAATAAAGAGGTTGCAGAATACAGAACGCGCCTTTCGAGCATTAGTTGGTTCATGCGAATGCTAAATGAATATATTGCCAGACGGGCAAATAAAGAAGATGAATGTACTGGGCATTTTTGGGAAGGGCGCTTTAAAAGCCAAGCTCTCCTTGATGAATCAGCGCTTTTAGCCTGCATGGCCTATGTTGATTTAAACCCTGTTCGTGCTAAAGCTGCGAGCACGCCGGAACAATCGGACTATACCAGTTTTAAAAAGCGATGCGAAAGCGCGAAGGAGTCAAAGCAACCTAAGTTACTAGCTCGTTTTATTGGTGGCATGAGCAAGTATAAATCAAAGGGAATACCTTTTGAGTTAAAGTCATACCTGCTACTTGTGGAGCAAACTGGGCGTTGTATCAGCGCGGATAAGCTGGGATATATAGAGCATCATTTACCTCCTATTCTTGAAAGGCTGAATTTGGAAGCTAAAAACTGGTTAACATTAACAACTCAATTTGAAAACTTATTTCATGGAGCTGCAGGTCGAGTAGGTACTATCGAAAGTTATTGCAGTAAAACTGCGCGTAAGCGACGAAGTAACATTACAAGCTGTAAGTTATTACTTGCCAGTTAATCTTAAATTTCTCTCAATTTTTATTTTTTGCAAACACTTGCAGCTAACTTGTGCTTTCAATTCTCATAAAGCTAAATCTTTTATCTTGGTTGTTATTGTTAGATTAAGCTAATAGGCTAGCTTGCCTACGCAACTATTATTTTAGGTTAACAAATTTAAGGAATTTGGAGATATAACAGGCACTTTTAACAGTGCCTGTCTTTTTAAATCGTGTTTATTCTAAATTAATTAACTTAGCTCCTAAAACAGCGTACTTATTTTTACCGTTTGCTTGTAAGAAAAAGGCGGCAGGTGCATGAAGTGAAGGTATTGATGTAAATACACTTTTGCATGCGTAAACTGGCCAATTTGTGGAGTTTTCTAGCATATTAATATCGCCAGAAAAGCAACTATAGCCTTGTATTAAAAGCTCTTTATATTTATTTTCGGTAAGCGTTAACGACTCATTTAAAACAAAACTGTTACCGGTTCTAAAGTTCAGGCTGCTTGCATCTAAACTGGTGTAACCTTTGCGGATACTGCTTATATCACCCAATTCTTTGATTATGGGTGACTGTCTTTTGTTGTTTATTGCAATATCTATCTGGTAATCACCTAGCTCACTCTTTACAGTTACATCATCTATTAGTAAGTCTACCCAATTGTCTTTAGTGTTAAATGGAATGGCGTGGTACTGGGCTATTTTAGCGCTTTGCCACTCTCCCGAAGTTATTGAATCAATGGTCTTTTTATATAAAACACGGTTAACTTTACGGGCTATTTGTCGGTTTGGGTCGTTTGGGTAAGCACCTGATTCAATTAATATAGTTCGGATACCTTTTTCCGAAAAAGTATCTCCAAAACTGCGATAAGAGTAACTGTCGTTGTACTTCCCCAAGTGCCCTGGGATCATGGTTTCAACCGTTTTGGCTAAATGAGCAATAAATTGCATAGCCTCACCACGAATTTTATTCACTTCTCTTGCTTCATTATAGGCGGGTGCTAGCACTGAAATAGTGGCTTGTTCTCCCATTTTTCCGGCACCGTAATAGGCATTCTGATCATGTAAATTAAAGCCGAAATCAGGTTTGAATTCATCAGCCGCAGTCATGAGTATTTGTCCTTCTTTTGTGCGAAGGGCTTTTGCATCACGATTTAAATCAATACCTTGTGCATTATGGCGAGTTTGAGCTGCCGCGCCGTCTGGGTTCACCATAGGGATAATGAGAAGAGTTACTTTTTGTTGCCAGCTTTCTAGCCATTGTGCGTTTTCATCTGCGGTTATAAAGCTTAAAAAATCCATTAGTGCGGCAGTAGCTGTGTTTTCGTCGCCGTGCATTTGGCTCCACATCATCACTTTGATTGGGCCGGTGCCGATTTTTAGAGAATTAAGTGCCTGTCCTTGGAAAGAGGTGCCGATTTGTTTTAGTGTGACGCTTGGATGTTTTGCTGCGCGTTTTAAGTGGGGTTCTATATCGGCGTAGTAAATCGCAGGTTTATCTAAGCCAGCTACAGCGGTGTCTTCAATCGTATTTGCAAGTGTACTGGTACTTAGTGCTAAAAAGGTTGCAGCGAGTGCATATTGACGCATAATTATCTCTTTTATTCTTTGTTTTGTTTTTTTTGCAGAATATTATATTTTAACGTCTTTGGCTAATCCTTGTTCAGTATTAAAGCTTCGATTGCTACTGACTAAGTATGCTTTAAATCGCTGTTTTTATGCTATTTTATTTTTCTTCATTGCTTTTCGCTATATAAAATACAGTATTACTTTTAACTACTTAGCTTCAATAGGTTTGTTTTTTTTACAATTTGTTATCAAGTGGCTAAACAATACTTAACCGTGTGCTGTAAAATTCTACTTGTACCGTCTGTTGACTTTGTTATACTCCACATCGAAATTTCAGTAATTACTGAAACTTTATTGATGAAGATCATGTTACCGCATTAAAAAATAGGGTAAGCCACTTACCTGAAATGTAGTAAAAGCGATAAAAGGCGTGAGTTTTGCGAGCAATTAATCAGTCACAAGGTGTCAAACAGTCTAGCTTAGCTAGGTTGCAATTGGCTGCGCGTGCGTTTTTTGCTGGTAAAGAGCTAATGTCAGTTTTAGCCTTGTTGCTGATTAATTCAGCGATGCTAATCAACGGTACATTAGAAGATGCTCACGGGCTAAGAAGTTTATTAAGTGAAGGTGCTTTATACGAAACCCCATTACTTAATGTTTTGAGTTTTTTAACTTACCCAGTGGTGTCTTGCCAATTACTTATTGGTTTATGCTGGTTGGTCTTCCATTTCTTCCCTGCGCGTCGTGCAGGTGTCATTTTACGTAAAGCGGCCTTCGCTGCGCGTGAAACGATAAAGTCTTTAGTAGTACACAGCGCTCATGGCTGTCGTGCTCCTCCTCGTGTAAGTGGTTGTCTGTAAATAAGCTTTGTTGCTTAAGTTCAGCCATTTAGTCGTTTTTCTAAGTTGTCTTTACTAAGCACCTAGTGGGTTTTTTTACGCCCAAATTTCAGCCAGCCAACCTAAAATCCCTCACTTATTAGCGTGCCGATTTGTCGTGCTCGTTAGTCAGCCGAGGGATATCTGTAGCATCTGTTGCAGAAAAGCGTCGTGTTCTTATTTCGACAAGTGTTAACTTTTAGGTTGTAGGATATTCCTTTGTCAATTCGAAACCTTTGTAATATTGCTCTAGCGTCTTTAGTGCTGGCCTTGTCTGGCTGTAAAGGCGGGGTACTCGATCCAAAAGGTCAAATTGGTGTCGACGAGAAGTATTTAATTATCGTAGCTACGGTGTTAATGCTGATTGTTGTGATTCCAGTTATTGCCATGACAATTTATTTTGCATGGAAATACCGTGATGGACGAGATCAAGAAATTTACGCTCCAAAGTGGGCGCACTCTAATAAGATTGAAGCTGTAGTTTGGACCATTCCTATCATCATCGTTGCGATTTTAGGTGTGATCACGTGGCAGTCAACGCAACAACTTGACCCATATAAACCACTTGAGGGTAAAGGTAAGCACCTTACTGTTGAGGTTGTTTCTTTGAACTGGAAATGGCTATTCATTTATCCAGAGCAAGGCATCGCCACAGTGAATGAGCTTGTTTTTCCTGCCAATGTGCCAGTGCAGTACAAGATCACCTCAGAAAGCACCATGAACTCGTTTTTCATTCCACAGCTTGGTAGCCAAATTTATTCAATGGCAGGCATGGAAACAAAGCTTCATTTAATTGCTGATGAGCCGGGTACTTTTAAAGGCTTCTCTGCTAACTACAGTGGTGCAGGTTTCACAGGTATGAAGTTCGATGCCATTGCAACAGCCACAGAAGCTGATTTCGATGCTTGGGTAAACAAAGTAAAAAATACTGGTTCTGCATTGACTAAGCAAAGCTATGTTGAACTTGCAAAACCAAGTGAATACGACCCAGTTAAATACTATGCCAGCGTAGATAAAGATATGTTCCATTCAATCGTAATGAAATATATGCAAGCGCATGGCTCTCACGGTGCAATGCAACACGCTATGCCAGAGCACTCAGCTCATAAGAAGCACAGCGAGGACGAGGAATAATCATGTCGTTGTTAGGTAAATTAACATTAGACGCAATCCCGTTTCATGAACCAATTATCATGGTTACCATGACGGTTGTTGCTGTCTTAGGTCTGTTAGTGGCAGGCTTAGTAACAAAATATAAAAAGTGGGGCGTGATTTGGCACGACTGGATCACCTCAATTGACCATAAGCGTTTAGGCGTTATGTACATCATTCTTGCGCTTATCATGCTTTTCCGTGGTTTCGCGGATGCCATTATGATGCGACTGCAATTAGCAATGGCTACTGGCGGTGCAAGTGGTTACTTACCACCAGAGCACTATGACCAAATATTTACGGCACACGGGGTGATCATGATCATCTTTATGGCGATGCCGTTTATGATTGGTTTAATGAACATCATTTTACCGCTGCAAATTGGTGCCCGTGATGTTGCATTCCCATTCTTAAATAACCTTAGCTTTTGGTTAACTGCTGGCGGTGCAATCCTAATCAATATCTCATTATTCTTTGGTGAGTTTGCGAAAACGGGTTGGGTGGCATATCCACCGTTGTCTGAATTGTCATTCAGTCCAGGTGTCGGGGTTGACTATTATATATGGGCCTTACAGATATCCGGCTTGGGTACCTTATTAACATCGGTAAACTTCTTAGCGACTGTATTTAAAATGCGTGCACCAGGCATGACATTAATGAAAATGCCTATTTTTACTTGGGCATGTACGTGGGCGAATATCTTAATTGCAGCATCGTTCCCAATTTTAACTGCTGTACTGGCTATGTTAACGCTTGATCGTTATCTCGATTTCCACTTCTTCACGAATGAATTAGGTGGTAACGCGATGATGTACATCAACTTATTCTGGGCATGGGGTCACCCTGAAGTTTACATTCTGATCTTACCTGCGTTCGGTATTTTCTCAGAAGTTATCTCAACGTTTGCTGGTAAACGCCTGTTTGGTTATAAGTCGATGGTTTATGCAAGCGGTGCAATTTCGATTTTAGGTTTTATCGTTTGGCTTCATCACTTCTTTACTATGGGCTCAAGCGCTAACGTTAATGCCTTCTTTGGTGTTATGACCATGGTTATTGCGGTACCGACCGGGGTTAAGTTATTTAACTGGTTATTCACTATGTATCGTGGTCGTTTACGTATTACTGTGCCTGTCCTTTGGACTTTAGGTTTTATGGTGACGTTCACTATCGGTGGTATGACCGGCGTGTTACTTGCTATTCCTGGTGCTGACTACGTATTACACAACAGCTTATTCTTAATCGCTCACTTCCATAACACCATCATTGGTGGTGCGGTATTTGGTTATTTAGCTGGTTTTGCGTTTTGGTTCCCTAAAGCAATGGGATTCAAACTTGACGAGAGCTGGGGCAGACGATCTTTCTGGTGCTGGTTAATTGGTTTCTTCGTGGCATTTATGCCGTTATACGTACTTGGTTTCTTAGGTATGACACGTCGCTTAAACCACACGAACAACCCTGATTGGAACATTTGGTTATACATTGCAGCTGGCGGTGCGGTGATCATTATGTTCGGTATCTTGTTCCAAGTTGTGCAACTTGTAGTGAGCTTCAAAAACCGCGAGCAACTTGACGATACAACGGGCGATCCGTGGAATGGTCATACTCTTGAGTGGGCATCTGCTTCACCTCCGCAGTACTACAACTTTGCGAAAATCCCTCATGTTGATGACATCGATGCGTGGACAGACATGAAAGAGAAAGGCTTAGCTTACAAGCAAGAAGCCTCTTATAGCCCAATTCATATGCCAAAGAATACATCGGCAGGTGTATTAATGAGCGCAGCTTTAACAACCTTCTGTTTTGCCATGATCTGGCACATTTGGTGGCTTGCCGCCTTTGGTTTACTGGGTGCTATCGTGGTGTTCATCAAGCGTTGTTATACCAGCGATGTTGATTATTACGTGCAACCAGATGAAATTGTTGAACTAGAAACGGCTCACAATACAGCCGCTACGAAGGAGGTGAATGCATGAGTAGCATTTCTGCAGGGCTCGACACCTTAAACGGCGCACACGGTCATGTCGATGCACATGACCATGAGCACCACGATACAGGTGGTAACACCGTATTTGGTTTCTGGCTTTACCTTATGACTGACTGTCTGTTGTTTGCATCATTCTTTGCAACCTACGCAGTATTGTTTATGAACACTGCTGGCGGTGTGTCGGGTAAAGATATTTTTGAACTTGATTTTGTTGCGGTTGAAACTGCAGCTCTACTACTTAGTAGTATCACATTTGGCTTTGCGATGATCTCTGCTCACGGGCAGAAAAAGGCGGCTACGTTAACTTGGTTGCTGGTTACCTTTGCCTTTGGTGCAGTGTTTATTGGTATGGAAGTGTACGAATTTCATCACCTAATTGCGCACGGTAATGGCCCTCAGCAAAGTGCCTTTTTAACATCGTTCTTCTCTTTAGTGGGCTTACATGGTCTTCACGTTACAGCGGGTCTTATTTGGATGACTGTCCTGATGATTGAAGTTGTGCGCCGTGGTTTAAACCCACAAACAGTGACACGCCTAAGTTGTTTAAGCCTATTCTGGCACTTCTTAGATGTGGTGTGGATCTGTGTATTTACCGTTGTTTATTTAATGGGAGCAATGTAATGAGTCACAGTGAATCACATGTAATTAATAACTTAGAAGTTCATGCACATAATGAACAATCACATGGCAGCGTTAAAGACTATTTAATTGGTTTTGTATTGTCAGTGGTTTTAACGGCTATTCCATTTTGGGCTGTGATGAGTGGTTCGTTTTCTAAAACGACCACTGCATGGTGCATCGTGAGCATGGCGATTGTGCAAATTTGGGTGCATTTGAAATATTTCTTACACCTAAACTTCAAAACTGAAGACGGCAAGGCAAGTTCATTGTCGTTTATCTTTAGTGCTTTAATCATTGTAATGGTGGTTGGTTTGTCGGTGTGGATCATCTACGAATCGAACGCCATGATGATGTACTAATAACAATTACTTTGTAATTGGTAAAAGATTTACGAAAGGAGCTGGTTAGTCTGAGGTTGTGTCTCCAGTTCTTACAGTCTGTTACTAGCTAGTTTCTTTCGTAATATTGCGTTTGTGCTGAAAATTAGAGGAGTCGAGGAAGTGTTTCGACGTTATTTAAATGTCACTAAACCTGGCATTATCATGGGCAATTTGATCTCTGTCGCGGGGGGATTCTTGCTAGCCTCTCGCGGTGATATTGACCCATGGTTAATGATCGCAACCTTACTAGGGTTATCTTTAGTAGTGGCATCAGGATGCGCGATCAATAACGTGATTGATCGTGATATTGATGTTGCTATGGCGCGCACTCGCAAACGCGTCACAGTAACTGGCGAAATGTCAGCAAAGGCGGCTATGGCACATGGCATCGTGCTTGGTGTTATTGGTTTCGGGTTATTAGCTGTGTATACCAACGTAGTGGCACTCTTATTTGCTACTTTTGGTTACGTCATCTACGTAGGTGTGTACAGCTTATATATGAAACGTCGTTCTGTGTACGGCACCTTTGTAGGAAGTTTATCTGGCGCAGTACCGCCTGTAGTGGGTTATTGTGCCGTAACTGGGCAGTTTGATGCTGGTGCTGTGATTTTATTGGTCATGTTTAGTCTATGGCAAATGCCTCATTCATATGCAATTGCAATCTTTCGTTATAACGACTACCAAGCGGCCAGAATTCCTGTGTTACCAGTAGCGCAGGGGATCGAGAAGGCAAAGCATCACATTGTTTTATATATCGCCGTGTATGCGTTGGTTGTGATGTTATTAACCATTAGTGGTTATACAGGTTTAGCCTTTATGGCTGTAGCTTGTACAACGAGTTTTTGGTGGTTGCTAATGGCGCTTCGTGGCTATCGTCGCAATATTGATGTAAGCGGCTGGGCGCGCCAAGTGTTTGCTTTTTCAATTGTAAACATCACGGTTTTGAGCATAGCGATGGCTTTAGATTACCATTCGGTAGCTCCACAGCTACTTGTTTTAACTTAGAAAAAAGTTGCTAACATATCCCAATGTTACAGTAGCAAAGGCCCGGTTTTTTCTCCACCGGGCCTTTTTTCTTTGTTGTTTTTAAAATCGAGCAGCTTGCTCTACTACAATGCCATGACGAGCCGCTAAACGGCGATGGTCTTTATCATAACCACCACCAATCACGGTTGCGACAGGTACATTGTGCTCAAGGCAACGTTTGAGAACTAAATGGTCGCGTTGTGCTATCCCTTGCCAGCTTATATCAAGTTTTCCTAAGCCATCTTGCTGCCACACATCTACACCTGCATCATAAAGCACTAAATCTGGGTTTAGGGTGTTTAATAAATAACTCAGCGTATCGTCAACAACGCTTAGGTATTCACTATCAGCGACATTCGGTGCTAAACCTATGTCTAAATCGCTGGCTGATTTTCGAAATGGAAAATTCTTTTCACAGTGAATAGAGCAAGTATAGGCGTAGGGCTGATGCGCCAGCATTGCTGCGGTACCATCACCTTGATGAACATCTAAATCAAAAATAAGTATATTGGTTACTTCACCACTTTTTATCAGGGTTTCGCTGGTGAAAGCGAGGTCGTTTACCATGCAATAGCCTGAGCCAAAATCAGTATGAGCATGGTGAGTGCCTCCCGCTAAGTGGCAAGCAATGCCATGTTTAAGAGCTAAGCGTGCTGTTTGTAAGGTGCCCAGAGGAGCAGTAAAGGTACGTGCCATCAGCTCTTTTGACCAAGGTAAGCCAATACGGCGCATCGCTTTTTCATCTAAGCGGTTGTGCCAAAGGTCGTGGATATAATTTTCGCAGTGCACTAACTCAAGGGGCTCAGGGCTGCCAAGCATCGGTTGAGTTAGGTTGTCATTTATTAATCCAAGACTTTGTACATGCTCATATAAATAAGCAAACTTACTCATCACAAAGCGATGGTTAGGATCGAAACTAAACGAGTAATTTGGATGATACACCAAGGGTAAGTGGGGATTTAACTGCATAGCTTATTAAATAGCTGAATTTGCTACAGCATAACGAATCTAACGGCAAATGTTTACTCTGGCGCGTGAATTAAATGAGCTAACTCGCGATGTAATAATGCCTCATCACCCAGATTTAGCTCAATCAATCGTTTTAAGTGAGTAATACTATCAATATCGATATGATCGCAGCGAAGGCCTGCATGCTGATGCTCAACATGGCACAGCTCCACTTGCATTTTAATCTCGATAGTTGACTCTGGTAGGGTAAAGATTAAGTCAGCTTTACTATGAATAGGCACTAAAAATGAATCACTTTTAGTAATGAGCGCACCTTGCAAAGATAGATCAAGTAACTGACAGTGATAGTCGTTATCTTCGATACGAAGGACCGCAGGGCAAGAAAATAATACCCGCGAAAACTCTCTGCGTTCATTCATAGCTGTATCTCCAACTTTAGTTACTTAATAGTATAGATCATAATGGAGTGAGTGATAGCAAAGCTTAATACAACAAAAAAGCCCCTGAGTAGGGGCTTTTTGAGTATCAGCTAATTAGCCAATTTTTTTGTATTTAATACGCTTAGGTTGTGCCGCTTCTGCGCCTAAGGTTTTCTTCAACCATTCTTCGTATTCTGTGTAGTTACCATCGAAGAAGTTAATTTGGCCTTCATCACGGTAATCAAGAATATGTGTAGCAATACGGTCAAGGAACCAACGGTCATGCGAGATACACATTACACAGCCAGGGAACTCTAAAATAGCGTTCTCAAGTGCACGTAGTGTTTCAACGTCTAGGTCATTGGTTGGCTCATCCAGTAGTAATACGTTACCACCAGCTTTTAGTAACTTAGCTAGGTGTAAACGGTTGCGCTCACCACCTGATAGGTCTTTAACGAATTTTTGTTGGTCGTTACCTTTGAAGTTAAAGCGGCCAACATAGGCACGGCTTGGGAATTCAAAGTTACCAATTTTTAATACGTCTTGGCCGTTAGAGATTTCTTGGAAAACAGTGTTGCTTTCGTCCATGTCGCCACGGAACTGATCAACCGTTGCAAGCTCAACAGTGTCACCAACAATGATCTCACCGCTATCTGGCGTTTCTTCACCACTTAGCATTTTGAATAGCGTTGATTTACCCGCACCATTGGCACCGATAATACCTACGATAGCGCCTTTCGGCATTGCAAAGTTTAGGTCATCGATTAATACGCGGTCGCCAAAGCTCTTCTTCAGGCCTTTCACTTCGATAACTTGATCACCTAAGCGTGGACCCGGTGGAATAAATAGTTCATTCGTTTCGTTACGCTTTTGGTAATCGTTTTGCTGAAGCTCAGAGAACTGTGCCATACGTGCTTTAGACTTAGCTTGACGGCCTTTCGGGTTTGAACGAACCCATTCAAGTTCTTGCGCGATTGATTTTTGACGTGCTTTTTCAGATTTCTGTTCTTGTTGTAAACGTAAATCTTTTTGCTCAAGCCACGATGAGTAGTTACCTTCCCAAGGAATACCTTCACCACGGTCAAGCTCTAAAATCCAACCTGCTACGTTATCTAAGAAGTAACGGTCGTGGGTTACAGCAACCACGGTACCTTCATAGTCGTGTAAGAAGCGCTCTAACCAAGCAACTGACTCAGCGTCTAAGTGGTTGGTAGGTTCGTCAAGAATAAGCATATCTGGTTTTTCAAGTAGTAAACGACAGATCGCAACACGGCGACGCTCACCACCAGAAAGGTGTTCAATTTTTGCATCCCAAGGTGGAAGGCGTAATGCATCAGCTGCACGCTCTAACACGTTGTCGATATTGTGACCATCGTGCGCTTGGATGATAGCTTCAAGTTCGCCTTGCTCTTTAGCAAGCGCATCGAAGTCAGCACCATCCATTGCATACTCGTTGTATACTTCATCAAGGCGGTTTAGTGCATTTTTAACTTCGCTTACTGCTTCTTCTACTGTTTCGCGAACTGTTTTGTTCTCGTCTAGTACAGGTTCTTGCGGTAAGTAACCGATTTTAGTGCCTGGTTGAGGGCGAGCTTCACCTTCAAAGTCTTGGTCAACACCAGCCATAATGCGAAGCAACGTTGATTTACCTGCACCGTTTAGACCTAGCACACCAATTTTTGCGCCTGGGAAAAAGTGTAAAGAAATATCTTTTAAGATAGTGCGCTTAGGTGGCACAACCTTAGAAACTCGACTCATCGAGAATATAAACTTATCTGGTAACACCATGAAAGGAGCCTTCAATTTATAATAAAAATTAACAGCAAGTATTGTATACCCAAACTACCTCAAAATACAGAATTCAGCGTTTATGATAGGCTTAATATCAAGGTGTTATTTACTCAAAGAGTCATACATTTTAATTAATGACCACTCAGAAATATCACTTCATTTAGACATCTAAACATCTAGAGGTTGAAATTTCTAACTATCCGTTCATAATTAGCAGTCAGATAAGTATGCTCGGAGCCAGCTATGCCCATTACAGTAAAAGATGAATTGCCTGCCATTGCAAAGTTACGTCAAGAAAACGTGTTTGTAATGCCAAAAAGTCGTGCTAAAACGCAAGAAATCCGCCCAATGCGTTTGGCCATCTTAAACTTAATGCCAAACAAAGTTGAAACCGAAGTGCAGTTTATTCGCTTGTTAGCAAACTCACCGCTGCAAGTTAATGTTGAGCTGTTGCGCTTAGATACCCATCGCACCAGTAGTAACTCTGAACAGCACATGGATACGTTTTATCGTTATTTTTCAGAGGTGAAAGATAATAACTACGATGCCATGATCATAACGGGCGCGCCGCTTGCTCATTTAGAGTATGACGAAGTTGCTTACTGGGACGAACTAAAAGTTATTTTAGATTGGGCAGAGCAGCATGTGACGTCTACGCTGTTTTCGTGTTGGGCGGCCCATGCGGGTCTATATCATCACTATGGCCTCAAGCGCGAACTTAAACCAAACAAACTCAGTGGCGTATTTACCCATAAAAGCTATTTTGACCACGCAGCGCTAACGCGTGGCTTTGATGATACCTTTTTAGTGCCACATTCTCGTTATGGTCATATTGATATCGATAAGATTAATGCCTGCGAAGAGCTGGTGGTGTTAGCCGGATCAGAACGAGTAGGTGCCTACTTAATTAAAAATAAATCAGGTAGCCAAGTGTATATTACTGGCCATCCAGAGTACGATGCTCATACCTTAAAAGGGGAGTATTTACGCGACCAAGAAAAATCAGCGGATGCACCTAAGCCAGAAAATTACTTCCCTGACGATAACCCAGACAACGAACCGTCGAAAACGTGGCAAAGCCATGCCTTTTTATTGTTTTCGAATTGGTTAAACTATTATGTGTACCAAACTACACCGTATGATATTAACTTAGTTAGCCAAGATGTAAGGACTAACAACTATGCCGAGTAATGCAGTGAATAAACGCGAACAATTAACCGAGGCGCTAAAACAGCGAATTTTAATCCTCGATGGCGCGATGGGCACCATGATCCAAGAATATAAATTAGAAGAACAAGATTATCGCGGTGAGCGCTTTAAAGACTGGCACGTACTTATTAAAGGCAATAACGATTTATTAAGCCTAACTCAGCCAAAAATCATTGCTGATATTCATCGTGCTTACTTAGAAGCCGGTGCTGATATCATCGAAACGAATACCTTTAATGCCACGACTATTTCGATGGAAGATTACGACATGGCGAGCCTTAGCCGCGAAATCAACCTCGAGTCAGCGAAGCTTGCACGCAGCGTGTGTGATGAACTTGAAGCAAAGGATCCTAGCAAACCGCGATATGTAGCCGGTGTGCTTGGGCCAACGTCAAAAACCTGTTCTATTTCACCAGATGTAAACGACCCAGGTTATCGTAATATCAACTTTGATAAGCTGGTGGCGGCGTATGTTGAGTCAACACTGGCATTAATGGAAGGTGGTGCTGACCTTATTTTAATAGAAACCATCTTTGATACCCTTAATGCAAAAGCGGCTTCGTTCGCTGTAGAAGAAGCATTCGAGCAAGCTGGTCGTAGTTTACCTGTGATGATCTCGGGCACCATTACTGATGCCTCTGGCCGAACTTTATCAGGGCAAACCACAGAAGCATTTTATAACTCAATTCGCCATATTAAACCGCTATCAATCGGCCTTAACTGCGCCCTTGGCCCTGACTTACTGCGCCAGTATGTTGAAGAGTTATCGCGCGTTTGTGAAACCTTTACCTCGGTGCATCCCAATGCCGGTTTACCGAATGAGTTTGGCGAGTATGATTTAGAAGCCCCTGAAATGGCAAAAGAAATTATCGACTGGGGCAAGTCTGGCTTTATCAATATTGTAGGTGGTTGTTGTGGCACTACACCAGCTCATATTAAAGCGTTTGCGAAAGGCCTTGAAGGTGTTAAACCTCGCCAATTACCTGAGCTTGAAGTGCGTATGCGCTTATCGGGCCTTGAAGCGTGTAACTTAAACTAGGAAACCGACATGACTGACCAAATTGCTGTATTTACTAACGTCGGTGAGCGTACCAATGTAACAGGCTCGGCTAAGTTTAAGCGCTTGATCATGGAAGAAGATTACGAGACCGCTCTCGATGTTGCCCGTGAACAAGTAGAAAATGGCGCGCAAGTAATTGATATCAACATGGATGAAGCCATGTTGGACTCGAAAGCGGCGATGGTAAAGTTTTTAAACTTAATTGCCTCAGAGCCTGATATCTCAAAAGTACCTATCATGGTCGACTCATCTAAATGGGACGTGATTGAAGCAGGCTTAAAGTGTATTCAAGGTAAGGCCATTGTTAACTCAATTTCACTTAAAGAAGGTGAAGAGCCGTTCATCCGCCAAGCTAAGCTAATTAAACGCTTTGGTGCTGCTGCGGTTGTAATGGCGTTTGATGAAACTGGGCAAGCAGAAACTGCTGATCGTAAGTTCGAGATTTGTCAGCGTAGCTACAAAATACTCGTTGATGATATTGGCTTTCCGCCAGAAGACATTATTTTTGACCCGAACATTTTTGCCGTCGCAACGGGCATTGAAGAGCACGATAACTACGCTGTTGAGTTTATCGAAGGTACGCGTCGAATTAAGCAAGGCTTACCGCACTGTAAAGTGTCGGGCGGTGTATCGAATGTGTCTTTCTCGTTCCGTGGTAATAATCCAGTTCGTGAAGCTATTCACTCTGTGTTTTTATACCACGCGATTAAAGCGGGTATGGACATGGGCATTGTTAATGCGGGTCAGTTAGCGGTTTACGACGATATCCCCGAAGAGCTGCGCAAAGCTGTAGAAGATGTGATCCTCAATACCGACCCAGGTGCTGGTGAGCGACTTGTTGAACTTGCACCAAAATACTCAGGTATGGCACAAGCAGAGAAAGTAGAAGATTTAGAGTGGCGTACTTGGCCTGTCGAAAAGCGCCTTGAACATGCGTTAGTAAAAGGCATTACCGAGTACATCGACGAAGATACCGAAGAGTGCCGCAAGAGCAAAGCTAAGCCTATCGAAGTGATCGAAGGCCCGCTTATGGACGGCATGAACGTAGTAGGTGACTTATTCGGTGCGGGTAAAATGTTCTTACCTCAGGTTGTTAAGTCAGCTCGTGTGATGAAGCGCGCCGTTGCCTATCTTGACCCTTTCATTGAAGCTGAAAAAGAAGAGGGCGCAACCAATGGTAAAGTGGTTATGGCAACCGTTAAGGGCGACGTACACGACATTGGTAAGAATATTGTAGGCGTGGTACTGCAATGTAATAACTACGAGGTTATCGACCTTGGTGTGATGGTGCCGGCAGAGAAAATCTTGCAAACCGCCATAGACGAAAAAGCCGACATTATTGGTTTATCAGGGCTGATTACCCCATCACTTGATGAAATGGTACATGTTGCGAAAGAAATGACTCGTCGTGGTTTTGAATTACCGTTACTGATTGGTGGTGCAACAACCTCTAAAGCGCATACCGCGGTTAAAATTGAGCCTCAGTATGATAAAGGTGTGGTTTACGTAAATAACGCCAGCCGCGCTGTGGGTGTGGTTTCTAATTTATTGTCGAAAGAGTTAAAGCCGGCATTTTTAGAGAAAACCAAGGCTGAGTATGAAAAAGTACGTGAACAACAAGCACGTAAAAAGCCACGCTCAAAACCCGTTACTTTACAGCGTGCTCGCGACAACGCTGTAAAACTTGATTGGGATAACTACACGCCACCTGTACCGAAAAAGCTGGGTGTGACTGAGTTTAAAGATGTTTCGATTGCGACGTTAAGACAGTACATCGACTGGACACCATATTTCATGACGTGGTCAATCGCTGGTAAGTACCCACGTATTCTTGAAGATGAAATTGTTGGTGAACAGGCTAAAAGCTTATTCGCTGATGCCAACGCAATGCTTGATGAGCTTGAGCAATCAGGTGCGCTGCAACCTTTAGGTGTCATTGGTTTATTCCCTGCAAACCGAGTAGGGGATGACATTGAGATTTACACCGATGAGTCGCGTACAACGCTTTTAACTACATCGTGTCATTTACGTCAGCAAACTGAAAAAACCGACTTTGCTAACTATTGTTTAGCTGATTATATTGCGCCAAAAGGCACTCCTGACTACTTTGGTGCGTTTGCGGTTACTGGTGGTCTTGAAGAAGATGACCTTGCCGATGCCTTCGATGCTAAGCAAGATGATTATAATAAGATTATGGTTAAAGCCGTTGCAGACCGTTTAGCTGAGGCGTTTGCTGAGTACTTGCATGAGCAAGTGCGTAAAGAGTATTGGGGCTATGCGGTAGATGAAAACCTATCGAACGATGAACTTATTCGTGAAAACTACCAAGGTATTCGCCCAGCGCCAGGTTATCCGGCTTGTCCTGAACATACAGAGAAGAAGAAAATCTGGCAGTTACTTGATACCGAACAGCGTATCGGCATGAAGCTAACAAGTTCATACGCAATGTGGCCGGGTGCGGCGGTTTCTGGTTGGTATTTCTCTCACCCTGAAGCTAAGTACTACGCAGTGGCGCAAATTCAACAAGATCAGGTTGAAGATTACGCTAAGCGTACCAACATGACGCTTGCAGAAGCCGAGCGTTGGTTGTCGCCTAACTTGGGCTATGAACCGGAATAATAACCTTTAGTTATTAGCTTTTGTTTAAATTAAAAACGAGCCCCCAAATGGCTCGTTTTTTTATGCCCATTTTTTATCATACTTTTTTCTTTTTAATTGCTTTAATACTGGCAAATTCCTTCTAATTTATATATTTGTGTTAAAGTTATACCAATTCGCTTAATAAAGTGGTCTATTTTGAGGCAATAAAACCTCGTTGATAACAAGGCAAAAATTTCGTTATTTAGTTGTTCTAAATCAGAAATTTTTAACGCAGGTAGCGACAGGTTTAATCCCTCAAAATGATTAAGTATTATTGCGGATTGGTATTGTTGAGATTGATCAAAAAATCTAAGGTGAAATAGTGATTGATACAGTGAATGCAAGTGACAAAGATAAAGCACGATTTTTACGTGTTTTTGCATTTATTGGTTCAATCACCTCGTTTTTAATGGCGATCACCAGCTATCAAGATGGTTACCATGCCCTTAGCTATTTATTGATTATTGGCGGCTTTGTGTTTGCCTCACCTTTTGTCATTAAAAATCGTGACGAAACCATCGCAGTACTTATGCTGTACGCTCTCTATTCGATGATGTGTTATTTAATTGTCTCTGGGGGGAGTAATGGCACTGGGCCGTTATGGCTATTTATCGTCTCTCCTGTGACATTTTTTATTCGTGGTTTAAAGCGCGGGGCGTTTGATCTTATCTTGCTTGCCATTATTATCTCGGTGCTTTTTTATTTTACTGATCAATTTGGCTATTACAGTTATCCGAGTCATTATTTTCCTACACGGGTCATGCTGTGCTTCTCTATTTTATGTATTTTGGGTGGCTTCTACGAATATTATCGCAACAAATACAGTTTGCAGTTAATGGAGCAACTTAAACTTAATCAAAAGCTGGCTCGCACTGACGCGATGACAGAACTCGCTAACCGTCGCTACGCAACCGAATGTTTGCAAGATAAGCGCTTTGGCGAAGGGGCTGTGTTCTTGCTGATGGATGTTGATAACTTTAAGCAAATCAACGACACATACGGTCATCAAGTGGGCGATGAGGTGCTAATATTTTTCGCTAATGTATTTAAAAACGTGTGCACAGAAGAAGATATTATTTCCCGTTGGGGCGGCGAAGAGTTTTTAATTGTGATCCCAACAGGGCATGAGCTTAGAGCCAGAAAAGTCGCTGAAAAAATCCATAAGAAGCTCGCTGAAAAGCCATTTACGAGTGACCAGCACCGGTTTCATGTCACCTTAAGTATTGGCCTGTACGTGCGCGTCGCTGATGAGAGCATGGATCATTGCTTAAACATTGCTGATAAACGACTTTACCGCGCTAAATCACAAGGTAAAAATCAAACGGTTGCTGAAGTAGATTTAGCAAAGCATGAGCCTGCTTGATAAATAAAGCCGCAATTAGCGGCTTTATTGATTGCTCAAATTAATGGCTTTTTTCAAAGTCGCTGACTTCACGTTCAGCTTCTTCCTTTGATTTACCGTATTTTTGCTGAAGTTTACCAACCAGCTCTTTACGGCTACCTTCAATTTTATCTAAATCATCATTGGTAAGGTCACCCCATTTACGTTGTGCTTTACCTTTAAGCTCTTTCCAGTTGCCTTCTAAACGATCGCTGTTCATCATAATCTCCTTACTCTGTTAAACATTCACCTTAGTAAGAGCAATCGCTGTACCAATTTGGTGAAACTTGTTAAATTATTGATTTGTAGTTGTTTTATGTTTTTAAATCTAATGAGTGGAATTTAAAAGTTTGCAATTACTACGTAGTTTTTAGAATCAGCCTGTAATATTTTCTGTTGCGCTAGTTTTAGATACTTAGTGGCTCTTAGAGGTATAGCGATTGATTATCCGCGTGTATTCTTCAGTTGATTTTAGTTTACGTAAACTCTCGTTAAACCGGTCTCTTAAGGCTTCATCATGAAACAAAAAACCATTGGGGCTTTTGCCGAACAAAGCAAACCGCTGCACCGGTTCAGACACATCAACCTCCTCATGTTTTGTAATTAACGCTCGGTAGTAGTCAAAAATTTTTCCGTCCATTTGGATCACTTCATACCGTTCACGATATAAAAGCCGTACTTGGGTTGATTGGTCGTATGTTTCTGAGTAATTAGGGTTTTCTTTTGCCATGTCGCGATATTCAGGTGAAAGTCGCGCTTTAGCACCTTGCCAAGATAGCACGGTATGATGTTTTAGTTGGGCGATGGACTTGAGGTCGAAATTTCGCTTGGCTAGGCTAAACGCAAAGTTCTCATAGTTGTAAGCAATATCTGAAAAGTAACCGCTCATTTGATTAGCTTCAATAACTTTATTGTTTATATCAGATACTACATCAACTAAGTTTTCATTATATAAAAGGATCCGTCTTGCATAAGGCACGTAGACGAATTGTAGTTGATAACCTTGAGCACCCAGTGTCGCGCGAAGTAAGTCAGGAATAATGCCTGTGTTGTCTTCAGCCATCACCCAAGGTGGAAGTGTATTGCCAAGTGCAACCGTAATCTTTTGCTGGCTATATGCTTTTTGAAGCGGTAAAGCTAAAAATAGCAAGGTGATTAAAATACGGGTGTAAATCCTGAACAAGTTTATTCCTTATTCTGACTTTTGTGCGGTCGTTTAATCAAGAATAAATCTAAACTGGCAGAATGCAATGTTTTCACTTTTAAAGCCCGAAATAGAAAATAAGCCTATAGCCATCGCAATTTTTAGTTTTTTGATACAATGCGTGAAAAGAAAGTAAGAGATACCTAACGTGCTGCCAGTTCAAGATATTTATCAATCCCTGTTAACCACATTACAGAGTAACCCAATGGCCTTATTGCAAGCGCCACCGGGAGCGGGTAAATCAACATGGCTGCCTCTTACCTTAATGCGCGAAGGGCACTTTAAACGCATTGTTATGTTAGAGCCAAGACGACTGGCCGCACGCAATATTGCCCAGTATTTGGCAAGTCAGCAGAATGAAATAGTCGGTGACAGTGTCGGCTTACGCATTCGTGGCGAATCAAAAGTAAGTTCTACAACTAAACTCGAAATTGTCACGGAAGGCATGCTGACGCGTATGTTGCAAAATGACCCAGAGCTTAGTGATGTAGACTTACTTATTTTTGATGAATTTCACGAGCGCTCAATTGCCGCAGATACGGCTTTGGCATTTGCCCTCGAAACACAGGCAGCACTTCGCGATGATTTAAAAATATTGCTGATGTCGGCAACCTTAGATGGCGAACGTTACAGTGAGTTTTTCAGCTGTCCTATTATTTCATCACAAGGTCGAAGCTACCCTATTGATGAAGTGTATATTCCACTTAAAGACGAAAGCCGTTGGCTCGATGACATACCTGCAGTAATAAAACAGGCGCTTAGTGAGCAATCGGGCAGTGCTTTAGTGTTTTTACCTGGACAGCGTGAAATCATGCGCGTTCAGCAGTCTTTAAATGATTTAAATGATAGCGTTGAAGTATTTAGCCTGTATGGTGAGCAAAATAAAAAAGAGCAACAAGCTGCTATTGCGCCCGCTAAAAATGGCAAACGCAAAGTGGTACTAACCACCAATGTCGCTGAAACCAGTTTGACCATTGAAGGAATACGCATTGTGGTTGATAGCGGCAAACGCCGTGCTGCCAATTTTAATTTAAAAACCGGTGTTACAGAGCTTGTTACGCAGAGTATTTCTCGTTCTTCTGCCATACAGCGCGCTGGTCGTGCTGGGCGAATTGAGCCGGGGGTTGTGTATCGTTTAGGCTCTAAGCAAACCTTTGAGCGCCGTAACAGTCATGATGCGCCAGAAATTCTGACCAGTGATATTAGTCAGTTGTTATTAGAGGCAAAGCAGTGGGGGGCATCACTTGCTGAGCTTAGCTTACTCGACTCACCTAGTAACCAGCAAATTAAACAGGCAACGGCACTTTTGAAAATGCTCGAAGCCATTGATAAAAATGAAAAGCTAACACCCCTTGGCAGTCAAATGCTGAGTTATGGAGCCGATATTCGCCTCTCGCACATGCTCATTAAGGCAAAGCAACTGGATCAGCGCATGCCTGGTATTTATGTATTAGCGGGGTATTTAACGGCGCTGCTTGAAAGCCGCATTAGTATGCCAGCTGATCTTAATTTGGCATTACATAGTCAGCACAGCAAACCACACCTAGTATTTAAGCAGCAATTAAATTATTGGCTATCGCGCTTGCAACTCAAGCCGGTTAATGAGCTTAAAACAGAGTACTTGTCGCTGCTGGTGGCACTTGCTTTTCCTGATCGCCTAGCCAAAAAGCGCGGTAATGGTTATTTACTTGCCAATGGTGCAGGCGCCGATTTAAGTGAGGAGTTTTGGCATAACGATGATTATATTGCTATTGCGCATATGGGCGGCCATAAGGGAAACCGTGTTTTTGCTGCTGTTGCCTTTATGCCAAGTGAGCTAGAAGATGATCTTTCGCATTTATTTACTGAGCAAACTCGCTGCGAATACGATGAAAAAGCAGGGCGCTTTATCCATCAAGATGAGCTCAAGCTCGGTGCTATCACCATAGCGAGTCAACCAAGTAAACAGCCCCTAGATAAGAGCGAGCGCACTAAAGCGTGGTTAAACTTATTTAGTAAGCAGGGCTTTTCGTTATTTAATGAACAGCCCGATAGTGAGCAGTTACTTATTCGAATGAGCTTGGCAAGTAAGCTGTTACCAGAGTCATTCCCGCTTTTAAATCACGATGAATTAATTGCCGATAACCAATGGCTTGCACCTTATTTGGATGATATTAAAAACCTTGAGCAATTAAAAAAGTTCAATTACAGCGAAGCAATTAAAAGCTGTTTTGATTGGCAGCAGCAAAGTTTATTGAATGAATTGCTCCCCTTACGATTAACGGTGCCAAGTGGTTCAAATGTAAAAGTGACCTATCAGCTAGATGGTCCTGCGAAGCTAAGTGTGCGCATGCAAGAGGTGTATGGCATGACCAGCACGCCTTTGCTGGCACAAGGTAAATTGCCATTATTAATGGAGCTATTATCACCAGCGCGGCGACCACTGCAGTTAACTCAAGACTTAGCTAACTTTTGGCAAACAAGTTACCGCGATGTGCAAAAAGAAATGAAAGGGCGTTACCCAAAACATTTTTGGCCAGATAACCCCGCAACCAGCCAAGCGACTAATAAAGTAAAAAGTAAGATGTGATTTTAATGAAGCTGAATGCTCAAAATTACAACACTTTGGATTAGGCTTAAGCGATTACTTCTAACCCTTTTTGCTCTGCCAGAGTGAGCATTTTCAATGCTGCTCCTCTTGGTGAGCTATCACCTTGCTCCCATTTTTTAACTAACTTGTCACTGACATTTAAGTATTGAGCAAAGACCGGTTGTGAGAGATTGTATTTCAGTCTTAAGTTACGAACTTGTTCGGGGGTAAATTCATGAACACTTGTAAGGCATAATGCGTCAAATTTACGCATCGTCGTTTTGTCTATAACTCCTGACTTTTTTAATCCACTCACTGTTTTGTGAACTGACTTTAATATGTCACTCATGATCATCACCTACAATTAAAAGTTCGCCATCATCGACTAGTTGTTCAAGTTCACTTTGGGAAAAACGAATAAACTCTTTTGCTAACTCTTTTAATGCTAATTTTTCTTTAGCATTTATATTAGCTCTAGCGTTTTTAGCAAACGCATAGAGAAAGAAATATTTATCACCAATTACCGCCCCGACGATAGTTCTATAACCAGTTCTTTTTCCTTTACTGCCCATGGCTACGCGCTTTTTATAAACATTACCACCTAGGTCTGCATCGTAAAGGCCTGCTGACATCTCTTTGCAAGCGTTTATTAAATCAGCATCAGACAGGCTTTCTTTTTTCGTGCGCGAAACAAAATCCTTTGTTTTATAAATCATAGTATACTCCGTTAGGGTACACTTTCAATGTTTCACTCAGTAGCCAATCAATGATAATGAGGTTTTCATTGGTGTCCCTCTAATGTTGATAGCAGAAGTAATGGGTGATTACCAGCTATCTATCTGCGCAAAACCAATACGAATAAAATAAACCGTTACAATTTCTAACCCTGTTTTGGTTTCTCTTTTATTGGCTGTTTAGTAGTCTAATTGAGTCATTAGTAAAAAGAGAAAGCCAGTGTCTGCAGCTATTTCCCTTGCTCAATACGTTAAAAAACGCACAGGTGTGCCCCTAGGGCATAAAGATTCGCTGCGCAATATGCTGACACGCTCGCTGGGTGCTAGCTCGTTTTATTTATTTTGGCGATATTGGAATCCGGTGTGGAGCTATTACTTATCTCGGTATGTCATGAAGCCTTGCAATGACATTATGCCGGTTTGGTGTGCCCTTGTTATTACTTTTGCCGTCAGTGGTGCGTTGCACGATTTAGCGGTGAGTTTAGTGAAGTTAAAGCCACTATTCTTTTTTACTCCTTGGTTTACTGTGATGGGCGCTTTGGTATTAGTAAGCAAGTACAGCCAACTCCAGTTTAGCTCTGCTCCTTGGTGGTTAAGAGCGCTCGCCAACATCAGCTTTATTGTATTGAGCTATTGGTTGACGAGCCACTTTTTTTAGTGCGTTACTGCGTTGCTAAATGGTAGTCAGTGTAGCCTTTAGCACCGCCTCCAAATAGGGTATCTGGATCATGCTGAGCCAGTTCAATGCCTTGTTCAATGCGCGCTGGCAGATCTGGGTTGGCAACAAACGGGCGACCAAAACCAATTAAATCAGCCCAGCCTGCGGCTAATGCTTGCTCTGCTTTATCGCCAGTGTATTTGCCCGCATAAATCATTAATCCAGCATAGTTTTCACGTAGCGCTTGCTTAAAACTTTGCTCCATTAAAGGTGCATCATCCCAATCAGCTTCGGCAATGTGCAGGTAAGCAACGTTAAGGTCATTGAGTACTTTTGCTGCGCCAATATAGGTTTCAAACGGGTTATCATCGACCGTCCCATTGAGGGTTGTGAGTGGAGCAAGGCGTACGCCAACTCGCTCAGCGCCAATTTCATCACATACCGCTTGTGTCACTTGTTGTAAAAAGCGTAAGCGGTTTTCTAAACTGCCGCCGTATTCATCAGTGCGTTGGTTCGACTCTGAATCAATAAATTGATTAATTAAGTAACCATTGGCAGCGTGAAGTTCAATACCATCAAACCCTGCATCAACTGCATTACGGGCAGCTTGGCGATATTCGTTTATAACCTGTTTGATGTCGTCATGGCTCATTGCGCGTGGCTGTGCAGTGGCAACAAAGTCGGGTTTGTCATCTTCATCAATAAAAACTTTTACGTCTTTAGCTGCAATCGCAGATGGCGCAATTGGTTGCTCGCCACCTGTATTACTTGGGTGAGATACGCGGCCAACATGCCAAAGCTGAGCGAACATAATGCCACCAGCTTGATGAACTTTGTCGGTTACTTTTTTCCAACCGGCAATTTGCTCGGCAGTGTAAATACCCGGTGTCCAAGCATAACCCTTACCTAGGGCTGATATTTGTGTACCTTCGCTAATAATTAAGCCAGCACTGGCACGTTGTGCATAGTAGTCGGCCATTAATTCATTGGCGATATCACCCGGTTGTGATGAGCGAGAGCGAGTCATCGGTGGCATGACAATACGGTTTTTTAAAGTATGACCGGCAAGTTGTATAGTATCGAATAATTTGTTCATTACGGCTCCTTGAAAGCGAATATGCTTTCAGCATAACGAAAATTATTTATGAAATTAATGCCGGTAATCACAAAACACTTTTGTTAAAAGTGCAAAAAAACTACAGCGTTAACCTGGGTGCTATAAAGTCTAAAAACGCTAATACTCGTGATGATACACCGCTGTTTTGATAATACACCGCATGCACTTTTTCGCGACGATTAGGGCTCAGTACTTCGCCTTCGAGCACTTTAACTAAACGGCCTGCTTTTAAATCTTCGTTGATCATAAATTCCGACAACAAGGAAATGCCATGACCTTGAATACAAAGCTGGCGCACAGTTTCACCACTTGATGCACTGATTGAAAATTTAAGATCTAAAGGCGTGGTCAGCGGCCAGTGATTTAAATGCGGCGCATCGGTAAAACCAATAAGCTGGTGCGAGGCTAAATCGGTTAGCTCATTTAATGGCGGTGCCGCTTTTAAATAATCAGGGCTGGCAACGAGCTGTAACTTACTAACTCCCAAAGTGCGCGCATGCAAGTTTGAGTCAGCAAGTTCGCCAATACGAATAGCAATATCGGTTTTATGCTCAAGCAAATCGATAATGTTGTCGTGGCTGGTGATCTCAAGTTTTATGTCAGGATAAGCTTGGTTAAAGGCTTTTAAATGTGGTGCTAATTGGTGAAACACAAAAGGACTTGCGGCATCGACTCTTAATTTTCCTGAAGGGGCGCAGTGTAGAAGCTTTAAGGCTTCTTCGCCTTGTGCAAGCTGACTCAGTGCTTCTCTAGCATAGCCTAAAAATAACTGACCTTCTTCGGTCAGCTCAATACGTCTTGTGGTGCGGTTGAATAAGGTAACGTTTAATGATTTTTCAAGCCGAGTTACCGCCCGTGATATTTTTGCTACTTGCTCATCTAAGGCATTGGCTGCACTTGAGAAGCCGCCGGTATCAACCACGCTAATAAATGCTTCTAAATCTTGGGTGTTGGAGATCACGCTCATGGTTTTACCTTTTCATTTTTGACAAAAGTATTTTGTCACTACTGCTATTTTTTGCAAATTTAATTTTAGCCACAATAGCCGCACTTTCAAAATTAAATAGAGGATATGTGATGCCAATAGCATTACTTGCATTAACTCTCAGTGCGTTTGCCATAGGCACCACTGAGTTTGTGATTGTCGGCTTAGTGCCAACCATCGCTGATGATTTAGCGGTTTCGTTACCGAGTGCCGGGCTACTTGTTAGCTTGTACGCATTAGGGGTTGCGGTGGGGGCGCCAGTATTAACTGCGCTTACCGGACGCTGGAATCGAAAACATGTATTACTTAGCTTAATGAGCCTATTTGTAATTGGTAATTTACTGGCTTGGCAAGCACCTAGTTATGGTAGCTTGATCACCGCAAGGATTCTAACAGGCCTTGCCCATGGAGTGTTTTTCTCAATTGGTTCAACCATCGCTACAGGGCTTGTCAGTAAAGATAAAGAAGCTAGTGCCATTGCGATTATGTTTACCGGTTTAACGGTTGCATTAGTAACCGGTGTGCCATTAGGAACGTGGATTGGTCAGCACTTTGGCTGGCGAGCGACCTTTTTAGTGGTGTCTTTACTGGGATTAATTGCACTGATCGGTAGCGCGTTTTTAATTCCGAGCAACTTAAAGCAAAGTAAACCAGCTACTTTGAGTGAGCAGCTAAAAGTAATGGTGCAACCTAGGCTTTTACTGGTGTACTTGATGACCATACTTGGTTATGGCGGCACATTTACTGCCTTTACCTATTTAGCGCCAATTTTAGAGCAGCAAACTGGATTTGCATCAGCCACCATTAGCTTAATTATGCTGGTATATGGGGTATCGGTTGCTGTTGGCAATATCTACGGCGGTAAGTTAGCTGATAAAAAAGGCCCGATTAGTGCGCTGACCATTATCTTTAGTGCTTTGAGTATTGTGCTGTTAGTGCTGACCTTTACCATGCAATCTAAAGTCGCTGCGGTACTGACCATACTTGTATGGGGGGCATTTGCGTTTGGTAATGTGCCTGGGCTGCAAGTCTATGTGGTTAAACTTGCCGAAAAGTTCACACCGAATGCTGTCGATGTTGCCTCAGGGTTAAACATTGCAGCGTTTAATATCGGTATTGCGCTGGGCTCAGTGTTAGGTGGTGTTGTTGTTGAAAACTACTCATTGCAAGACACTGCTTGGATTGGTGCTATCATTAGTCTAGCGGCGTTAATTGCAACACGATACAGCGGTTATTTAGATAAACGTGAGACCCCAAGGCCACAAACAGCTTAAACTAATATATTGATAGTTCGGGGCTTTGTCGTTATTTTAGGTGCATAGTTTGATTATTAGTCAATAACTAAAACCACAAGGAATAACGATGAAGCACCTTTATTTTCTAGCTATTTGCCTGTTAAGCACATTTACTAGCCAAGCAAAGCAAGCTAACCCAGAGCTCACAGCATTAGCACAGCAGTACTTCAATACCATGGTTGCAACACAAGCACCTAATGCTACCAACAAAGAGCTAGAAGCTTTTTTAGCTTTATTAACTGATGATGTAGCAAACCAACATTTACCTTATCAAACAGATGATTCAAGAGAGCCAGATGGCAAAGCGATGATGCGCAAAGGCATGACTTTTTACCTTGGTGCGCACACTGAATACCAAGCAAACTTACTCGATACCTTTATTTTTAATGATTCTGCCATTGCTTTGCGTTATACCCATCATGCTAAAGGTATACATCCGCAAAACCAGCAAGAAATTGAATACACGCAAACCATTATGGATGTGCTCGAAATCGAAGATGGCAAGATAGCGGTTATTCGTAAATACCACGAATGAGCCTCGCTTAACTTTTAGCCTAATATGAGCGCTTTTATAAGCGCTTTTTTATTAAAAATACGCCTGCAATAAATTTTCTCTTTTTTCCGTATTTCAGCCTAAATTCATACTTTTTAGGCTTTATTTTGAATAAATTTAAAACTTTTTTATATTTCGGATAATAAACGTAAGAACAGTGGGTTAGCTTAACTTACGAGTGTAGCTTTGCGGTTGTTTACAATTTGTCAACCTTGAATTGCCATGCTCATTACCTTAACCTTTATTTTAATTGAACGTTCAATCAATAAAAAATTATGCCGAAAGTTGGAATGGAACCTGTTCGTCGTCAGCAGTTAATTGACGCCACAATAGAGTCGGTTGCAGAGCTTGGTTTGCAAGGCACCACCATAAATAGCATTAGTAAAAAGGCGGGCTTATCGTCTGGCATTATCAGTCATTATTTTGGTGGTAAGCAGGGCTTAATTGAAGCCACTGTGCGTTATTTATTGACCAGCTTAAAGCAAGCTCTGATGAACCAAGTAACGCCGCAGACCAGCCCTGAGCAACGATTAATGTTTATCGTTGAAGCAAACTTTTCGCGCATTCAGCAGCAAAGCAATAACACCAAAACTTGGTTGAGCTTTTGGGCGCATTCAATGCACGACGCCCAGTTGCATCGCTTACAAAACGTAAATAGTAAACGTTTATTTAGTAACTTATTAAGCTCATTCAAACAGTTAATGAGCGATAGTGATGCCAAATTAGCCGCTGAGTTAAGTGCAGCCATGATCGATGGTTTATGGCTAAGAGCTGTATTAAGTAAGTCAGACCAAGATCAATTCGAACATAGTGAGCAATTAGCTAAAGACTACATTCGTTCACTGATAAAACAGTATGGAGCCTAAAATGACCACACCTGTTTACGAAAACTTTATTAATGGCCATTTTTTAAAGAATCAAACTGGCGATACCTTTGCGGTTAAGAACCCTGCAACGGATGAAGTGATTTATCACGTTGAAATCGCTGATGAGTTTATTCAAAACGCGGCAATCGAAAGCGCAAAACAAGGGTTTGCAGCATGGTCTGCAATGACGCCAATTGAGCGTAGCCGTATTTTATTAAAAGCCGTGGCAATCTTACGCGAACGTAACGATGAACTGGCAAAAGTAGAAGTACTTGATACGGGGAAGCCTTGGCAAGAAGCCGAGTGTGTCGATGTTGAAACAGGCGCCGATGTTATCGAATATTTTGCTGGTCTTGCTCCTGCGCAAGTGGGTCAGCAACAAATGGTTGGCAATGACTTTTACTACACACGTAAAGAGCCTTTAGGTATTTGTGCCGGTATTGGTGCATGGAACTATCCACTGCAAATTGCGTGTTGGAAATCAGGCCCAGCACTGGCTGCGGGTAATTCGGTTATTTTCAAACCTTCTGAAGAAACACCACTTGGTGCAATTAAACTTGCAGAGATTTTCATCGAAGCGGGTGTACCTGCTGGCGTATTCAACGTTGTGCAAGGCGCTGCTGAAGTAGGGCAATGGTTAACAGCAAACCCAAATATTGAAAAAGTGTCTTTCACTGGTGAAGTAGGCACAGGCAAAAAAGTAATGGCAAGCGCTGCTGGTTCACTGAAAGATGTGACCATGGAGCTTGGTGGTAAGTCACCGTTATTAGTATTTGATGATGCCGATGTATCACAAGCTGTTAGTGCGGCAATGTTAGGTAATTTTTATACGCAAGGCGAAATCTGCACTAACTGTACGCGCATTTATGTGCATAAAAATGTTTATCAGCAGTTTATTGATGAGCTGAAAACACGCACAGAGCAAAATATTATCGCTGGCGACCCAATGGATCCGGAGGTGAATTTAGGGGCGCTTATCTCTAAAAAACATCAAGAGCTTGTACTTGGCTATATCGATAAAGGTATTCAAGAAGGCGCAACCTTACTAACCGGTGGCAAGGCTCTGTCACCTGCATCTGCACCAAACGGTTACTTTGTTGAACCGACCGTTTTTGTCGACTGTAAAGACGACATGACCATAGTTAAAGAAGAGATCTTTGGCCCGGTAATGAGCGTGTTGGTGTTTGATGATGAAGATGACGTTATTCAGCGTGCAAACGATACCCACCTTGGCTTAGCCGCAGGCGTGTTCACTAAAGATATTCAGCGTGCACACCGCGTGATCCATCAATTACAAGCCGGTATTTGTTGGATAAACAGCTATGGTAATTCACCTGCAGAAATGCCAGTAGGTGGTTATAAGCAATCAGGAATCGGCCGTGAAAACGGTATCGAAACCTTAGATCACTATACCCAAACTAAATCGATTTATGTGGGTATGAGCAATATAGAGAGTCCATTTTAATGAGTACACAGAACTATGATTACATCATAGTCGGTGCTGGCTCAGCAGGCTGCGTGTTGGCAAACCGACTATCAGCAGACCCTTCTAATAAGGTGTTATTACTTGAAACGGGCGGTAGTGATAAAAGCATTTTTATAAAGATGCCTACCGCGCTATCAATCCCAATGAATACTGACAAATATGCATGGCAATTTCATACCGAGCCAGAGCCATATTTAGATAACCGCCAGATGCACTGCCCGCGAGGTAAGGTGTTGGGTGGTTCATCATCGATTAACGGCATGGTGTATGTACGTGGTCATGCCAAAGATTTTGATGAGTGGCAGCAACACGGCGCTAAGGGCTGGGATTACCAAGCATGCTTACCGTACTTTAAACGTGCTGAATCATTCTACTTAGGTGGTAACAGTTACCGTGGCGATAACGGCCTATTAGGGGTTAATAACGGTAATGAAATGGCTAACCCGCTTTATAAAGCCTTTATCAAAGCGGGCCAACAAGCAGGTTATGCGCAAACTGATGACTACAATGCAGCCCAGCAAGAAGGTTTTGGGCCAATGCATATGACGGTAAAAGACGGCGTAAGAAGCTCTGCTAGCCGTGAGTATTTAGACCCAGTTAAGTCACGTAAAAACCTAACGCTAATCACCGGTGCTTTAGCTGAAAAAGTTTTGCTCGAAGGCAAAAAAGCCGTTGGTGTTGAGTTTTCAGTGTCTGGCTCTAAGCAGCAGGCATTTGCAGCAAAAGACGTTATTTTAAGTGCGGGCCCAATTGGTTCACCGCATATTCTGCAATTATCAGGTATTGGTGATAAAGATATCCTGAGCGAAGCGGGTGTTGAGGTTAAACATCATTTACCAGGTGTTGGTCAAAACTTACAAGATCACTTGGAGTTTTACTTCCAATATAAGTGTAAGCAACCAATTACTTTAAACGGCAAATTAGGCCTTGTTTCAAAAGGGCTAATTGGTGCTCGTTGGCTATTAAACCGCTCAGGTTTAGGGGCAACGAACCATTTTGAATCATGTGCATTTATTCGCTCAAAACCGGGTGTTGAATGGCCAGATATTCAGTATCACTTTTTACCAGCAGCCATTCGTTATGACGGTAAAAGTGCCTTTGATGGTCATGGTTTCCAAGTTCATGTTGGGCATAACAAACCAAAAAGCCGTGGTGCAGTAACGATTAAGTCGGCGGATCCACAGGTTGCGCCAAAGATCCAATTTAACTACTTACAGCATCAAGATGACATTGAAGGCTTTAGAGCTTGTGTACGTCTAACTCGCGAGATTATCGAACAAGGTGCGTTTGATGAGTATCGCGATGGTGAAATTCAACCCGGTAAAGATGTTCAAAGCGATGAAGAAATCGATGCGTTTGTTCGTCAAGCGGTTGAGAGTGCTTACCATCCGTCATGTTCGTGCAAGATGGGTGAAGACGAGATGGCCGTGGTTAACTCGCAAACTCAAGTACACGGTATCGAAGGTTTACGGGTTGTAGATTCATCTATTTTCCCAACCGTTCCAAACGGTAATTTAAATGCGCCAACCATTATGGTGGCAGAAAAAGCGGCGGACCACATCTTAGGTAAGCCTGTGTTATCGGCATCAACTGCAGATGTTGCTATGGAAAAACAATGGCAATCAACGCAGCGTAGTTCGGAGATCAAATAAGGCCACCCGCAGTTTCGGCTGTGGGGCTTGCAGTGGCGCGCATCACGAGTTGTTTGTGATGCGTTAATGCGAGGAATAAAACTGGAGAAACAATGAAGTATTATTACTTATTTTGGGGGGGTAACTATGACCTTTTGGCTTAGTGCTGGCATCATTTTTACCCTGTTAGCAATTGCGGTTATTTTATTTAAATGGGGTACGGTAAGGTGTGTTGGCGTCACACCGGTTAGAACGTTTACGTTCATTGCAATTTTATTTACATCGGGCCTAGATGTTGGCTTGATTATGTTTCCACTGACAGAGTTTGCAGGTTATGCAGACATAAAAGCAAGCCCAGAGTATGCGTTTGCCAATCCATTAGCCATCGAGTTTGGTTTTTGGGGCTTCTTGATCTGGGGATTTTATTTCCTTACGTGCTTTTATTTCTGCGTAATAGAGCCCAAAGTAAAATTTTTTGAAATTGCTTGGGTAAAACTAATAAATAACATCGTTATTATTGGTACATGCGCATTTACTGCATTTTTACTGCTGTCGAATTTACCTTGGTATTTGCCGTCGCTTGGTGATGGTGAGTCAATTATTCCGACATTCTACTTAATGGTGTTTGCAGCGATTTGTTTTGCTGTGTATTCGAGCACAGACATTAAGTATGTACGCTTTTTAAGTATTTCTACTACTTGGTTGTTTATCGCTTTAATCGCATTTATGTGGTTCGGTGCCTTTGTGGGTTCTGATGCACAAACATCAGCATTTGTTGATAATCTTGCGTTAATTGGCAGCTACTTTGGCAACATCAATGAGTTTGTACTACCACTAAATGATTACCATGCCTTCTACCTGTTTTGGTGGTTTGCTTGGAGCATTATGATTGGTCAATTTACTTCGCGCTTTGTGGGTGGTTTAAAAACTTACCAAGTGCTGGCAGCTATGTTGATTTTCCCGTCTATTCCAATCGCTATCTGGTTTAGTGTTTTGTATCAATACCATGAAGCGGGTATTGCAACAGCAGGCCTGAAAAACATCGCTATGGTGTTTGTTGGTGTGGTGTTTGTGATCAACTCACTTGATTCTTTGATCCGTTTATACACAGATAACCTAAACTTAACGGTGAAACGTTTAGGTAAATTTAATTATATTGCCTTAAATGTGGTGGCGCTTTCATTGTTAACCCTGCTGTTTAAGTTCGACTTTTTACAGATCCAATGGGTTGGTGCGCTCGTTATTGCATTATTTTTCGGCTGTGCTGCGTTTATTGGCTACAGCAAGTTAAAAACAGTGAAAAATATCGAAGGCTCACCAAAAGACAATAAATTAGATTACACAAAAATAGAAACAGTTAGCTAGGGGAAACCAACATGACAACAAGACAAACAGTATTAGCAGCAGCGTTGCCATTGGCATTACTATCGACATCAGCCATGGCTGACTTATCGACTACGGTTACATTGGCATCAGATTACACCTTCAATGGTGTAAGCCAGACTCAGAATGATCCTGCAATTCAAGGTAGTTTAGATTACGCCTTTGCCGATTCAGGTATGTATGTAGGTACTTGGGCTTCAAATGTAGATTTTGGTGAAGGTACTGACATTGAGTGGGATGCTTATTTTGGTAATTATGTTGAGATAAACGATGCCCTTAGTGTTGATTATGGTATTGCTTATTACTCTTACCATGGTGAAGATTACTCAAGCGACGGTAATTATTTTGAGACTTATGCAAAGTTTGGTTACACCAATAGTCTGGGTTTCACAGAACTTAACTTTTGGTACGCTTGGGATTACTTCGGTACCGATGCTGGACATGTAATTTCTATGCTTGCGCATACCTTTGAAATTGCCCCAAATCATGCAATTCGTGCCAGTTTTGATGTATCTAACTCATTAGATGGCAATAAGTTTGCTTGGGATGGTAATGACAAGTCATACAACCATTATCGTTTAGCCTATCAAACAAGCTTTGCAGGTTTTGATTTTGAGCTTGCTGGCGAAAATACCAGCCTAGACTGGGATACCGCAGACGAGCGCATTGTCGCGTCTATTTCACGTAGCTTTGATTTATAAGTAGCGTTTTATTGTAAGGCTTTAAAATGAAACGGCTAACCAAGGTTAGCCGTTTTTTTATGCCTAGAATACTAGAGTATAAGAATTAAATCTCTTCGCCTTCGTGTTGCATCGCTAAATCATCAAGCTCTGCAAGGGTGTAATCAAAGCCACTATTATCGACTTCGTAACGTATTTTCACGCCATAACCACCTTGGCAAAGACTCGCAGTGACCTTAGCCACTGACCAATGCTTAAGCTTGTTTAAAAACCGATTGGCGGTTTGCTGTGAGTCAAAGCGATAACTGACTTGCGATTCCATCTCTTTTCTAGCCTAAAATTTTTTCGAGAGTGTATGAAATTGCTCTGTTTAAATCAATTGCTCATTGAAAAACGCCAATGTGCGTTGCCAAGAAAGCTCCGCCTGTTTTTCATCATACCGAGATGTAGAGTCGTTATGAAAACCATGATTTGCTTGCTCATACATGTGCATAGTGTAAGGCACTTGATGCGCTTTTAAGTCGCTCTCGTATTCTGGCCATGTTGCATTAACGCGTTTATCAAACTCGGCTAAGTGTACAAGTAGTGGAGCTTTGATGTTTTGTCTCAGCTCTTTAACAGCTGGAGTGCCGTAATAGGGCACGCCCGCATTAATTAATTTGCTATCAACTGCTGCTAGGTAGTTAACCATATAACCACCAAAGCAAAAGCCTACCGCACCGAGTTTGCCATTACTATTTGGGTGTCTTTTTATGTATTCAGCTGCGGCAATAAAGTCTTGTTGGATTTTTTGTTTATCCATAGAGCGCTGCATTGCGCGACCTTCATCGTCATTGCCAGGGTAGCCACCAAGAGGGTGTAATGCATCTGGCGCAAAGGCAATAAATCCAGCTTTGGCAAGGCGGCGAGCAACATCTTTAATATAAGGGTTTAAGCCTCTGTTTTCGTGGATCACTAACACTAATGGGTGCTTACCCGTTAAGTTAGCGGGTTCGACTAAATAACCTTTACCTTCGCCATGGCCTTTAAACGAGTCAAAGGTTTTATAGCTGGCTTTGATATCAGGGTCATTAAAGGACACTTGCTCAGCTAATGCGTAGTTTGGCAGTAAAGCGCTACTTAGCATTGCCATTGAATAACCAAGGGCGACTAAGCCACCCAGCTTTTTCATAAAGGTACGGCGGTCCATCAAGCCATGGGCGTATTCATCGTACCAATCGAAAGCTTCTTGGGGAATGTGGTTATGGCGTTGCTCAGTCATACTTATATCCTTTAAAAACGAGTTAGGTTTATAACTTTAGCTGAAATATCAGCGATTAACAGCCAGTTGCTTTGTTTGTATTACCATATCCATAAAGCGGCGCTGCCAAATAGCCTTAAAGGCTTTGTTAAATAGGTATAAAAATATTAGCGGCATTAATAACAGCTTTAAAATTAGTAGAGACAAGATATTCAAAAAGTCGATGAATAAGTCTTCGACGGCTGCCACCATGTTGCTAATGCCAGAGGTGACGGTATCGATAATTTTGCTCACTTGCGATGATTGGTCTTGGTTAAGTGATGCATTTAAGTTTTCTAGTTGTTCGTTTAAGGCGTCTTTGTCTAGGTTCAGCTGTCTTTGCTGGTTTAGTACCGCATTAAACTGCGCTGTTAATTGCTGCTTTTTATCAAGTAATGGCTTGGCTTGTTCAAGCTCAGTAAAGGTCAGTCGCTCAGACAAGCTGCGAGTTGCTTGAATCGCTTCTATTTGGGTATCGACCTCTGTTAGCTTAACTTTGAGTTCTGTCGCTTGCTGGTGGTTCTTAATCTGCTGCTCATTTAATAGAGAGAGCTTGTCGAAGATGGTTTGTTTTTCACTATCGACCTCGGCCTTTAGCTTGGCAGATATGGCCGAGGTATTATTTGCACTGCTATTCACTGTCTCGACTTTCTCGCTCACCAGCTCACTTTGCTGGTTAATTTGCTCATCTAAGAATATCTGGCTGACGAGGCCTGTTGTCAGCACCACCGCAGGCACTAAAAAGCGAATTAAAATCAGGCTCGCCATAATCTTATGACGTAAGTTAGGTAAATAGTTACGCCATTCACAAATAAAGTAAGCGACGACCGAAACAGTAAAAACACCACTAAAAATAACCCCAGAAGAAATGGTGTATAAAATGCGCTGTAAAAATAACGAGCCTATTGCAAGGCGCATAGCATCCGACATGTATTCAGCTAGGTCATTTACTGGGTCGAGTAGTTGTGCAGGTTGAATACTGGCAATACCAATGCCCACTTCGGCTGATTGCAATAGCGATATAGCAGCATTAACTGTACGAGATGAAGCGTACACTAGGGTTGATTGTACAAGGGCGCTGTCGATAAAGTGCATAATGAAATGGTTATAATGCTCTAGCCAACAAAGAAGTAGCAGTATTGTTAGAGATAAATACTTGATAATATGTTGTTTAGTTAGCATAACGCCCCCGACAGTTAGTACGCTTCTTCACGCTACACTATTCATAGCCGTTGAAGCAATCTAATAGGATTGAATTATTTTGCCGATTAACTGTCTATGAATTGCTATTCATCGCTTTAGAGGAAATATGAAAGAACCTGCATCAATTGGCCAGTGCTGTATTGAAGATTTAGATCCCGTGCAAGACTTAGGTCGCTTAGTCTCTTATTTACGTTCAAATCTGGTGACTCATCTTGATAATGCGTTAGAGGATAAAGAGTTAACGTCGGCTCAGTACATTGTGGTTGTGCTACTTGCACGCGGTAAAGTAAATACCTTGGCTGAGCTGTGTGAGCACATGGTGTATGACCGTGGTGCCATGAGTCGCTTACTTTCTCGTTTAGAAGACAAGGGCTTAGTTGCTAAAAAGCAGTCAGTTGAAGATCGCCGTTCAACTCTTTTATGCCTGACTGAAAAAGGCCAACAGCTCTACCCGGAAATTTTACCCACTGTAAATGATATCTATCGCAAAGCACTCACAGGCTTCTCTGATGATGAGCAAAAGCAACTCGCAAGCTTACTGTTTAGAGCAATTCATAATTTAAAAGCATAAATTTCTCTAAGCGGTACATTGTCGCTGTAGATGCATTTTGATAATATAGTTGCCTAGGCATTTAATTTTAACAAGTCCGGGTTGTTATGTTTGAATCATCTTTGCTTGCGCAGCTTCACGCTCAATTTCCAGCTCATCAATTTAGCCCAGAAGGTTTGTCGGTTGTTCACACAGGCCGCTTTGCCAATGCCATTGTCTATCGTTATAAAGACGCGCAATTTGATCTAATTATTAAAGACTTTCAGCACAGCCCGTGGTGGGTGAGAAAAACCATCGCGCCGCTTTTTATCAATCAAGAGTACAAGGGGCTGACACGCCTGCAAGACGTAGACGGAGTGGTCGATAACTTTTGCCGTTTGTCCTCAATTGCCATTGCTTATGATTTTATTGAAGGCACGCCACTTCGCCAGCTTGCCTTGCAACAGCAGCATTTACCGAGTGATTTCTTTAAAGAGTTTGAGCGTTTGGTAGCAAAAATGCATCGCCGCGGGGTGGTGCATCTGGATTTACGTAATTTGGGAAATGTGATTTGTTCAAAAGATGGCAAGCCTTATATTATTGATTTTCAGTCAGCGATTCGCTTTGCACGCTTTCCGCGCTGGTTACAGCGTTTTATGCGTGGTGCCGATATGAGTGGGGTTTATAAAGCATGGCATAAGTTAGCCAAAGACTCGTTACCGCAAGCAAAGGCGGATTATTTGCATGACTTTAATCATGTGCGTAAGCGTTGGATTTTTAAAGGTTATCCGATTCAACGTGCCTATTTGTGGTGTAGCGGAGCAGTTACTCAGATTCTTAATTCTGAATTTGTTCGCAGTCTTTTAGATAGATTGTAAAAAGCGCGCTTGCACGCGCTTAGTGGGGAGAACTAGTATTTAGGCCAACCGTTTGCATCCCAATTCAGGGTGCTGATGAGCAATTTAGGGGTGCCATTGTCACCTGCATCATAGGCATGACGAACAATCACATCGGTATTTAAAATGTCTTGTCCCCCTGGACCTACCCATTGGCTGTTACCCGCATCTAGAATGCTACCGCCGCTAGCTAGCATGTCGGTGCCATTTTTATCTAGGTATGGGCCGCGAATGTCACTAGAGCGACCATATGCAATACGGTAAGTACTATTCGTGCCATCACAGCATTTGCCAACTGAAACAAACAAATAGTAATAGCCTTGGCGATACACTATGGTAGGCGCTTCGATGCCACCAGAGCGACTTGCTAAAGAGTAGATTTGACCAAATGGTTTCATGGTCATTGGGTTAATACGCGTTAGTTTAATACCCGAATTCCATGAACCAAAGGCAAGCCAAGGTGCACCATCTTTTGCCACCACAAGATCAGGGTCAATGGCGTTATAATTATTGCTATTGGTCGTGTTAATGACTAAACCATCATCACGCCAATCACCGGCTGCTACACTGCTTGCTGATGTAAGGCCAATAGCGCTAACACGTGAACCAAAGGTCGAAATCGAATAATAAAGCCAGCTACGACCATTGTAGCTTTTTAATTCAGGCGCCCAGACATCAATTCCATCATGATCTGGCACATAGTTGCTCCACCAGCTTAAACCATTTGAGAAAATCGGTTGCGCATCATTCCAATCTACACCGTTACTTGAATATTTACCGTAGATACCAGGGCCTGTTTGAAAAACCCACCAAGTGCCATTTTCATAGCCAAGGGTAGGATCGTGGGTGACTAAATTACCAGTAAGTGGCCAGTGATCTGCTGCGCCATTGGTTGTGGATGGATCCCAAGGGGTTGATTCAACATTAGCAAGCTTGGTTAGCTGCCACTGCTGTGCATCGCTGCCGTTGTAGCTCCACTGGCTAATATTTGCGCCATCGTTGCCATCAAAAGCATAAAGGTCGAGTGCCTTACCACTGTGATCGTTAATGAAGCTGTAATAGCCGCTACCTTCATCATTAATTTGCCAGTGTTGGCTGGCAACATCAGCATACTCATATTGCACCACATTACCGCCATCAGCAGTCGAGAAGTCAAACACTTCGAGGGCTTTACCACTGTTTAAGTTAATAACCGAATAGTTGCTGCCACCTATGTTAGTGATTAACCAGCGCTGGGTGTCGTGATTAGTGTCAGCCCACTGACTAACATTCGCACCATCGTTGGTTTGCGCGCTGGCTACTTCAACAAATTTAGCACTGTACTTTGATTTAATGGTGTATACGCCATTATCAATCGCATAAGCATTGGGCAGTATGAGTGTTGCTGCCAAGCTGAGTGCAGCTAGGGCTTTTTTTGAAAGTATCATTGTGTCTCCAAATCATTGTTATTGAGCTTTCCTTGTGTGTTCTGCTCCTTGGATGAGTTTTGATCAACACCAATTAATTAAGAGTAATGGTGCAAATGAAAACTATTTATAATACTTTATTATATTATTACCTTTGTAAAGGTTAATGGTAAATTAATTAACAAAAATTTTACCTTCAACTGTTTTGGAAGGGACTTTAGTGTTTAGCTGAGATACAAAAAAGCCACTCAGTGAGTGGCTTTTCGGATGTTATTGAGTAATAAACTGGCTGGGAATATCCCATTTGAGGGTATGCAGTTGGCCTTGCCAAGTTTGGATGGTGATCCACAGTTTATCATCTGCTGATATGGTTTTAGGAGCTATTGCGTGGGCGTGCTGACCATGATTGGTGCCATGCATTATGCCTTCTTCATCTTTAGCAAACTCCGTTAGTGCTAAAGGCGCTTGGCCAATATTTAAATACGCCTGTCGAACATTGCTTATGTCACCTTGATTAAAGGCGATAAAGAAATCCTTCACATACTCATTGTGGTGTGAGTACGGGGCATCTTCATTTAGCGGCATCGGGGCGATTTTAAATTCGCCCGCTTGTTGCTCTTGCCAAAGTGCAGGAAACTGAGGGTTTAATGACTGATAAATAAACCATACAGGTAAAGCCAGTACCACAGCATGTAAAACATACTTTTTACGTTGCCACCAAGTTGCTTGTAAACGAGCCATTAGTTTGCCTCCTGAACGTTATTCACTGGCGCTGATTGGCGCGCTTTTACAGGTTTGTTATTTACTAATTTTGCGGCGTACATCATAAAACCAGTGATCGACATACCACTTAAAATCAAACCAAAGATAAACCAAATAACCTTTGTCCACAGACCGCCAATATTACCGTAATGCAGCGGATCGGCGATATGCGAAAGGGTGAGTAATCCCGACATGGTTTCTGGGCTTTTACTTGCTGCAATTTCACCCGTCCAAGGATTGATTGAAGTTGAGTAAGCGTAGTTATCGTAGAAAATAGTATCGCCACTGCCCATGATATTAAACATGCCGCGGTTATGCTCTGGCAGCATCACATAACTAGGTTTGAAATCTGGGAATTTCTCTTTGGTAATAGCCAGTGCCGCTTTTAAATCGGTTGGCGGTGTTTGTTTATTCGCAGGCAAAGTTGAAACCGCCACGAGCGGTGCATGCTCTTCTATGTCTATTTCGTTATGCCACATGATGGCTTGCACTAAATACCACAGGCCTGTGAGTGCCATTACTGCCATAAACCAAATTGACCAAACGCCACTTAGGGTATGTAAATCTTTTAGGAAGGTTTTTTTGCCTTGGTTAAAACGTAGTTTTGGCTGACTAAATGCACGCCAAAAGTTTTTATAAATCACTAAGCCTGTTACTAGTGCACCTAAAATAACAAAAGCCATGGCGCTGACAAGATAGTAACCTACGCTGTAACCCTCTTGCCAAGGGAAGAATAGCCAGCCGTGCAGGGTACGCATAAATTCAATGAATGAGATCGTTTCATTAACCGCTTGTACTTCGCCAGTGTATTGATTGACGTAAGCCACAGCGTAAGGTTTGTCGGTATCAGTGAAAATAACCGCATTTACCAAGTAAGGCTCATAATTGAGTACACTCATTACATCGGCAGTCGGGTAGGCTTTTTCAACGCTATTAATAACTTGATCAACACCAAGTGCTGGTAAATCATTTGGGTTGTTTGCACGTGCTTCACTGTTGGTCAGCCAAGTAAGCTCATGGCTTATCACAGATACAGTGCCTGTGACGCAAATAAAGCAAAATAGCACCCATACTGGGAGCGAAAACCAACCATGTAGTTGGAACCAAAGACGTTTACTCATGGTAAAAATAGCCCGACGTTAATTGATGATAGTAATTGTTATCATTTAAATTGTACTACAATCTTTTGAGTAAACACAATCTCTGTCGACGAGCTGCAAAAAAGGCGCTTTAAGCGCCTTTATCATTAGTTTGGTTGAGGGTAACAATTCGTTGTGGGAAAGGTATTTCGATATCCGCCTCTTGAATTACTTTAAATACATTGCGGTTCACCGCTAATTTGGTCTCAATAATTTTGGTGGTTGGCACCCAAAAGCGATAGCTCAAGGTAACACCGCTCTCAGCAAAGCGCTCGATACCGACTTGTGCATGAGGAGAATCACTAACTAGCTCATGATCGTTTAGCACCTTTTCGATAAGCTCAATTGCAAGGTCTGCATTGGCATCATAAGCGATGTCTATTTCACCTTTAACTAACGAATAGCTAAACGAGTTATGTATAATTTCGCCAACAATATGTTTGTTAGGAATGGTGATTTCGACTTTTTCTTCGTTAATTAGAATTGTGTGACCAAGTTCAATGGTTTTAACTTGTCCACTGACACCTTTTACTTCGATGGTATCGCCAACAACAAATGGCCTTGTTGCAATGATAGCAAGGCCCGCACCGTAGTTTGAAAGCATGCCTTGCATTGCTAAACCAGCACCTAAAGATGCGGCACCAATGGCAGCGACAAATGGGGTCACGCTAATGCCAATTTTGCCAAGGGCAATAACTAAGAACATAATGATCAGCAATACTTTGATGACATTACTGACAAAGTTGGTGAGGGTAATATCGATATTGTGACGTTGCATGAGGCCAGCAACCATGTTCGATACTTTTTGCGCAATCCATAGGCCAATAAATAGAATTAAGATAGCACCTAAAATTTGCATACTGTAGGTGACCAAATATTCCATGATTAGATTGTAGTATTTTTCGACTTGTTGTATTTCTGAGTCAATCATGTGTTTTCCTAACAAGGTTACTGCGAATTCTGACTATACCAGAACATGCTGTATTACAGGATAGAGTAGCGGCACGATTATAGCACTGAGTAGCGCACTTAATGCCATCGCCACAGAGGCAAAGGCACCCGCTTTTGGCTGATCACTAATCAATGATGCTGTGCCAATGGCATGGCAAGCCGTACCAATGGCAACGCCTTTTGCTTGGGCATTGCGAATATTTATCAGCGAGAAAATCAAATTACCAAATATTGCCCCAAGTACGCCAATAAAAATCACCATGGCTGCCGCTAAAGAAGGTATGCCGCCTAGCGACTCTGTTACTAACAAGGTGATGGGGGTTGTTACAGATAAACTTGCTAAAGATGCGCTTAACTGTGCTGGGGCTGCAAAAAAATAACAAATAAGCGACGCGACAAAGGTGGCATTGATCACCCCTAAACTACAACTTATGAGAATTAGCAGCAGGTTCTTTTTGACATGGATAAATTGCTGATAAAGCGGTAAAGCCAATGCCACAATGGCAGGCTCAAGCAACCAGCTTAGAACTTTACTGTGCTCGGCAAAAGGCTCATAGGGGAGCTTCAGTGCCACTAACAACGCTGCAATTAATACAATTGCCCAGCACACAGGGTTACTAAGCGCTTTAACAGTGGCGTGCTGGGTTTTCGCGTTTAAAAATCGCAGTACTAAGAAAAGTACAATAATAAGCGGGACGCTGAGCCACCATAAACTAACTGTCATTTTCACGGCCCTTAAAATAGGCGATAACAGCGCCTATGATTAAAACACTACTCAGCGGCACGACTATAAAAATAGTCAGTAATAAAGGCCAGTTCTGTGAAATTAAACCCAGATGTTCAATAATACCAACCCCTGCAGGGATGAAAAACAACGGCATGTAATTAAGTAAAGGGCTGGCTGTTGGTTTTAAATGCTGTTCTTTAACGAGGCCTGTTAACAGTAGCACGAGCAGTAACACCATACCGAGTAATGGAGCAGGGAATGAGCTTTGAAGCAAAGCCGTTAAAAACTTTGCAACGGCTAAGCAGGTAAGAATAATAACGCTACTGATAAGGTATTTCATAAGTCAGGATAATTGCGAATAAAGTACAACTACATCATACCCTTGTCAGTTGTACTATGCGACTTTAGCTTACCATGATTTGGCATTATTAAACTTGATATCCTCTGCGCCTTTCGCTTTTGCAATCGCTTTTTTAGTATTTGGATTCATCAGTAAGCGAATTTGACTCCAGGTTTCTTTAGCGAGAATCTTGCGCTGCTGTGAGCGAAAGCTTTGCTGTGTGATTCGTTTAATTGCAGCAAGGGTATCTGGCGAGCGCGCCATGAGGGTTTCTAGTACAGCATCGGTTTGTTTATCAACGTCATCAGTAAGTTGTGTAACTAAGCCATATTCTTTAGCGTCTTCAGCTGAGACAGGACCTGCATGACTTGCCAACCAAAGTGCTTGGTCACGCTTCATTAAACCTGCAAGCACCACGTTAGCCCCCATATCAGGGCATAAGCCCCACCGGGCTTCCATGATCGCTAATTTAGCGTTTTTATCGACGATGCGATAATCAGCGCCGAGTGCGATTTGCATACCGCCACCAAAGCAGTGTCCGGTTACTTTTGCTATCACCGGAATACTTAAGTCTTGCCAACCTAGCACCACTTTTTGCGCTAGATTTTGGTTTCCTGGTAACCATTTGAATAAAAGCTTGATGATATTGCTTGGCTTTTTCATCACTGCAGCAACATCCAGTCCAGAGCAAAAATGCTCACCTTCTCCAGAGATAACCACCGCACGCAAGCTGCGATCACGTTTAATTTCTTTGATTACGTTTGAAAGCTCAACGAACATAGCAAAACTGAGTGCATTTTGTTTCTCGGGACGAGCAAGGCTAACCCATGCGACTTGTTGTTTTATTTCTAGTTTTATCATGGTGACTCCTCTGACCTGTTTGTTAGAGCTTACGAGTTAATTACATCTAAGTAAAGAATTGCTGATGTGTCGCAAGTAATCATTATATTTTCCAAAAATGGGTAACCTTGTCATATATTTAGTTACAAATTGGTGTATATTTTTAAAACAAAGGTGCTAGTTCGCAGCTAGCTTTGTTTTGTGATTAGTTAGATACTTTCGCAAAATCTCATGACACGACTAGACTTAGTTTTAAGTCGCGCTACTAGGAGTAAATATATGCTGATGGGCAAAACAGCTCGCATAACTAAACAATCATCTCGTTCTTTGGCTTTTGCTGCAATTTCTGTCGCATTAACAACTACATTAGTTGGCTGTTCAGATGATAAAGCACAACAACAAACTACGCCGCCACCGGCCGTATCAGTATTTAATGTCGTCACACAGGAAGTTGGTAATTACCGAGAGTTTGTCGCGCGTACTGAAGCATTCCAAGAGGTTGCGATTAGAGCCCGAGTTGAGGGTGAACTCATTGAACGCCACTTTAATGAAGGCTCATCGGTTGAGAAAGATCAGCTTTTATTACGTATTGACCCATCTGAGTATCGCTCAACTGTTGCAGAAGTTGAAGCTGATTTAAAAAGTAAAATTGCCGCAGCGGGCGCCGCTGAAAGAGATTTAAAACGTGGTAAAGATGTGGCTGCGCAAGGTTTTATTTCGCAATCAGATCTCGATAAACTCACCACGAATTTTGAACAGGCTACAGCAGCTGTAAAAGCCGCGGAAGCTGAGCTTGAAAAAGCAAAACTTAATTTAAGCTATACTGAGATACGTGCACCGTTTGCAGGGCGCATCGGTAAAGTGAACTATGATGTGGGTAATATTGTTGGGCCATCATCCAATGAGCTTGCAGAGCTGACCGATGTTGACCCAATTTATGTAAGTTTTCAGGTTGAAGAAGCTGACTACATCTCTTATCGCCAAAATAATCAAGCACCTTCAGATAAAGACCCTCGTGATGTGCCTATCGACTTAACTTTGCGTTTACCAAACAACTCAACTTTTGCTGATAAAGGCGAACTTGATTTTGCAGATACCAAAATTAACCGCAATACAGGCACGGTTGAACTAAGAGCCGCTTTTGATAACCCTGATGGCATCGTTATGCCGGGTCTATTCGTCACTTTAATCGTTGAAAGTACGAATAAACAAGACTTGGCACTCATTCCTCAAGTTGCAGTGCAAGAAAACCAGCAAGGTAAGTTTGTGCTCGTTGTTGATGACGAAAACAAAGTGGCTATGCGGATTGTTAAGCTGGGTCGTCGTATTAATGCAATGTGGGTGGTTGAATCTGGTTTAGAGGCGGGTGAAAAAGTCATTATTGAAGGTTTACAAAAGGTACGCCAAGGCGCTGAAGTGAAAGCTGTTGAAAAAAATGTCGATGAAACAACCGGCACTATTTCTAGCAAAACTAACTCTTAGGAGTGAGATATGATCAGTAAAACCTTTATATCTCGCCCAAAATTTGCCTTGGTAATTTCGATTGTTATTACCATAGCGGGTTTAATTTCAATGGCCTTGCTGCCTGTGAATATGTACCCGCAAATAACCCCTCCGCAAGTACAAATTAGTGCCAATTACCCGGGGGCAAGTGCGCAAATTGTTGAAGAGTCGGTGATCCGGCCCATAGAAGAGCAAGTTAATGGCGTTGAAGATATGATGTATATCGAATCAACATCGTCGAATAACGGCACGGCCAACATAACTGTTTACTTTAAAGTCGGTACAGACACGGATATAGCCCAAGTTAACGTACAAAACCGTGTGGCACTTGCTGAAGCAGGGTTACCTGAAGAAGTTAAACGCCAAGGTGTATCGGTTAAGAAAAAGTCGAGTTCGATGCTTCTCGGTATCAACCTGTACTCTAATCAAGAAAATATCGACGCTATTTTCTTAAGTAACTATGCAACCAATTACTTAACCGAGCCACTTGGCCGTATTAATGGGGTTGCCTCTGCTGAAGTAATGGGGGAGCAAACCTATTCAATGCGCTTGTGGTTACGCCCAGATCGAATGGCATCTTTAGGTTTAACTGTGTCAGAAGTTCAAGCGGCACTGCAAGAGCAAAATACCATCGTAGCCGCGGGTAAGCTGGGTGCTGCACCCTCAGCACCGAGTCAGCAATTTGAGTATTCGATTCAGGCTAAAGGGCGCTTAAAAACCCCTGAAGAGTTTGGCCAAACCATTATCCGCTCGAGCAAAGATGGTAACTTTGTGCGCTTAAATGATATTGCCCGTATTGAATTAGGTGCAGCAAGCTACAGCACAACAGCAAAGTTAAACCAGCAAGACACTGCATTCATCGTTATTTATCAGCTAACAGAGGCGAATGCGACGCAAGTAGCTGCTGATGTAAAAGCCCGTATGGCAGAGCTTGCTAAACAGCTACCTGATGGTGTTGAGTACTCGATTCCTTATGACACCACAGAGTTCATCAATCGCTCGATTGATGAAGTGGTTGTCACTCTTGTCCAAGCGGTTGGTTTGGTTATTTTAGTGGTATTTTTATTCTTACAAAATTGGCGCGCTACGCTCATTCCAACGGTGGCTATTCCGGTATCCTTGGTGGGGACTTTCGCGTTTATGATGATGATGGATTACTCCATCAACTTAATCACTTTATTCGGTTTAGTGCTTGCAATAGGTATCGTGGTCGATGATGCCATTATCGTTATTGAAAACGTTGAACGAATACTTAAAGAAGAAAAGCTACCAATTAAAGAAGCGGTTACCAAAGCGATGGAGCAGGTATCGGGGCCAATCGTGGCAACGACCTTAGTATTGCTTGCGGTGTTTGTGCCAGTAGGCTTTATGCCGGGAATAACCGGGGAGCTTTATAAACAATTCTCGGTGACGATTTCATTTGCGGTACTCATTTCTTCTTTAAACGCACTGACATTAAGCCCTGCATTGTGTGCTTTATTGTTAAGCGAAAAGGCCATGAAGCCGATTAAGTGGTTAGCTCCGTTTGAAAACATTATTACCCGCTCAACCAATGGTTACAGTAAGGTTATTAACTTTATTCTCAAACGTAGCGCGAGAATGGCATTATTTGCTCTAGTAATTTTTGCTGCCGCAGGGTGGCTAGTAAAAACAGTGCCTACAGGCTTTGTACCAGCAGAAGACCAAGGCTTTCTGTTTGTTGATGTGCAATTACCTGATGCCGCAGCAAGCGGTCGTACTCAAGAAGTGATGCACAAGCTGGGCGATATTGTTAAAAATGAACCAGCGGCAACCGATTTTATTGCGGTGTCTGGTTTCTCATTACTCGGCGGTGCGGGTTCTAATAATGCGCTTGGTATCGTGGTACTCAAAGATTGGGAAGAGCGTACCAGCCCTGAGCTTGGTTTACGTGCAGTACTAACGCGCTTGATGGGGCAGTTTTGGGCAATGCCAGATGCGCAAATCATGGCCTTTAATCCGCCTTCAATACCTGGACTTGGCACAAGCGCAGGCTTTGAGTTTAGGTTACAAGACAGTGAAGGACGCGAGCCTGCTGAACTTGCACAAGTGTTAAATGGCTTAATTTATGAAGCGAACCAGCGTCCAGAGCTGTCAAATGTTTACAGTACATTTAGAGCAAATGTGCCACAGTATTTCCTTGAAATTGACCGTAATAAGGCAAAAGCTCAAGGGGTGGCGCTTAGCGATATTTTCTTAACCTTGCAGGCGCAACTTGGCTCGTTATACATAAATGACTTTAACCAATTTAGCCGTACTTACCGCGTTATCATGCAGGCGGAAAGCCGTTTTCGTCAAAACCCAGCAGACTTACAGTACTACTATGTACGTAATGATGAGGGAGCAATGGTGCCGCTCACTACATTGGCTAAGCTGGAGCCAATTTTAGGCCCTACAAGCTTAACGCACTTTAACTTATATCGTAGTGCAAGCATTAGCGGACAACCTGCAGCGGGTTATGCCAGTGGTGATGCCATTAAAGCAATGCAAGAGCTAGCTGAGCAATTACCTACAGGCTATGTGTATGAGTGGGCTGGGCAGTCTAAACAAGAGATTGAAGCGGGTAATATGGCGCCAATCTTATTTGGCTTAGCGGTGGTATTTGTGTATCTATTCTTGGTTGCGCAATACGAAAGCTGGACAATTCCGTTTTCGGTCATTGCAGCGGTACCGTTGGCGTTATTTGGTGCCATGCTTGCGCTGTATGTGATTGGTATGGAAAACAACATCTATGCGCAGGTTGGTTTAGTGCTACTGATTGGCCTATCCACCAAAACCGCTATTTTGATTGTTGAATTTGCTATGGAAGAGCGTGCGGCAGGTAAAGGTATTTTTGAAGCGGCTCTTAATGCGGCAAGATTACGCTTTAGGGCCGTATTGATGACGGCATTGTCGTTTGTACTTGGCGTATTACCGCTGGTGTTTGCAAGTGGCGCAGGGGCTGGCAGTCGAATATCGCTCGGTATTACCGTGTTATTCGGGATGTTAGCTGCAACCATTTTTGGCACCTTACTTGTTCCGCTATTTTATACGCTCGTGCAATCAATGCGCGAAAAGATAAAAGGCACAGCAAGTGCGGAGTAAAATCTGTTATTAATTACAAAAAAGTCAGGGCAACCTGGCTTTTTTTTTGGTAAAACTCAAAAGAGGTTTGTTATCATAGCCAGATTCAAAGCGATACACATGTGCAGAGGTTTAAGGAATGGCTGGTCCACGCTTATACAGTGAAGAAGAAGTAACTCATCAGGCTTATGATATCTTTTTAGAGTTAGCACCTGATAATTTAAGCGAGCAAGATATTGCTGATTTTAACGAGCACAGAGAAGAGCTTGGCTTTATTGAAGAAGGTGAGCCTGACGAGCAGTGGCAAGATTTTGTTGCACTAGAAATTGAACCTGAGCTATTTGTGCAAGTCTTAGTAGGACTTGAATTCGACAATCAAGATATCTTGTTTGCGAAAATTTTAATTAGCCGAGACAAAGATGCACCGTTTTGCCACATTCTTTGGAAAGATAGCGAATAACTCTCCAGCCGATGTTTGACTCTACTTTTAGTTGTTTTAATTCAATAAAACGAATTATTTTGCCCGCCCTGCTAGTTTGCAGTTGGCAGGCTTTTGCTGTTGATCCGTTTGAAGACTTTCATGAGTACGGGCAATTATCAGAAGAAGAAATCCATAAAATTCATAAAGGCGAGTTGCTGTACGGAGATATGGAGTTTGGTTTTATGGTAAGCCGCGGTAATACCAACTCAACTAGTTTCAAACTTAAAGGTAACCTTTACCAAGATTTCGAAAAGTGGCGTAACCAATTTAAGCTCGATACTTTATACAAACGTGACCGTAATGAAGAAACCGGTGATGAAGAAGTTTCTGCTGACCGTATTTTTGTATCAGGCCAAGGTAACTATAAGCTAAATGTGAAAAATGAGTCATTTTTCATTTACGGTGACTATGAGCGAGATAAGTTTAGTGGTCTTGAGTTTAAGAGCACCATAGCGACGGGTTACGGTAACCGCATTTACCAAGGCAGCAAGAATAAAGTCGATATCGATGTGGGCCCTGGTTTATACCGCTCGGTGGCTGATCAAGAGACTGCAACAGAAGAAGATGAAACAAAAACCGGTTATCTGCTTCGTCTAGCGCTGCAGTGGGAGCGTACGGTTTCTGCTCGCACTCGCTTTAATCAAGATGTCAGTTATGAACAATCATTGTCAGGGTTAAACTCGCGTTTAAAGTCAGAAACATCCCTGATCAGCAAAATTATGGGTGATGTATCACTCAAATTTACTTACATGTATCGCTATAACTCAAAACCAGAGGAAGATAAGCTCAAGTACGATTCTGAGCTGAGTGCAACCTTTGTTTATAGCTTTTAAGAGAATACTTCAGAATGTATCAACATAAACAGTACGCTATTTTTATTTTTGTTATCTTAGGCTGGATTGGCGCCTTCATTGCCTTAGCTTGGAACTTAATTGGTGCAGATATTCCTCTTATGGTGTTTAGCGCTATCTTAGTGCTGGTGGCCTTTTTGTTTCATGGTTTAACGATTAAGGTGAGCGATAAAACAGTAAGCTGGGCATTCGGTCCGGGTGTATTTGGAAAAACCGTGACTTTTGATGAGATTGAATCTGTTCGAGCGGTAAGTAATTCATTTCGTCATGGTATTGGTCTGCGTATCACCCATGATGGCTGGGTTTACAGTGTATCTGGATTTAGTGCTGTTGAATTGGCAATGAAAGACGGCACGTACTATCGCTTAGGAACCAATGACCAAGAAGGTTTACTGGCTGCGCTTAGAGAACATATTGCTGAACCTGTGACAGACGCTTCTGTGGATACAGAAGAAGTAGTCGAACAGATATAAGAAAAGCGCCAGTGGCGCTTTTTTTATAGTAATGGTTTAGTGGCTGTGACCACAACCACCTTCACCGTGCACATGACCATGTGCTAATTCTTCTTCAGTTGCATCGCGTACTTCAAGTACTTCAACATCAAAATGAAGGGTAATACCTGAAAGTGGGTGGTTACCATCTACAATAACGTCTTCGTCTTGAATTTCGATGATCATCACTGATTGGTCGCCAGCGTCAGTCGTAGCGCGGAACTGCATACCCACTTCAATTTCCATACCTTCAAACATTGATTTTGGTACTGCTTGCATTAGGTCATCGTGACGCTCACCATAGCCTTGCTCTGGCTCAACAGTTACGCTGAATGTGTCGCCCGCTTCTTTACCTAATAGCGCATTTTCGAGGCCTGGAATTAAGAAACCCGTGCCAACGATAAACACCAGTGGCTCGCCATCGAAAGAGTTGTCGATGGTGTTTTTGTTATTATCCAATACTGAATAATGCATTTTTACCACTTTGTTTGCTGCTACGATCATAGTCATTCCTATTTATTCATCTTCGAGAGAGTAAGGCAGAGCTTGAATAGATAACTCTACCTGAGGGAGGTGTTTAGCTCGCAAAATTTGGCCTGCTTCATTATCGTTCGGAAGCACAACAAGGCCCATTAAGGTTTGCGTTTGTTGATTAAAACTTTGGCTAATAAGCTTGCCTGCTCGGCGCCAGTTTTCGCCCAGTTGGGTTTCAAGTTCTAGCTCATCAAGCAAGCCTTCAGCTTTGCCCGAAACTATATACATAGCACGTTTATTTTTGCCTAGGTATTTCATACGGGCGACGGTTTCTTGCCCTGTGTAGCAACCTTTTCTGAAACTGATACCACCAAGCGCTTGTAAGTTAACCATTTGCGGTACATATTCGCCAATAGCGTCGCTGTTTAATGATGGTTCACCAGCTCCAATGGCTGCCTGTTGCCATAACGCGTCATCATCAAGAGCTGTGACGTTATCAGGTAAGCTAAATTCTTCGTTGACCATAAGCAATACGCGGTTATCTGCAAGCTTTAACGCTTTACCGCCAGCAAAATCGACAGCGTTGTGCTCGTCGTCAAAATTAATTGCTAAGGTTTCTAGAGTCGCTGTTAGGTCATCACCTAGTAAGCCAATTAGCGGTTTTTCAGATTGCTGAATTTCTACTTGCGAAAATACCGCATATTTTTTTAACTCGACTAGCGATTGCTCTACCTCAGGTTTTGACCCTGCAAGGTAATAGCTATCAAGGTGTGAAAACAACCTAAATACACCCCAAAGCTTGCCTTTTGCATTACAGTGGCCAGCCCAAAGGAAGTTATCATCAGTTAATTTGTTGATATCTTGCGTAATTTGTCCGTGAAGGTAAGACAACTTATCTTTGCCAGTTAGGCTGATAAGTGAATAAGATAAAGGACATGCGTAAACAGTCGACATAAAAACCTTCTTTACGATATGAATGAGCGCTAATGATAACTTAGTTAGGGTAGCAATTTAAATAGCTGTTTATTCGATTGCAATTTGGTAAACTGCAGACAAATAAGTACGAGGTTTAAAATGACTGAAATTCACAGTAAAGAACGTATTCGTTGGGCATGCCGTCGCGGTATGTTAGAACTAGATGTTTTATTTATGCCATTCGTTGAAGAAGCGTTTGACTCACTATCAAAAGAACAGCAAGCTGTTTTTCAACGCTTACTTGAGTGCGATGATCCTGATTTATTCGCATGGTTTATGGGTCATGAAGAGTGTAAAGACCCAGAGCTAAACGGCATGGTTGCGTTAATTTTAGACCGAGTTCGTGTATAGGTTTACCGTTACAAATAACACCCCCGACCACAAACCCTTTGTGGTCTTTTTTTGCTTAACAGCCATTATTTTATGTTTTGCTTATCAGCATGTTATCGCTCAGCTGTTGGCTTGTTTTGCGTGCTTTTTCTTAGCCATTCTTAGTTTTAAAAAAGTCCAACAAGCACAACCTGAAAAGGGTTTTATAATTTTAGAGCAAGCAGAGCTTAGATTTGTAAACGACAAACTGAAAGTACAAGGCCAAATAACGGCTAAAAGTTATGTGTTTGCTAATTTTGTGGTGCTGAGGTTAGCTGGGTTTTATCAATCACACTGGCTGATTATCAGCTCAGCCAGTGTTGATGAAGAAAGTTTCTCGCGTTTAAAGCGCGCGATTATTGCAGTGCAGCAACCGACTTAGGCGTTAAAATTGTCGGTGTTGGATTTTCGTTTTGCTCTGGGTAATCAATCGTGTAATGAAGACCACGACTTTCTTTACGCTCAAGGGCGCTGCGAATAATAAGCTCTGCAACCTGCACTAGGTTTCGAAGTTCTAATAAGTTATTTGTAACCCTAAAGTTTGCGTAATAGTCGTGAATTTCTTGCTGCAGTAATTCAACGCGGTGAAGCGCTCGCTCTAAGCGTTTTGTTGAGCGTACAATACCCACGTAATCCCACATAAATAACCTTAGCTCATGCCAGTTGTGAGTAATAACGATTTCTTCGTCTGAGTTTGTTACGCGACTTTCATCCCATAATGGTAAGGCTTCAAGGGCAGGGCTTGCATCGATTTTGCTCAGAATATCTTTCGCGGCTGCATGGGCAAATACAATGCACTCAAGTAGAGAGTTGCTCGCCATACGATTAGCACCGTGTAAGCCTGTGTAAGCTACTTCGCCAACCGCATATAAGTTATCTAAATCTGTGCGGCCATTAAAGTCGGTCATAACACCGCCGCAGGTATAGTGTGCAGCAGGCACCACAGGAATGGCTTCTTTGGTAATGTCGAGGCCAACACTTAAGCATTTTGCGTAGATAGTTGGGAAGTGCTCAATGATAAAATCTTTATCTTTGTGGCTAATATCAAGGTACACACAGTTCGCACCAAGGCGTTTCATTTCAAAATCGATGGCACGAGCAACAATATCGCGAGGGGCAAGTTCTTCGCGCTCATCAAAGTCTTTCATAAAGCGAGTGCCATCAGGGCGTTTTAAATACGCACCTTCACCGCGCATAGCTTCTGTGATCAAAAAGTTTTGCAGCTCCGGGTGATACAAACTTGTTGGGTGGAATTGGTTAAATTCCATATTGGCTACACGGCACCCCGCACGCCATGCCATTGCGATGCCATCACCACTTGATACATCTGGGTTAGAAGTATATAAGTACACTTTACTTGCGCCGCCTGTTGCCAGTGATACGAACTTGGCAGCGATAGTTTCAACTTTTTTATCAACACAGTTCCAAACATACAAGCCGTGAACATGCTTGCCTTTTTTGGCTAAGCTTTTATCTGTGATTAAATCAATGGCATTGTAATTTTCTAACAAGGTGATGTTAGGGTGGGCTTGTACTTGGCTAATTAAGGTTGTTTGCACTGCTCGGCCAGTGGCATCGGCGGCATGTAAAATACGGCGATGACTGTGACCACCTTCGCGAGTTAAATGAAAACGTTCTTTACCTTTTGAATCGAACTCCATATCAAAAGGTACGCCTTGCTCAATTAGCCACTTTAAACATTTTTTAGCATTGCTTGCTGTGTAGTGAACCGCATCACGGTCACATAATCCGCCGCCTGCATCGAGAGTATCTTCAACATGAGATTCAATGCTGTCATTCTTTTTATCAAATACTGCTGCAATACCACCTTGAGCATATAAGGTAGAACCCTCAGTTAATGCGCCTTTACTAAGTACTGTCACCTTACAGTGATTAGCAAGCGATAAGGCAAGAGATAGGCCAGCGGCGCCGCTGCCAATGATAGCGACATCAGTAATGTGATGTTTATTTTGGTTCATGTCTGTGGTCTTTGCGGTTACAATGCTCGGCTAGTAGTGCCAAAAGTTTGAGCAAATAAATTTTTATGTGGTATACGTATATGTACCATATTTGCTTTAACACTATTAGTCATTTTAAAACGTTATACCAATCTTATTAGTTTTATCGTCACATAAACAGTTTATTGTTAGCTGTTTTAAATTGTGAGTTTAATTTAGATAACCGTTGATTCTTAAGCAATTATTGAGGTTGTCGTGTAATAAGATTGGTATGACTCAATTTATTTGCGTGCTATTTTATAAAAAAATCATTTTAAACTGAACTTTTATATTCATGGTGCAGTCAGAGTTTGTGTAAACAATGGCGAGTATATGAATAGCAAGCAAGAATCAAACAGAGGAGTACCGGCTCGAATGAGCGAGCAGGATTTGGATTTAGCGCTAGTTAAAAGGGTCCAGCAAGGAGATAAAAACGCCTTCAACCTATTAGTTAGAAAATATCAGAATAAAATTGCAGGTTTGATTTCACGTTATGTATCGAACCAAGGTGATGTTGCTGATGTCGCACAGGAAGCTTTTATTAAAGCCTACCGTGCTTTACCTAACTTTAGAGGTGATAGCGCCTTTTATACTTGGTTGTACCGTATCGCCGTAAATTGTGCTAAAAATTACTTAGTTGCGCAGGGTCGCAAACCCCCAGCTAACGATGTTGATGCCGAAGAAGCAGAATTTTATGACAGTGCAGATGCAATGCGTTCAAACGCATCGCCAGAAAACCTGTTATTAAGTGACGAAGTACGTGCTGTAATTTTTAATACGATTGATAGTTTGCCTGAAGATCTAAAAACCGCGATTACCCTTCGTGAAATTGAAGGTATGAGCTATGAAGAAATAGCCGTGGTTATGGATTGCCCTGTGGGAACGGTGCGTTCACGTATTTTCCGTGCCCGTGAGGCGATTGATAATAAATTGAATCCATTAATAGGTGAGTCTTAGTATGACAAAAGCAGACGTTAACAAGTTGGATAATGAGCAGTTGTCCGCGTTACTTGACGGCGAGCAGCAGTTAACTGATCAAGCGATCACAAACGACGATGTGTCTACATTTGGTCGTTACGCAATGATTGGTGATGTAATGCGTGCTGAGGCAAATAACAACGCTTTTAATTTTGACATTGCAGATGCAGTGGCTGAATCACTAGAGCAAGAACCTGTTTACGCAGATTTCGCGAATAAAACAACGGCACCAAAAAGCGAAGAAATCGTGGCGGCAACAGGCACTGATAACGTAGTAGCATTTAATTGGCGTCGTCCATTTGCCCAAGTGGCCATTGCTGCTAGTGTTGCCATGTTTGCTATTGTGGGCGTACAAACTTTGCCACAAAACAGTGAAGTGCCACAAAATGACATCCCAACATTACAAACTGTACCATTAACCGGTATGGCCTCTCCTGTTAGTTACTCATCTGAGCAACCTGCATTAGAAAATGCAGAGCAAGGTTTACGTGAGTTACAACAACAGCGTATTGGTGCATTAGTGCTTGAGCACCAACGTCAAGCACGTGTTGCATATTCGCTAGAAAAATCGCAAACTGCAGAAAATGCAGACGAGGAAAAAAACTAATTAAATGAAAGTTTTTACTTTTATTTTGTCGCTGGTATTAACGGCTCCAGCCATTGCCAGCGACGAAAATCCCGCCAAGACTTTATTAAATGATATGGCTATGGCCGTTCATACTCGCAACTTTGACGCATCATTTGTGGTTGTAAAAGGCCAAGCCATGGAACCCTATCGCTGGTTACATGCAAAACAAGGCGATATTGAGCTTGAGCATTTAAGTTTACTCAACGGCGCTGGCCTAGAAATGGTGCGCGTTGACGATCAAGTGACCTATTTTGAGCCTCATTCTGAGCCTTATTCAGTGAAAACAGACTCTATAGCCGGGCCAATTCCTGAAGTACTTTTTAAAGATATTAATCGACTAAGCGCTCACTATGATTTTGTGCTTGGCGGAAAAGGCCGTATTGCAGGGCGCTCAGCACAGTTAGTGCGTATCGAATCAAAAGATGAATACAAATATAACTATTGGATTTGGCTAGATACTGAATCATCGTTGTTACTTAAATCTGCCTATGTGAATCACAAAGGTGAAATGCTTGAGCAGTTACAGTTAACTCATATCAGCGTAACAGAGCAGCCAGCACCTATGTTAGTTGAAATGCAAAATCGTGACTTTCCAGCAGTCCTTGCGACTAATGATTTAGCCAGCGACGGTGACGGCGCAGCGAATGATTGGAAAATTGGTTGGCTCCCTGATGGCTTTAAGTTATTAAAGTCAGATCGCCATAAACTTGATTTAAATAATGAACTTGCTGACTATTATTTATATTCAGATGGGTTTGTTGAAGTGTCTGTTTTTATTCAAAGACCGTTACCTGGAAAGCGTGCAAGCGGCGCTTTAACCTCAGGTGCAACGACTGTGTATGTGCACAATGGTGGTAGCTTTGATGTATCGGTTGTTGGTAATATCCCAGCTATGACAGCCAAAGCTATAGCTGAGTCGGTAGCGCGACCTCTTTAAATCATGATTGAACAAACACTCACTGTCGTGTCAGTTAAAGGCACGACAGCGAATTTAGAAGCAGAGCAAAAGCAAGCTTGTGCCGGCTGTAATGGTCGTTGTGGTTCGCAAGTTTTTGCAAAGCTGTTTGGAACAGCTAAAAAAACCTTTCCTTATACCTTCGAAAAAGAGCTCCAAGTAGGGCAAAAAGTAACTTTAGCACTCGATGATAGCCACTTAGTTAAACACGCTATGGCTGTTTACATGCTACCCCTTTTGTTTAGTTTAGGGTTTGCTTTAATCGCATTTTCGGCTTTTTCGCTTGCCGAAGGCTGGCAAATTTTAGCCGCCGTGATTGGTGGTTTGACGGGCTATGCGATAGCAAAATCAAGGGTTAAGAGCCTGAAGCATGATATTAAAGTAATAAAAATTCACCCAATTACTATTCCTTTCACTCAAATAGATGGTGATTAAAGCCAATTAAATGTAAAATTGTCGCTTTATACACTTAGTCCATTTTATATAGAAGTTTAGAATCCAGTTTATGAAGCATATCCGTAATTTTTCGATCATCGCCCATATTGACCATGGTAAATCGACTCTCTCTGACCGTCTTATCCAAGTTTGTGGTGGTTTAACAGACCGTGAAATGCAGCAGCAGGTGTTAGACTCAATGGACATAGAGCGTGAGCGTGGTATTACCATCAAAGCGCAAAGTGTAACGCTAAATTATAAAGCTAAAGACGGCGAAACATACCAGTTAAACTTTATCGACACGCCAGGACACGTTGACTTCACATACGAAGTATCACGTTCACTTGCAGCCTGTGAAGGTGCACTTTTAGTTGTTGATGCGGGTCAAGGTGTAGAAGCGCAAACTTTAGCTAACTGCTACACAGCAATCGAAATGGACTTAGAAGTTATTCCAGTTCTAAATAAAATCGACTTACCACAAGCCGATCCACTTCGTGTAGCAGAAGAAATTGAAGACATCATTGGTATCGATGCCCTAGATGCAGTGCAATGTAGTGCTAAAACGGGTATTGGTATTGAAGAAGTACTCGAAATTATTGTTAAAGATATTCCGCCGCCAGAAGGTGACAAAGACAAGCCACTACAAGCGCTTATTATTGATTCATGGTTTGACCCATACCAAGGCGTTGTATCACTAGTACGTATCAAACATGGTGAATTACGCTCGGGCGATAAAATTAAGATCATGTCGAATGATCAAGTTCATATCGCAGATAAAGTGGGTATTTTCACACCAAAACAAACTAACACGGGTATCTTAAAAACCGGTGAGGTAGGCTTTGTTATTGCGGGTATTAAAGAAATCCATGGTGCACCTGTAGGTGATACCATCACTTTACAACGTAATTCTGCGCCTGAGCGTTTACCGGGCTTCCAACGCATTAAACCGCAGGTTTATGCAGGTATGTTCCCAATTTCATCAGATGACTATGAGTCATTCCGTGATGCGCTTGATAAATTAAGCTTGAACGATGCGTCGTTATTCTTCGAGCCAGAAAACTCAACAGCACTAGGCTTTGGTTTCCGTTGTGGCTTCTTAGGTATGCTACACATGGAAATCATTCAAGAGCGTCTTGAGCGTGAATACGACATTGATCTTATTACCACTGCGCCAACAGTAATCTACGAAGTAGAGACTAAAGACGGAACTAAACAGATAGATAACCCGTCTGACTTACCGCCAGTGAATAATATTCTTGAAATCCGTGAGCCAATTGTTGAAGCTAACATATTAGTTCCGCAAGAGTTTTTAGGTAACGTAATTACGCTTTGTGTTGAAAAGCGTGGTATGCAAACTAAAATGAGCTACCATGGTAAGCAAGTTGCGGTGACGTACGAATTACCGATGGCTGAAGTAGTCATGGACTTTTTTGATAAGTTAAAATCAACAAGCCGTGGTTTTGCATCGCTTGATTATAACTTCAAGCATTTCCAAGCTTCAGACATGGTACGTGTTGACGTATTAATTAATGGTGAGCGTGTTGATGCGTTAGCGATTATTGTTCACCGTGATATTGCACAATCACGTGGTCGTCAGTTAGCTGAAGCACTGAAAGACTTAATTCCACGTCAGCAGTTTGATATTGCGATTCAAGCAGCGATTGGTCAGCATGTTATTGCCCGTACAACAGTTAAGCAATTACGTAAAAACGTAATCGCAAAATGTTACGGTGGTGACGTGAGCCGTAAGAAGAAACTGCTACAAAAACAAAAAGAAGGTAAAAAGCGAATGAAGCAACTAGGTAACGTTGAAGTACCTCAAGATGCATTCTTAGCTATCCTTAAAGTTGGTAAATAATTAGAAGTAAATAAAGGAATTAATGCATGGCGGGTTACTTTTCTATTTTCTTAGTGTTGTTAACGCTAGGCTCAGGATTAATTTGGTTAATTGACCACTTTATGTATGCGCCAAAGCGTCAGCAACGCATTGCCCTTGCTCAAAATGCAGCAGGTGGTGAACTAGACGAAGAAACCGCCGCATTAATTGCGCCTGAGCCAAGTATCACTGAAACGGCTAAGTCAATTTTTCCGATGATTGCAGCGATCACGATTTTTCGCTCTTTCATTTTTGAACCGTTTCAAATTCCATCTGGCTCAATGATGCCAACCCTATTAGTGGGTGACTTCATTTTGGTACAGAAGTACTCATATGGCATCAAAGACCCAATTTGGCGTAGCCAGTTAGTTGATGTTGATGAACCTGAACGTGGTGATATTGTGGTATTTAAATACCCATTAGACGAGCGTGTAGATTACATTAAACGTACGATTGGTTTACCGGGCGATAAAATTGTTTATCGCAATAAGCACCTTTATATTCAGCCAAAATGTGCCGAAGGTGAAACGCAGCAAGGTGATTTGCTGTGTAATGAATACAACAAAATTGATATGGAAATCCTCAATAGTGACGAGTTCAAGCAGGGTTCGATGAATTTAGTGCGCTTAGAAGAAAACCTAAGCACATTGAATCATAATATTTTAATTAACCCGCAAGCTCCTGAAATGAAAGGCCGTTATTATCAACAACCAGGTACACGCTCTGATGAGTGGGTTGTTCCTGCCGATCATTATTTCATGATGGGTGATAACCGTGATAATAGCCAAGACAGTCGCTTTTGGGGCTTTGTACCTAAAGAAAACTTGGTAGGTAAAGCCGTCTTTATATGGATGAGTTTTGAATTTGAGAATGGCCCAGATGACTTTTTACCAGGCTGGGTTCCAACTGGTGTTCGTTTTGAACGCCTAGGTAATATTCAGTAACGATGAAAAAAAACGTAACAGAGTTATACAACAAAATAGGTTATACATTTACTGATCAAGCTTTGCTTGAGCAGGCAATGACGCACCGCAGTCATAAAGGCCAACATAACGAGCGCTTAGAGTTTTTGGGCGATTCGATTTTGAGCTTTGTGATTGCGAATGCGCTTTACACTAAATTTCCAAAAGCACGCGAAGGTGATTTAAGCCGCATGCGTTCGACCCTAGTTCGTGGTCAAACGTTGGCTGAATTTGGCCTAGAGTTTGGCTTAGGCGATTACTTACGCTTAGGTCCAGGCGAGCTTAAAAGCGGTGGTTTTCGCCGTGAATCAACCCTTGCTGATGCCGTTGAGGCGATTATTGGTGCGGTGTTCTTAGACTCAAACATTGAACAATGTGGTGAGTTAATTTTAAGCTGGTACGAGTCGCGTCTTGATGCAATTTCGCCGGGCTTAAATCAAAAAGATCCGAAAACATTACTTCAAGAATACTTACAAGCGCGCAAATTATCGTTACCTGGCTACACTGTAATTGATACAAAAGGCCAAGCGCACAATCAAACATTCACGGTTGAATGTATTGTTGAAGGGATGGATAGCATTATCTCAGTAGGTAGCTCACGTCGTAAAGCTGAGCAAAAAGCCGCTGAAAAAGCCTTAAAGATACTTAAAAATGAATCTTGATGATTTAATTAGCAAAGAACCTGCAGAGCTAGACACGCACTGCGGTATGGTTGCCATTGTTGGCCGCCCAAATGTAGGTAAATCAACCTTACTTAACTATATTGTTGAGCAAAAGGTGTCTATTACCTCGCGTAAGCCACAAACCACACGTCACCGTATTATGGGTATTCATACCGAAGGTAAATACCAAGCTGTTTATGTGGATACACCAGGCTTACACGTAGAAGAAAAACGCGCTATTAACCGTTTAATGAACCGTGCTGCATCAAGCTCAATTGGCGATGTCGAACTGATCATCTTTGTGGTTGAAGGCACACACTGGAACGAAGACGATGAGATGGTACTAAATAAAGTACGTCAGAGCGGTCGCCCAGTGTTATTAGTTATGAATAAAATTGACCAAGTTAAAGACCGTGATTTAGTGCTTCCGCACATGCAGTTTTTAGGTGGTAAATTTGATTTTGTGGCTATTATGCCGGTCTCTGCGAAGCAGGGTAAAAATATTGATTTAATCAAAGATGAAGTGAAAAAGCGTTTACCGCTTTGTGAGTTTTACTTCCCTGAAGACTACGTAACAGACCGTTCAATGCGCTTTATGGCAGCTGAAGTGATCCGTGAAAAGCTGATGCGCTTTATGGGTGATGAGTTACCATATTCAGTCACTGTAGAGATTGAACAGTTTAAATGGCAAGAAAACGGTGTTTGGCAAATTAATGGTTTGATCCTCGTTGAGCGTGAAACGCAAAAGCGTATGGTGATCGGCAATAAAGGCGAAAAGCTGAAAGTTATTGGCCGTGAAGCTCGTAAAGACCTTGAAGATATGCTTGATAACAAAGTGTTTTTAGAACTTTGGGTAAAAGTGAAGTCTGGCTGGGCCGACGATGAGCGTGCGCTACGTAGCCTTGGCTATGGTGAAGACTAAGTAAAGTCTTACACGCCATGGATAGCGAATTCTACACAGCATACTTGCTGCACCGACGTCCATTTAGCGACTCGCAAGTCATGCTCGATATGCTGGTAGAAGGCGTAGGTCAGCTGAGAATGCTGGCCCGTGTTAGTGGTCGCCAGGCCACTAAACATAAAGCACAATTACAACCTTTCCAATCTCTGCTCGTACAATATAACGGCAAGTCTGATTTAAAATACATTAATCGTTTTGAACCCCATGGCCGGCAAACTATGTTGCAGGGTACCGAGCTTTATTGCGGCTTCTATATGAACGAATTAACCAATCGTATCGTACCTATCAATGAGCCGATGGAAAGTGTTTATCATCTTTATAAACAGCATCTAGGTGAATTATCAACCACTAAAAACCTGCAAGCGGTGCTTCGCTCTTATGAGTTTCAGTTACTTGAAATGCTTGGTTATGGCGTTGATTTTAGTGTTGATGCCGAAGGTGATGAAATTATCGATGCAGCAAATTACCAGTACTTTGCTGAATACGGTTTTTTACTGCATGACGACCCCCATAGTGGTTTTTCAGGAAAGCAATTAAATGCCATAGCAGCTCATGACTTTAGCGCCCCTGATGTGTTATATATGGCAAAGCAATTAAGTCGATACTTACTCAAGCCTTTACTTGGTAAAAAGCCATTAAAAAGCCGTGAGTTATTTATTAAGTAGGCTGATGTTCAGCCTTGAATCGTTGTTTTAAACAGGTAAAAAAATGAAAGATATTCTTCTTGGTGTAAACGTTGATCACATTGCCACTTTACGCCAAGCGCGTGGCACGAGTTACCCAGATCCTGCGCATGCTGCAGCTGTTGCAGAGCATGCTGGTGCAGATGGTATCACCATTCATTTGCGTGAAGACCGTCGTCATATTCAAGACCGCGACGTGTATGTGATGGCAAAAACGATTCAAACACGTATGAATCTTGAAATTGCAGTGACCGATGAAATGATCGACATCGCCCTTGAAGTGAAACCTGCTTATGTTTGTTTAGTGCCTGAAAAGCGTGAAGAGCTCACCACAGAGGGTGGTCTTGATGTTGTGGGTAATTTTGAAAAAGTAAAAGCAGCAACAGAAAAGCTAACAGCAGCAGGAATTAAGGTCTCGTTATTCATAGATGCCGACAACGCACAACTTGACGCTGCAAAAGCGTGTAATGCTCCATACGTTGAAATTCACACCGGTGCTTATGCTGATGCTGAAAATGACGAAGAGCTTCACACTGAGCTTGAGCGTATTCGTAGCGGTGTACAATATGCCGATAGCCTAGGTTTAATCGTTAATGCCGGTCATGGTCTTCATTACCACAATGTAAAACCCATTGCGGCAATGCCAGAAATTTATGAGTTAAACATTGGTCATGCGATTATTGCCCGTGCAGCGATTGATGGTTTAGAAAAAGCAGTCAGCGATATGAAACGTTTAATGATTGAAGCAAGACTTTAAGCTGACGCCTTTAATAAGAGCCAGCAAATTTGAATACTGAGCGCGGTGGATGTGATATCCACCGCGTTTTTTATTTACTCAGATAAACAATAAATTGTGCAAGCAATGAAGATAGCCAAGGGGAAAGGCAGAGTAGGACCACTAAATATTGATGCTTTTTCTTAAAGCTTTTCAAAACATCATCATCTTCGGCCGACAATTCACCTTTCTTAATTGAATGAATAACCATTGAGTCAGGTTTTACTTTCATTAAGCGGGCTTTATTCTCGTATGCTTGCCACTGTTCAGTGTAATTAGTTTTTACGTATTCGTTTGCTATCACACACAGCTTTTTAGAACTGAGTATGAACCAAAAGAACGATAATGATGTAAAAAACAAAAATAAAATAAAAAACATTAATCTTCCTTGATATCCTTCATAACTTTTAACGTTGCTGCTCAAGCATTCCAGCATCGCTCAACAAATTATTTAGCTCATCAACAAGCTCAAACAATTCAGGCTCAATGTAATTTAAATCGCAATCACCTTTTAGTGCTGTCTCGAGTGTTTCGGCGAGGGATTTAAGTTTTGGCACACCAGTGTAACAACATGCGCCATGGAACTTGTGCACAATGCTAAGCACATGTTCACAATCTTCTTTTTCTATAGCTTCATTGAGCAGACGCAAGGTTTCCGGCACGCTGAGTAATAACATATTGAGCATTTCTAGTGCTAGCTCTTCTTTACCGCCAGCACGTTGTAGTGCTAACTGCCAATCTAAGCGGGCACTTTCAAATGGAGGCTCTGAATTAATTGCCGGAACTTTGTTGCGTTCGCGGTTAATCGGTGATTGTGGACTATGATCGCTAATTATCTGCTTTAGCATATCTTCATCAATAGGTTTGGTTAAATAGCCTTTAAAACCATCCTTAAGTAGCTGTTCTTTTTCACCCGCTAGGGCGTGAGCGGTTACAGCAATGATAGGGGTATCTTCATTAAGAGATGACTCGCGAATAAGTTTACATGCGGTAATACCATCCATAATTGGCATTTGGATGTCCATGAAGATTAAGTCATATTTGTGGCTTTTACTTAAGCTGTAAGCTTGTGAACCGTTGTGTGCGGTATCTATCAGTTCTATTTGTTCATCAAGCAAGGTGCAAATAAGTTTAAGGTTGGCATCGTTATCGTCTACAACCAGTACTTTTAGCGGTAATAGTTTTTCATCGCCTTGTTCAATGTTATGTACAGGGTGATCAAGGCGATAAGGTGCAGCAAGCACTTCGCATAATTTACGGTGGTTAAGTGGTTTGCTTAAGCACGCATCTGCTCCGCTGCCAATAAAGGCTTCGCGCATATTATGCGAAACTGTATTGAGCATAAGGTAAAGATAGTCAGTGACAGGGCGAACGGCTTTTACATAACTCTTGAGCTGTTGCATATCATCAATTGCAGCTGTATGACCGATAATACAAATATCGTAACTGAAGTCTTTGTTAATCTCAGCTAAGAAACTTTCTTCATCTAAGCAGGCAGTTACTCGTGCTTGCCACTCATTGAGCAATGACAGAGTCGCTTGGTGTGTATGCTCGTGAGGTTCAAGGTAAAGAATACGCTTATTAATTAATGATTGAGTCGGTAAGTCACTGGTAATTGAGTTACTTGGCGTTCTGAATACGGCATTGAACGTAAAGCAGGTACCATTACCAGGTGCTGAGTTTAGGGTGATGCGGCCATTCATCGCTTCAACAATATGCTTAGTGATGATTAACCCAAGACCTGTGCCACCAAATTTACGGGTGATACTAGAGTCTGCTTGGCCAAATGGGGTAAATAACGCATCTTGTTTATCCATTGGGATGCCTACACCAGTGTCGGTGACAGACACTAAAATAGAGGCGCGTTCTTCATCTAATAAGCGATAGCCAACATCAACTTTGATTGAGCCTTTTTCAGTAAACTTAATGGCATTACTTAACAGGTTGATTAAAATTTGTTTAAAGCGGGTCGGGTCGCCAGTTAAGTTGTCGGGTACTTGTGGGTGGATAAATATCGATAGTTCAAGTTGTTTTTCGTGAGCACTTGGTGCCAACAAAGTCATAACTTCATTAATATTGTCACGGAGCTGGAATTGCATTGACTCAAGTTCCATGGCTCCGGCTTCTAATTTCGAAAAGTCTAAAATATCGCTGATAATTGTTAGTAGGCTATTTGCCGACAGCTCAATGGTATCAAGATAATCTTTTTGATGCTTATTCAGCGGAGTCTTATAAAGCTGGCGTGTAAAACCAATTACACCATTCAAAGGTGTGCGTAATTCGTGACTCATTTTAGCTAAAAAGTCTGATTTTACTCGGTTCGCATCTTGCGCGTCTTTTTTAGCAATACTTAACTGAATATTTTGGGTTTCGTATTGTTCGAGTGTTTCGCGGTAATCAGAGGTTGCTTGGTCAATGTGCTTTTGCATCTCATCACGTTGCACGACCATGGTTTCTGCAATGGTATTTAAACCTGTGCGTAATAACTCAAACTCACCAAACATTTTTTGATCAAGTCCAGTGTCTACTTTACCTTCAATAAGCTTGTCGGTAGCTAGTACTAACTTATTAAGAGGCTGAATAAACATGCGAGTTAGTCTAAACGCTAATACGATAGCAAGTATGAGCGCGAGTAATATCACTACGCCACTGACCAATAATGCTCGTTGCTGGCCAATAATGGCTTGTTGTTTGTTAAGCATGATCACCACAGTACCAAGTGATGCTTGATAGCTGTGATGATTCCAAATCGTGTCTTGGCGGCTATGATTAATTATGGCAGTGGAGAATGTTAAATAGTGCTCAGAATTTTGTACTTGGATGCCATCCATGTTGTTTGCATTGCTGCTAACAATTTCTTTGAACTCACTTTGGTATTTACTAAAAATCACTAACTCATTGTTTTCATCAAAAATAGCAATTGATTGGATAGCAGGGGAGTGTTTGTTGTGCGTATGACTAACTAAGCGAGTTAATAAGGCTTTATCACGCTTTAATAGCGGTTGCTCAACAGCAATGGCGAGGGGCTCAATAATAGTCACGCCCTGTTGATACAAAATTTCATCGAGCTCAATGTAACGATTTATTGTAAAATAACCGCCCAGCAACAAGCCTATGATCACAGTCGGTATAAGTGTAAGGGTTAAGACTGAGTCACGTAAGCCAAATTTAGTCATAAAGAATGTTGTTATCATTATTATCGTTGTTTAAGAGTATATACTTACTCCCGCTTTATCAATAATTAAGGTGTTGCCCAATGGCACAGATTTTCAAAGCCAAAAAGAAATCCGTTTCGCAAAAAATGCTAACCCTGAATGTCACTGCTATGGATCACCAAGGACGGGGAGTTGCTAAGCAGGGAAATAAAGTCTGTTTTGTTAATGGTGCTTTGCCGGGTGAAGAAGTAAAGGCATTATTGATTGAAGATAAGGCACGCTTTGCCAGTGCTGATTGTAAAAAAGTGCTATCAGCCTCAGCGCATAGGGTTACTCCTTTTTGCCAGCATTATCAGGTTTGTGGTGGTTGTCAGCTACAGCACCTTGATGCAGAGCAGCAATTGGTTGAGAAGCAAGCGGCGGTGAGTCAGCTGTTTAGCAAGTTTGCCAAAGCTGATAACTTAAATTGGCAAGCACCTCTGCTTAGTGAAGAGCACCATTATCGTCGCTCTGCGCGCATTGCCGTAATGCACGACAAAGCCGCAAAGAAAATGCGAGTAGGGTATCGGGCTCAAGGTTCTAAACAATTAGTGAGCATAGAAAACTGTGATGTGCTGAGCGGCACTTTTAAAGACGTTTTTTCAGTTTTTGATGTTCTTATCAACAGCCATTCAGGTCTGAGTAGCATTAGTCACTTACAATTATGTGAAGCTGATAACGCGGCCTTTGTGGTTATTAGGCATACCAAAGCCATTAACGCAGAGTTAAAAGCTATTGTAGTCGCAGCGTGTGATGAATATAGCTGGCGTGTTGTGTGGCAGTCACACAGTGGCGAAATTGATCACAGTGACCATCCAATGCCGTACTACCAGATACCGGCTTATGATTTACGCTTTGAGTTTGGCCTTGAAAACTTTATTCAAGTTAACCCGCAAGTAAACCAAGCTATGCTGCATCAAGCAAAACAGTGGCTTGATTTACAAGGTCATGAGCAGGTATTGGATTTGTTTTGTGGCATTGGTAACTTTTCATTATTGATTGCAAAGTATGCTAAATATGTTATTGGTGTTGAAGGGGTCGATTCTGCGGTTGCATTAGCAAAACAAAATGCGCAAACTAACTCATTGTCGAATACCGATTTTTATTGTTTTGATTTAACAAAATCACTGCAATCAGCTGCTTGGTTTAGTGCCGAACTTGACGTGTTAGTACTTGATCCATCACGTACTGGTGCAATGGCTATTTTAGAGCAGTTACCACTTACTCAGTTTAAAACGATTTTATACGTCTCTTGTGATCCTGTTACTTTAGCCCGTGACAGTGCAATTATTTTACAAGCAGGCTTTAGCATTGAAAAAATTGGGCTTATGAATATGTTCCCGCATACCGGGCATATTGAAACGATGGCGTTATTTCACAGGAGGTAAAGCGCACATGGTAGCTACTAGACAGTCACATCAGCTAACTAAGCCGAGTGATTTTGCCAGCCGTATCGAGCTGTTAGCGCTAACAGAAGACAAACATACCTTATTAGAGCAGGCTCACCAACTGTGCCTGCATTGCGATGATGCAAAACGTGAAAACACAGCCATTGAAATGGTGGAAATTTTAGCTGAGCTAAATTTAGACGCAGATTCCCTTGCTACTGCTTTTTTAACGCCTTATTTTTTAGCTGAAAAAATCTCGATAGAGACAGTCACTGAAAAGCTGGGTAACCACGTTGCATTATTACTAACAGGCGTAAGCCAAATGGCGACCATCAGTACCTTAGCCCACCAAGGGAAAGGCACTGTACAAATTGATAATATCCGCCGCATGTTATTAGCCATGGTTGAAGATGTGCGGGCTGTAGTGATTAAACTGGCAGAGCAAGTGTGCCACTTGCGTGATGTTAAAGACGCCAGTGAAGAAGAGCGCGTTATTGCCGCTAAAGAAACTCGCGACATTTTTGCCCCCCTTGCTAACCGTTTAGGGATTGGCCAGCTTAAGTGGGAACTTGAAGACCTGTCGTTCCGTTATCTGCATCCAGATACCTATAAAAATATCGCTAAACAGCTAGATGATAAGCGCCTTGCCCGTGAAGCTTACATGGAGAACATGGTTGCTTTAGTTAAAGCACGCTTGGCTGAGGCGGGTATTGAAGGTGAGGTGTATGGTCGCCCTAAGCATATCTACAGCATCTACAAAAAAATGGCACAGAAGAACTATGAGTTCGACCAGCTTTTTGACATTCGCGCTATGCGCATAGTGGTAGAGCGTCTGCAAGATTGTTACGCGGCGTTAGGTATCGTTCATACTAACTGGCGCCATTTAAATAAAGAATTTGATGATTACATCGCAACACCTAAACAAAACGGTTATCAGTCAATCCATACCGTGGTATTTGGCCCTGAAGGTAAAACCGTTGAAATTCAAATTCGTACGAGCGAAATGCATCAAGATGCTGAGTTAGGTGTCGCTGCGCATTGGATGTACAAAGAAGGTGCATTGCCAGGACGTGGGTCGGGCTACGAGCAAAAAATTAGTTGGTTACGTAAGTTACTGCAATGGCAAGAAGAAGTCGTTGATGGTAGTGATCTTGCGGAAGAGCTTAAAAACCAAGTAGTAGAAGACCGTGTTTATGTGTTTACGCCTAAGGGTGATATTTTCGATTTACCGCTGGGTGCAACACCACTTGATTTTGCTTATTACATTCACTCAAACGTAGGGCATCGCTGTATTGGTGCAAAAGTGTTCGGCAAAATCGTACCCTTTACTCATCAATTAAGTACCGGTGATCAGGTTGAAATTTTAACTCAAAAGCAGCCTAATCCAAGTCGTGATTGGTTAAACCCATCGCTTGGTTATATTAAGTCATCACGAGCTCGTTCTAAAATCCATCATTGGTTTAAGCAGCTTGATCGCGATAAAAACTTAAGTGCCGGTAAAGAGATTCTTGAAACTGAGCTGCAAAAGCTGGATTTATCGACCAAAGATCTAGCGCCAGCAATTGAGCGTTTTAACCTTAAAGGCCTTGACGACCTTATGGTTGCGGTAGGTGCTGGGGATGTTCGCTTAAACCAGTTATTAAACTTTATTAGTGACCGTGAGCATGACGAACCACAAATTAAGTTTAAAAAACCAAAAAGTGTCACTGGCGATAAGAACGGTATTGTTGTTGATGGGGTAGGTAGCTTAATGAGCCATGTTGCTAAATGCTGCCGACCCGTGCCGGGTGATGAAATCATCGGCTACATTACGCAAGGCCGAGGGATTGCAGTTCACCGAGAGGATTGTGATTCGTTTGAGAAACTTCGCCAGAAGCATCCTGAGCGGGTGATATCAGTAAGTTGGTCAGACGACATTAATGGCTCTTACTCATTAACGATTAAAGTTGAAGCCACTGACCGCTCAGGTCTTATTCGAGATATCAGCTCAGTGCTTGCAAACGAAAAAGTGAATGTGCTGAACATGAACGTCAACACAATTGAAGATAAGCAACTTGCGCTGTTTTCAATGCAGGTTGAAGTACATGACTTATCAAGCACCAACCGCTTATTGTCTAAGTTACACCAAATCGAAGGTGTACATGATGCAAAGCGTGGTCACTCGTAATGGATGATAAACAGGCAATTGAGCAGTCGCTTGCAATTATGGCTAAACTACGGGACCCAGAATCTGGGTGCCCGTGGGATTTAAAACAAGACTTTAAATCGATTGTACCGCATACCCTTGAAGAAGCTTACGAAGTAGCAGACTGCATTGAAAAAGGTGAACTCACTGAGCTTAAAAGTGAGCTTGGCGATTTACTTTTTCAAGTTATTTTTTATGCTCAACTTGCTAAAGAGCAGGGCTTATTTGATTTTGCCGATGTGGCTAATACGCTTAATGATAAATTAGTTCGTCGTCATCCCCATGTCTTTGCAAAGCAAAGTGAGCTGTCGGACGCTGAGCTTTCAGCGCAGTGGCAAGCTATTAAAGCACAAGAGCGAGCAGAAAAAACCGCCTCTCCACAAATGAGTTTATGGCAAGATATTCCTGATGCGATGCCGGGCTTATCAAAAGCGAAGAAGATTCAACAGCGCGTAGCAAGCCTAGGGTTTGATTGGCCAAGTTATCATGGGGCACTCGATAAAGTTGCTGAAGAAGTAGACGAAGTTAAAGAAGCATTGGCTCATGATCCATACTCAGAGCACAGTGCAGAAGAGCTTGGCGATTTACTGTTTGCAACGGTAAATGTAGCCCGTCATATTAAACGTGACCCTGAGCAATTATTACGAAGTGCCAATGCTAAGTTCGCGTCACGCTTTGAAAAAGTGGCTGCTTACTTAGGTGAACGTGGTCAAAGTTTAGAGACGGCTAGCCTCGAAGAAATGGACAACGCATGGGAAGCCATTAAAAAGCAGGCAAACTAAGTAAGTTATGATACGGCTTGGGTACAGCGTAACCAAGCTCGTTTTTTGTGCACTTATTTGCTAATTTTATCTGGATTGATAGCAGTCCCTTTGCTACAATATCGCCCCGTCTTGATTCTATATTATTCCTTTTAATTCCTGATATTCTAGGGTTCGCATGAGTACAAAATTTATCTTCGTAACTGGCGGGGTTGTTTCTTCGTTGGGTAAGGGTATTGCAGCAGCGTCATTAGCCGCTATTTTAGAAGCACGTGGTCTTAACGTGACTATTTTAAAGCTGGATCCTTACATTAACGTTGACCCAGGCACTATGAGCCCAATTCAGCACGGTGAAGTATTTGTAACTGAAGACGGTGCAGAGACTGACCTTGACTTAGGTCACTATGAGCGTTTCATCCGTACCAAGATGACTAGCCGCAACAACTTCACACAAGGTCGTGTTTATGAAGATGTATTACGACGTGAGCGTCGTGGTGAGTACCTTGGTGCAACAATTCAGGTTATTCCACACATCACAAACGACATTAAGCAACGTGTATACGACGGTGCTGAAGGTCGCGATGTAGCAATCGTTGAAATTGGCGGTACTGTTGGTGACATCGAGTCACAACCATTCTTAGAAGCAATTCGTCAGCTTGGCACTGAAATTGGCCGTGAGCGCGCATTGTTTATCCACCTAACGCTAGTGCCATTCTTAGGCCCTGCAGGTGAAGTTAAAACTAAGCCAACACAACATTCAGTAAAAGAATTACGTTCGATTGGTATCCAACCTGATATCTTGATCTGTCGTTCTGATCGTAAATTACCAAATAACGAGCGCGCGAAGATTGCACTTTTCACAAACGTTGAAGAGAAAGCCGTTATTTCATTACCAGACGTAGAAAGCATCTATAAGATCCCTGCGTTACTTAAGTCACAAGAATTAGATAACTTCGTATGTCGTCGTTTCTACCTTGAGTGCCCAGAAGCAGATTTATCTGAGTGGGAACAAGTGTTATATCAAGAGTCTAACCCGACAGGTGAAGTGACAATTGGTATGGTTGGTAAGTACATCGAACTACCAGATGCATATAAATCAGTAAACGAAGCATTAAAGCATGCAGGTCTGAAAAACCGTTTAACTGTGAACATCGAATATGTTGATTCACAAGACTTAGAAAGCAAAGGTACTGAGTTATTATCTCACCTTGATGCTATCTTAGTACCAGGTGGCTTCGGCGGCCGTGGTGTTGAAGGTAAGATCTTAGCGGCTAAATATGCACGTGAAAACAAAGTTCCTTACTTAGGCATTTGTTTAGGTATGCAAGTAGCGCTTATTGAATATGCGCGTAACGTTGCAGGCCTTGAAGATGCAAACTCAACTGAGTTTAACGCAAACTCTGCGCACCCAGTTGTTGGTTTAATCACAGAGTGGCAAGATGCTGACGGTAACGTTGAAATCCGTGATGAGCAATCTGACCTTGGTGGCACTATGCGTTTAGGTGCACAGAAGTGTCACTTAACACCAGGTTCAAAAGTAAGCGAAGTATACGGAAGTGACGAAATAGTTGAACGTCACCGTCACCGTTATGAAGTGAATAACCACTTTGTAGAGCAGCTTGAAAAAGCTGGCTTAAGTTTCACTGGTTTATCTGAAGATAAGAAACTAGTCGAAATCATCGAGAATAAAGATCACCCTTGGTTTATTGCCGCGCAATTCCATCCGGAATTTACGTCAACGCCACGTGATGGTCACCCGCTGTTTGAAGGGTTTGTTGCAGCTGCACACACTCACCAAAAAGCGTCATCGTAATTTAAATAGGCCGTGCTATATGCACGGCTTATTTGTTTTAAAAAGCCAGCAACAATAAAGCTGGCACTAACTCACCATTTTCGGGAAAAGAGGAATCAAGATGTCAGAAATCGTAAAAGTGATTGGTCGCGAAATCATGGACTCGCGTGGTAACCCAACTGTTGAAGCTGATGTACATTTAGCTGATGGTTCATGGGGCCGTGCTGCAGCACCTTCTGGTGCATCAACAGGTACTCGCGAAGCGCTTGAATTACGTGATGGTGATAAAGCACGTTACCTAGGTAAAGGTGTTTTAAAAGCAGTAGGCTATATCAATAACGAAATCGCTGAAGCGCTTAAAGGTCAAAACGCAGTGGATCAAAAAGCGGTTGACCAAGTAATGCTTGACTTAGATGGTACTGAAAACAAAGAAAAACTAGGTGCAAATGCTATCTTAGCTGTGTCTTTAGCAACAGCTAAAGCGGCTGCTAACTCTAAAGGCGTTGAGCTTTATGAGCACATTGCAGACTTAAACGGCACACCAGGTGTTTACTCAATGCCATTACCTATGATGAACATCATCAACGGTGGTGAGCACGCTGATAACTCTGTTGATATTCAAGAGTTCATGATCCAGCCAGTTGGCGCTACAAACTTCCGTGAAGCGTTACGCATGGGCGCTGAAGTTTTCCACAGCCTAGCAAAAGTACTTAAAGCTGAAGGTCACTCTACATCAGTAGGTGATGAAGGTGGTTTTGCTCCTAACCTTGAATCAAACGAAGCGGCACTTGCTGCAATCAAGGTCGCTGTTGCAAATGCAGGTTATGAGCTTGGTAAAGATATCACTCTAGCTCTAGACTGTGCGGCATCTGAGTTCTACGACAAAGAAGCGAATATCTACGATCTTAAAGGCGAAGGTAAAAAATTCACTTCTGAAGAATTCAACCACTTCCTTAAAGGCCTTACAGAGCAATACCCAATTGTTTCAATTGAAGACGGCTTAGATGAGTCTGATTGGGATGGTTTCGCACACCAAACACAACTAATTGGCGACAAAGTACAATTAGTAGGTGATGATCTTTTCGTAACTAACACAAAGATCTTAAAGCGTGGTATTGATAACGGTATTGCTAACTCAATCCTAATCAAGTTCAACCAAATCGGTTCATTAACTGAAACGCTTGCTGCTATCAAAATGGCTAAAGACGCTGGCTTCACAGCTGTTATCTCACACCGTTCAGGTGAAACTGAAGATGCGACAATTGCTGATTTAGCAGTAGGTACTGCAGCGGGTCAAATCAAAACGGGTTCATTAAGCCGTTCTGACCGTATTGCTAAGTACAACCAATTACTTCGCATTGAAGAAGTATTAGGTGAGAAAGCACCTTACAATGGTCTTAAAGAGGTTAAAGGTCAGTAATCTGGCTTTTAGCTCATCAAGACCTTAAAAACCTTCTTCGGGAGGTTTTTTTATAGCTGAAATTGTTGTTTTAGGATCTCGCCGGTAAAGCTGGTTTTTAGATAAAAGCCGCGAGGTAAGGTTTGTACTATCTGGCCATTCGGGCCAATTGCATCAGTCAGTGCTTTGCTATTGGCTGCTTTTGGCCTTATTTGCATTACATCACCTAAATGACCCGAAATTTCATCTACGCGCCCAAGGGCGATTAGCTCCATTTGTTCTTCCCAATCACGCTGTAAAAGGGCATCTTGCTCTGCACTTGGCTGCCATAAAAAGCCACTGCCTATGGTACGGTGAAAAGGCAGTATCTCACGTTCGCCTAAAATCGGTAGCCATAAAACATGATTCAACTTTTTACGAACCGTGCTTTGCTGCCAAGTCATTCCTGTAACATTTAATAGCGGCGTTACCGAAACAAAGGTTGTTTCGAGAGGTTTGCCTTTAAATGAAATCGGCAAGGTTTTTAGCTCAATACCTAACTCTTCAAAATCAGGTGTTGGTTTTGAACCTGCCGTTGCGCCAAGTACATATTCAATAAGTTGCCCGGTCCAGCCTTTTTCACGAAGTAAATCGTCAGGGGTTTTGAACTGATATTGCTCGGCTAGCTGCCCTAGGGTGAGGCCAGCAATAGCATCAACACGTTGCATTAATTCGTTTATAGAAGCGGGTTTTATAGGTCGCATAAGGCGTTTATTTGATTGTCTATTTATCCGGTTCATGATAGCAAATGCGCGCCTTAGTGGATATCTTTGTGTTTGGGTGTTTTTTGCGCACGTTAAGTGTGGGCTAAAAATAATCAGTTTTATTTTTCGGTGTCATAATCTAACTAATTGATATTTATCTATTTTGCTGTTTTTGTACAGTGTTTCTATTTCATTAATTAATCAGTTGTTTGTATAAATACAGATATATAAACATGTTTATCCACAGTTTCTGTGGAGAAAGTGGATATTTTAACTGTGTATTGTGGATTTGTTTGCAATTTAGGCATGATTTACAAAAGTTATGCACAAGCTGTGGGTAAGGTGATAAAAATACGGTTGTAAATAGTTATTTTAATCAAACAGCACATTTTTATGATAATTACTTCGTAACACCTTGATTAAACATGTTTGTTAAAAAATAATTTTTCAATCTAATTTAGGCTTAAGTGTAAAGTGTTTGCTGTATCGCAGGTTATGTGGAACAATCAATAAAAATCGACTTACAAATGAGGCACTAAGGTGATTGATGCCGAAGGTTTTCGTGCCAATGTCGGAATTGTAATTTGCAATAATCAGGGACAAGTATTTTGGGCTCGTCGCTATGGTCAACACTCTTGGCAATTTCCCCAAGGTGGTGTGGATGACGGCGAAACTGCTGAGCAAACCATGTACAGAGAATTACACGAAGAAGTGGGCTTGCTTCCTGAAGACGTTGAGATCGTCGCAAGTTCTAAACATTGGTTACGCTATAAATTACCCAAGCGTTTAATTCGCAGAGACTCAAGTCCTGTGTGCATTGGGCAAAAACAAAAATGGTTTTTACTGAAACTTCGTTGCAAAGATGAAGATGTAAATTTACTTAAAACTCATCACCCCGAGTTTGATGATTGGCGATGGGTGAGTTATTGGTATCCGGTTAGGCAAGTTGTTTCGTTTAAGCGCGATGTATATCGTCGAGTAATGAAAGAGTTTGCTCCGTTTGCAATGCCGTTTAATAAACGAGAGCAACACAAAGATCATTGGCGACATAAACGATAGGGGCAACCTTATTTAAATCAAAGGAGCAGCATCATGTTAGCCACGCTCAGATCAATTGCTGAGGCAGTGTCGCAACAGGCGGACTTAAACAGTGCGCTGGGGTGTTTTGTGCAAATGGTAAAAGATGCCATGCAAACACAGTGCTGCTCGATTTATTTTGCCGACTATAGCCAAGATAACTTTGTTTTGATGGCCACCCAAGGCCTCAACCCAGATGCCGTGGGTAAGTTCCGTATAGGTTTTACCGAAGGTCTCGTTGGCCTTGTTGCTCAGCGTGAAGAGCCCATTAATATAGCTTTTGCTAAATCTCACCCTCGTTTTAAACTCTCACCTGAAGTTAATGAAGAAGGCTACAACGCGTTTTTATCAGTGCCAGTCGTGCATCAGAAAAAGGTTTTAGGCGTTATTGTTGTTCAACAAAAACTAGCCCGTGTTTTTAGCCCTGACGAAGAGTCATTCTTAATTACGCTCTCGGCCCAGCTAGCTTCTCAGTTAGCGCATGCAGAAATAAAAGAAATATTACGCGTCGATGAGTTTTCACACCAAACCTCAGTATTAAAAGGGGTATCAAGTGCGCCGGGTATTGCCATAGGCGAAGCCTTTGTAGTGATCCCTAAACTTGACTTTAGCTCTATAGAACTGCAAAAAGACGACGATGTGAGCACCCAGCGCAAGCTATTTACACAAGCGGTTGCTGCAACGCGTAACGAGTTTAATACCTTATCTATGACACTGAGTGACTCCATTCCACAAGAGGCACTTGCTGTATTTGATGTTTATCAGCAGTTACTCGATGCAAAGAGTCTTGGTCAAAATGTTGAAGCGCAATTAAAACAAGGATGGAATGCTAAAAGCGCCCTAAAAATTGTAATTGAGAAATTGGTGACTCAATTCAATGCCATGCAAGATCCTTATATTAAAGAGCGTGCTGTTGACGTTAAAGATATTGGTTTACGGGTTTTACATCACTTAGTTAATACTGAGCATGCGGCAAAACCTTACCCTAAAGACACTATTTTAATTGCCGGTACATTAACCCCCGCAATGCTTGCTGAAGTACCTAAAGGGCACCTTGCTGGGGTTGTGAGTGTTAATGGTGCGGCAAATAGCCATGCTTCTATATTAACTCGTGCTATGGGGATCCCTGCTATTTGGGGCATTGAAGATGTGCCGTTATTGCAGTTTGAAGGCAAGCAAATGATTTTAGACGCCTATGCAGGGCGTTTATATATTTCTCCTTCACAAATGCTGCAAGAGGAATACAGCCAGCTTAAATATCAAGAAGCCTTATTGAACGACCGTTTTGTTGCAGAGCAAAACCTAGATGCCGTCACTAAAGATGGCGAACACATTAGCTTGTTACTAAACGCGGGTCTTGAATTAAATACCGAGCATGACAATAAGCCATTTTGCGATGGGGTAGGTCTTTATCGCACCGAAGCCTGGTTTATGCAAAAAGGCCAGTTTCCTTCACAGTCAGAACAAGAAAACTGGTATCGCGAAGTGCTCACTAGTTACCACCCTAATCCTGTGGTGATGCGTACACTCGATATCGGTGGTGATAAAGTTTTAGATTACTTCAATATAACCGAAGAAAACCCGTTTTTAGGTTGGCGTGGTATTCGCGTGACCTTAGATCATCCTGAGCTATTTTTAGATCAACTTAAGGCGATGTTAAAAGCCAACATTGGTTTGGGGAATTTAAAAATTATGCTGCCGATGATCAGTGGCTCAGAAGAAGTCGATGAATCTTTAAAGCTGCTCGAACAAGCCTATTTTGAGTTAAGTGAGCAATACCCCGAACAAGCCATTGAGCGCCCTGAAATCGGGGTGATGTTAGAAGTACCTTCAAGTGTATTTATGCTTGAAGAGTGGTCGCAAAAAGTCGATTTTTGCTCTGTAGGTAGCAACGATTTAACCCAGTATATGCTGGCAGTTGACCGCTCTAATGCCCGCGTTGCTGAGCTATTTAATCCTTATCACCCAAGTGTTCTTAGAGTGTTGTTAAAAATAGCACAGGAGTGTCAGCAACATGAGCTGCCATTTAGCTTGTGTGGTGAGTTAGGCGGCGACCCTGAAGGCGCATTACTGCTTATTGCAATGGGTTATCGAAGCTTGAGTATGAACTTTGCTTCGATTAGTAAAATTAAGTTTGTGCTTAGGCGATTAAATGTCAGTGATATGGAAAAGTTACTTGCTGAGTGTTTATTACAACCCACTGCAAAACATGTACTTAGGTTAACGCGTAACTTTATGATTGAACATCAACTCGGTGAGCTATTTTACACCCCAAGCCAAGGTCAAGCATGAGGGAAAATTGTGCTGTGAAGCACTTATACCCAAGCCACCTCAAGATGTAGAATTCAGCGTTTCACAGGTGCTCAATATCAAGGCGTTACTTTGCAACAATGGCAGTCCCTTTTAAGAAGTAACAACGATGAGAGTAAGTGCCTGTGAAGCGCCCAAGGGGTTGGTTTAAAAGCGATTTATACTGCGTTATTGATTTTAACAATAGAACCACTATTACTTGCAATCAATGCCTTGCCTAAATCGCTTTTAATTCCAACTGAAACTCGCATCTTGAGGTGGTTTGGGTATATATATTAGTTTAGTATATGTATATAACAAATTGAATATATGAGTGTGCTATGCATGATGTAATACTTTTAATGGTGTACTGCGCAATTTTGGGCAGCGTGGTTGGATTTTTAGCAGGCTTATTAGGCATTGGTGGCGGTCTGATTATCGTGCCGGTACTTAGTGCGCTATTAGTGTCGTTCAATGTTGCCGACCCAAGCCATGTATTAGTTATCGCGATAGCAACCTCGTTAGCATCCATTATTTTTACCTCGACGTCTTCAGCCTTTGCTCATCATCGTAATGCTAACGTGCCATGGGAAATTGCTCCTTGGGTTATGACTGGCGTTGGCCTAGGCGCATTGATCAGTGGCTTTGCAGCAAGCTTTATTCCTGAGCAACTGCTGCGCCTTGTTTTTGCCGGTAGCGTGGTGTTTATCGCACTTAGAATGGTGTTATCGACACGTAAAAAAGCCGCCAGTGAAAAGCCGCTTCCATCAGGGCCTATTCTTGGCTTTTTATGTGCCATAATGGGGGCACTTTCAGGACTAATTGGTATTGGTGGTGGGGCGCTTATTGTGCCGCTACTGCATTATTTTTCCGTTGATATTAAAAAGGCCATTGGTTGTGCTGCTGCTTGTGGTATTGTCATTGCGCTGTTTGGCTCGGTGGGTTACGTATCTGCTGGCTGGCAATTAACATCTTTCAGTGATGGATTTGCCGGATTTGTGTATTTACCTGCGTTAGTGGGGATTGTGGTTACCTCGTCGCTCATTGCGCCTATAGGTGCCAAAGCCACGCATTACTTGCCTGTGGCAACAATAAAAAAAGTATTCGCGCTATTACTTGTCATAATTGCGCTTAAAATGGTGTTTAGTTAAAGGTTTTTATTTTTATGGCTCTTCAATTTCCAGATATCGATCCGGTTATTTTTTCGGTAGGCCCGCTCAGCGTACGTTGGTACGGTTTAATGTATTTAATTGGTTTTGCTTTGGCGATGTGGCTTGCTAATCGCCAAGCAGCAAAACCAAACTCAGGTTGGACAAAAGAACAAGTCAGTGACTTATTATTTTACGGCATGCTCGGGGTAATACTCGGTGGCCGTATTGGTTATGTATTGTTTTATCAGTTCAGCTACTTTATCGAAAACCCACTGTATTTATTCAGAATTGACCAAGGTGGTATGTCGTTCCATGGTGGCACCCTGGGTGTCATTACAGCCATTGCAATCTTTGCTTGGACCCGTAAAAAATCATTGTTTGAGGTAGGTGACTTTGTGGTGCCACTCGTACCGCTTGGTTTATTAGCCGGACGTATTGGTAACTTTATTAATGGCGAACTATGGGGCCGAGTGACAGATGTACCTTGGGCATTTGTTTTTCCTACAGGTGGCCCAGAGCCTCGTCACCCATCCCAATTATACGAAGCCTTTTTAGAAGGCCTAGTACTGTTCTTAATCTTACAATGGTTTATCAAAAAGCCTCGTCCAGCGGGAAGTGTTGCTGGGGTGTTCTTACTTGGCTATGGTGCGTTTAGATTTATTGTTGAATACTTCCGTGAACCAGATGCTCATTTAGGTTTATTTGCAGGCGTTATCTCTATGGGTCAAATACTGTCATTGCCGATGGTAATTGGTGGCCTTGGTTTGTTAATATGGGCTTATAAAAAGCCGCAGCAAAGCGTGGCAAGCAAAGCATAACAAGAGCAATTCAATGAAACAGTATTTAGATTTATGTCAGCGTATTGTTGACGAAGGTGTGTGGGTTGAGAACAAACGCACAGGAACCAAATGTTTAACCGTAATTAATGCCGATCTTGAATATGATGTGGCAAATAACAAGTTTCCGCTCATCACCACGCGAAAGAGCTTTTACAAAGCGGCGATAGCGGAGTTACTGGGTTATTTACGTGGTTACGACAGCGCTGCACAGTTTCGTGATATCGGCTGTATGACTTGGAATGCCAACGCGAACGAGAACAAAGCGTGGCTTGAAAATCCGCATCGTCGTGGTGAGGATGATATGGGCCGTGTGTATGGTGTTCAAGGGCGCAGTTGGCAACGCCCTGATGGTAGCCACCTTGATCAGCTTAAAAAAGTTATCGATAACTTATCGAAAGGAATTGATGATCGCGGTGAAATCGTCACTTTTTATAATCCAGGTGAATTTGAGCTAGGTTGTTTACGCCCTTGTATGCACACGCACACCTTTTCTTTGTTGGGCGATACTTTATACTTAACATCATACCAACGTAGCTGTGATGTGCCGCTGGGTCTGAACTTTAATCAAATTCAATGTTTTGTGTTACTTGCTTTAGTTGCACAAATAACCGGACATAAACCGGGTAAGGCGTATCATAAAATAGCGAATGCGCATATTTATGAAAACCAACTTGAGTTGATGCGTGATGTACAACTTAAGCGAGAGCCTTTCGCGTCGCCAGAATTAAAAATAAACCCAAATATTAAATCATTAGAAGACATTGAAAGCTGGGTTACAAAAGATGATTTTGAAGTAGTAGGTTATCAGTGTCACGATGCAATTAAGTATCCGTTTTCAGTTTAAGAACAATAAAATTTAAGGAGAAATCAATGAAAGCAGTGATCCCAGTTGCTGGTCTTGGCACGCGTATGTTACCTGCAACAAAAGCAATCCCTAAAGAAATGCTTCCTATTGTTGATCGCCCGTTGATTCAGTACGTTGTAAATGAAGCAATATCAGCAGGAATTAAAGAAATTGTTTTAGTAACGCATTCAAGTAAAAACTCAATTGAAAACCACTTTGATACCAGTTTTGAGTTAGAAGCCACACTTGAAAAGCGTGTGAAACGTCAGTTACTTGCTGAAGTACAGTCAATCTGCCCGAAAGATGTGACTATTATCCACGTTCGTCAAGGTGAAGCGAAAGGCCTTGGTCATGCGATAAATTGTGCGGCGCCTATTATAGGTAATGAACCGTTTGTTGTTATCTTACCGGATGTTATCATCGATGATGTTGCGAGCGATCTTAAAAAAGATAACTTAGCTGAAATGATCCAGCGTTTTGAAACCACCGGTGAGAGCCAAATTATGGTTGAGCCTGTGCCGCAAAACGAAGTAGACAAGTTCGGTGTAGTAGACTTAGGTGATGTAACAATCAATCAAGGTGAAAGCGCCGCAATTTTGAATATGGTTGAAAAGCCTCCTATTGATCAAGCTCCATCAAATCTTGCTGTTGTGGGTCGCTATGTACTGAGCAAAAATATTTGGCCATTACTTGCAAAAACTCCAGCTGGGGCAGGTGATGAAATTCAATTAACAGATGCCATAGCCATGCTAATGGAAAAAGAAACAGTTGATGCATACTCTATGAAAGGTAAAAGCCATGACTGTGGTAGCAAAATTGGTTATTTAAAAGCCATCGTTGAATTTGCTTTACGACGTGAGGAATTCAAAGATGAATTGAGCGACTTCATAAAGTCGTTGGTTAAATAACCAATTCTATTTACTTAGTAATAAATTATGTTAAAAAAGTGCCTATATGGCACTTTTTTGTTATTTACAAGCAGCTGACAATTGTTGATTATTAACAAATTAGGGACTTTTCTGATATACCTTTGTCTTATAGGGTTGTTAAGATGAGTATGGTGATTAATTGCTCTAATTCAGTTAGTTAACTGAGTAATGAAAAGCATTAATAATTTTGCTGCAAATTGTTTATGTTATAAAGCTACTTTTTACTAACAACATGATTTGCAGCGAATTAAAGCACTAAACTGAAATTATAATAAAAACATAATGTTAGTGTTTATTTTCAATATCTTAAATTATCTTTTAGCTTTTGATGTACAGGTAAGTACTAACAGATAGTCTTCTTCAAAGTAAGAAGCAATTTTTTAACGGTACGTTTAAGAATCCTGATTATGAAAGATTACTTCAAGCCTTTTCGCTGCAGTATATACCTAATGGTGTTATTAACTGTTTCTGGTTGCAGTAATGAGCTGCTGCTAAGCTCTACCGTTAATTCTATGCAAAGTTTTGCACTTCGCTTAATCGATCCTATTTTTCAAATTAATGTAAAAACTAGTTCTGAGCTTCAATCAACGGCTACACAAAAAAATACCCTAGCCACTGCTGCTATATTAGCACCTACAAAACCTAATTATACTTTTGCGTTACAGTTAGCATCAGTTAGCTCTGAGACCGCAATAGAAGTCACCTTTCATAAAATGGCAAAACAAGCGCCTAGTATTTTTCAAGGTAAACCAATTTTGAATGTTGAAGTTGCAGACGTGCATGATAGAACTTTCTACCGCTTAAAGTTTGGAGGCTATAAGTATTTAAAAAATGCGAAAGCTGACTGCGCGGCTATTAAGCGACAAGGTATTGATTGTTGGGTTAGTAAATACACAGATAATCGAATTTATTTTTAGCGTCAAATATTCACTCTAAAGGTGGCATTTTTATTGCTAAGATTTAAGTCTGTTTTTTAGAATTGACGTCACCATGCATTTTTCTATTTTCTCTAAATATTTATTGTTAACCATCTGCTTAACTGCTTTAACAGCATGTATGATGAGCCAAGAACAAAGCCAGCCTGTTTATACTGAACAGCAGGTACAGCAATTTGCTGCCGAGTGGCAAAATCAACAGCCTAGCATTGAACGTCTTGCTGCAATGGAAAAAGACCTTGCGTTGTTAATCGAGGTACTTTCGGCTAATAGTGATTTAACTGCACAACCATCGGCATTTGAGCCGCAAAATGATGTGATCTATCACCAAAGTGAGCAAATACAATCTCAGCAATCATCATCAATCGACTCATTAGAAACGATTATTGCTGCAAACAAAGCAGCAGAAGCAGGTGTGCAATTAGGTTTATATTTAACGCCGAAAAAGGTCAGACATCAGGTCTTGAACCTTAAACGTGATTATCCTGCTGTTTTAAATGACCTAGATTTTCGCTTTAAAACTCGTGAGCAAAAAGGGGTAACCTTGTATGGATTACGAGCAGGTCCATTTGCAAATTATACTCAGGCGACAGCTTTTTGTGAGATAGCCAAAAGAATGGGGCAAACTTGTGTGACAGCCCCTTTTATTGGGGAGATGCTATAAGTATCTTTCCTCTTGGAAATTAGGGGATTAACCTTAAAGTATTTGTTCTAGAGGTCGATAAAGCTTAAGATACAGCAAAATGGCTTAGCCATTTATTTATAAGGACTTAATATGAAATTACCTCTTTCTTTAATTGCATGCTCATTAGCATTTTCTGCTTTTTATTCTTATGCCACTACTGAATCTTTCAGTGCAACAGTAAAGGTTCAAAACTCAGTTGTTTTAACAAAAGGGAATGATCTAAATTTTGGTACTATTCGTGCCGTAGCCGATCCTTCAGGTGCTGCGCAAGCTGTTTTAACAATTAACCCAGAACCTGATGCAAGCCCTGTTTCAACAAGAACAGATGCATCTCCTGCGATTATTTCAATTATTGAGCAAGGGTCTCCTGCTTCATTTACGGTATCGGAAGCGGTGCCAAATGCGCGTTTGTCGATTACTGATCCTACTGCTAATACTTTAGCTTCTGATGGACAAGGTTTAAATGAGCCAAACTTTATTGTTGATGAATGGAAGTATTTTATTACTTCAGGCCCAAATGCAAATGCTTATTACCTTCCAGGCAGCCCAAATTTAACAGCAGATGCAGACGGCAGTGTTGAGTTTAACATTGGTGCCAATTTATCTACCTCAAATTCGGCGTCATCTGAGCCTTATCGTGATGTTGAGTATACCGGCACTTTCCAATTAGAAGTTGCTTACTAATAATACTAGGTAATTAGTCATGCGCTTTTTGCTTTTAGCTACTGTTTTATTTTGTGTGTTCTCAACACCCTTACAGGCTGCGAGCACAGAGCAACAAGCGCTTGATTTTGGTACTCTAGTTATTCTAGCTAATACAAATACCAGCTCTGTAATCGTCAAAGATGATGGCAGTATCAATACGCAGGGCTCGGTTTATGTTCTTAAAAATGGCCGCCCTGCAGAATTATTACTTACTGACTTTCCAGCTAGAACTCAGCTAACTATGAATCTAGTTGCCCCAGTTGACTTAACACATGATATCGATGGCAACTCGAGTGCTGGATTTTCTGTACGCCTTAATGGTTTTCCTAAATATGTGATTACCAATGAATTTGGTGAAGCAAAAGTATTTATTGGCGGTATTTTAACGACAGACCGTAGCGCTAAACCATACGCTGATGGTCAGTATTCTTCTACAACTTATTTAGAAATATCAGTCGATTACTAAGGATAGATATGTTCGCAAAACGTCTTTTATGTGGACTTCTTTTTGTTTTTTTCAGTCAATATGCAACGGCAAACTTACTTATTTCACCAACGCGGGTTTCATTTGATGAGCGCCAACGAAGCGCAAAAGTCACCGTCATTAATAGCTCAGAAGAGTACCGTACATACCGCGTGGTATGGAGCGAAAAATTAGCGCTACCTGGTGGGGGCTATCAAACATTGAGTGAGCCAGTAACCACGAGCCTTTCTCCTATGGCACGCTTATCACCAAAGCAAATTCGCTTAGCACCTGGCGAAAGGCAAACGATTAAAATAGCAATTAGAAAGCCTAAGGATTTGGCTAAAGGGGAATATCGTTCCCATTTACTATTTCAAGCCTTACCAAATGAAGATAAGGCAGCTAAGGCTGGACTTAAAGTGAATATGATTTTGAGTTTTAGTATTCCAGTTGTATATCGTGAACAAGGTGAGCTGCCAAAAGTTGCATTTCAAACTGCAGAAATAGTTGAAGATTCTCTAAACAAAAAACCAAAAATTGCCGTTAAATTAACTGAACAACAAGGTTTTAGTAGTTACGGTCGACTTAGCGCGTATATTACTAATTCTGCAGGTAAACAAGAAAAAATCGCAGAAATCGGGAATCTAAGCCTATACCCTGAAGTTGAACAAGCGACTGTGTTGTTAGATTTATTCTCTGGTAAACAGTTGCCAAAACAAGGGAACATTGAGCTTAAATATCAAGGTGCCGATGAGTATGAAGGCGTCGATTTTGGCTCATATTCATTGCCTATTCGACATTAGGGATTAATGCGAAAAAATTTATGAATCGCTTATTTGCGTTAGGGCTTATGCTATTAAGTCCTATCAGCGTTGCTAATTCGACTGTGAGTACAGAGGATGTACTAGCTAGAGTCAATGCCATAAGAGCTAAGCTAAATGGCGAACAGCTTTACGCTCCACAATCTAAGCATATAACTGCTGTCAATCATTCTGCAGACACCTTTGACGCTCAGCAACGAATTGCCACTGGGGAATTTTTGCTATTTTCAATTTATTTAAATGAAAATTATTTAGGTGAGTTGTTTGCCCTTAAGTCTGATCAAGACATATTGCTTGGCGTTTCGGGGCTAGTTGATATTTTACAGCTTGCAATTAATGTCGATATATCAGCCGAGAGGGCCGAAGGTTGGTTCATTAACACCAATAAAACCTTTCAATTAACAGCTCAAAAACAGTTGATTACAGATACAAAAAAGTGGCAGCTTACAGAACAACAAATTAGTGTTGATGATGATATTTATATAGAGGCAGCAGTACTCGCTGAGGCTTTAGAATTTCAGCATCGCTCTGATTACGCAAGCTTAGAGCTGTATATTGAAACTGAGTCTGTTTATCCGGTTGTCGCCCAAGCGCAGCGACATAAAAAACAACTACAAAGCTATAGTACTCAAAAGCAACCAACTTTACCTTGGAAACCAAGCCCATATCAGGCCTTATCTGTCCCTGTGGCTGACTTACAATTGAACTATACCCAAGATAATGATGGTAGTCAGGCAAGTTACTCATTACTTGGCTCGCAAGATTTTGCATACCTTACTATGGAATACTTTTTATCGGGCCGTGAAAGTGATTTATTGAATAACTCAAGACTAACTTTCTCCAAGCAAGATGTGAATAATCAGCTGTTAGGTCCACTTGCTGCAAGTCTTATTGAGGTAGGTGATGTCACAGCTACGCAAGTTGGCAGCCGTTATAACAACCAGTACGGGCGCGGAGTTAAAATTTCGAATTATCAACTTGGGCAAGCAGTTAATAATAATCGAGTGAATCTAACTGGTGCAGTACAGCCAGGTTGGGATGTTGAATTATACCGCAATGGTATTTTAATTGAGCAGCAATTGAGCTTGGCGGATGGGCGCTATGTTTTTGCTGACGTTGATTTACTGTTTGGTGAAAATAACTTTGAGTTGATTTTTTATGGTCCGCAAGGGCAAGTAGAGCGAAAAACAGAATATTACTACATTGATGGTACGCAGCTTGAACAAGGGGAAGCAGTCTATGAGTTATCTGTTTCAGAGCAAGGCAAGCAGTTATTAGGTAATTACAGTAATAGTGCAAACAAGGGCTGGGTTGCTGCAGGGCGATACCAATATGGATTGAGTGATAACGTTGCTATGTACTCAGGCTTTATGGCGCAAAAGCAAGAGCAAGATGAGTTATACCATGTTGCTCTAGGAACGAATCTCAGCTTGTTAGATAGGTTATTAGTTAATCTGGAATATGAAGAAAACAATCAACAACAAAGAGAATTTGAATTAACAACAAGAACTAAACTGGCTGATCAGTCCTTGTTGTTCAGCGCTACGAACCGTACTGATAACCAGAATGGTCGAGATATAACGCTGAAAAGCTATCAATTTGATATGTCTGGTGAGCTGATGCAAAACAACTTTGGGCGTCTTAATTATCAAAACAACTTTTTAGTTCAACACGCACAAAGTGGTGATTTAAAGCAAATTTATAACCGTTTAAATTACAGCTATGCAAACGTCTCAATAAATAATTTATTGCAATGGCAAGACCCAAGCGCCGGGCAAGAAAGTGTAGATGGTATGACGCGTTTACAAACACGACTAGGCAGAGTGTACAGTCGGTTTGGTGTTAATTATCGACTTTCTCCAGTGAGTGAGATAGCAAGTTATGAAGCTGAATTTAGCCGAAGTTTAGGCCCGAGTCTCCAAGCAGAGTTAACTTTAAGGGACTCTCTAGATTACGATGTTAAGTCTGCAGAATTAGGACTAACGTGGCAAAATGACAGGATTAACTTAAGCAGTAATGTTAATTACGATAGTAATGACCAATGGCAAATTCGCTTAAATAGCCGATTTAGCTTTGGTTTTGATAGCCAATATAATCAACCATTTATGAGCAACAGAACATTGACCAATACAGGTAGTTTAATGGTTAATGTGTTTTTAGATGAAAATGATAATGGTATTAAAGACAGTACTGAGAAGGGCTTGGCGGGTGTTAAAGTAAAAGGCTTACAAAATTATCGCCAAGCGATTACTGATGAACAAGGGATCGCGATTCTTTCTGCTATGCCAGCTAACCGCACAACAGATATAGTGCTCGATCGTGACAGTTTTGCTGACCCTTTTATGATCCCCGCCCACGATGGTTTCTCTATAACACCACGAGCAGGCTTTGTTGAGTACATGGATTACCCAGTAAATAATGCCAGCGAAATAGAAGGCACTGTTTATCAGCAGACAGAGCAAGGAGCTAATGTTCAACCTTATGCCCAAATTACTTTAGTGGATGAGCAAGGTAATGATGTAGCAACTACGCAAGCGGCTTATGATGGCTATTACTTGTTTACTGATATTAAGCCCGGTAAGTATCAGGCGATTGTAGATAAGCAGTACCAAGGACAAAAATCACTGACTAGTACTCAAACACATAAAATACAGTTATCGCCCAAAGGTGATGTGCTGGTGGGAGTTGACATTACTTTGCGCCCACTCGAAAAGCGCCAGGGATATATAGCGAGTATTGGCAAGTTTAATTCACTGAAAATATTAAAGGTGTATTACTCATTGGTGAAACAGCGTTTGTTACAGCAAGGGTTAAAAAACGCTTTTTATATTCACGATAAAGCAAATGCACACTACACGCTTGCGATTGGCTATGACGCACAATCTGCAAACGAGCTTGAACAGCAATGTGTGCAGCTAATATCACAAGCAATTAAATGCCATGTAACAGAGCAGCATGTTCAACACTAGCAAGGAGTAAATTATGGTTTTTACGACTTTTCAAAATCTGAAGAAAGTATGGTTAGTTTTACTGGTTACTCCTATCTTTGGTTGCCAAAGCGTATCAGAGCCACAAGTGAGTGAAGAAAACTTAGTGAAAATTAGCAAACAAGAGCTTATGGAGCTAAGGCAGTCGCATCAGCAATTCCAAGCAATGAAGCCAGAGCTTGAGCGCTTGCTGACAATAGAAAGTGAGTTAACCTTACTCACTGAACAACTTACTTTGTTAAATACGCAACAAGCTGAGCCTGTAAATACTAAAAAGTCATCAGTAACCGCCCCTCAGTTTATTGCGGAGCCTGAAGCTAAGTTTGCACTACAGCTTGCTTCCGTAACAGAATTACCTCGACTAACAGCTCGCCTTGCTGAAATTAAAAAACAAGCGCCGGCACTATTTCATGGTCAGTTTATTGCTAATGTAGAGTCAGTAACTGTAAATGGCAGCACTTTCCATCGCTTGAAAATTGGTGCATATTAACAAAAGCAGCAAGCTGCTAATGATTGTAAAAAGTTAGCATCTGTCGGGGTGGCATGCTTGGTATCGCACTATGTGCAAAATCCGCTTGATTTATCCCATCAACAATAATACTTAGGCATAATTATTGCTTTATACTTACTAAGTTTAGTGAGGATGGCAATTATGCGCCTGTTATTTTATTCAGTTTTTTTAGTGTTGGTGGGTTGTAGCTTAACTGAAAAGCCACAAAAAGCGCCCCCTAGAGAAACCCCAAAATCGCCGATGGCACCTTATACGGTGCATCAATACGTTGCTGATCTAAGTAGTCAGCTGAGCCGTATTCAAGGCCCTTACAAAGGCAATGCACGTATTGCTGTGACCAGTTTCTATATGGCTGATGGCTTAGGTACTGATTTAGCAGAAGATCAGGGCAGTGGCTTGAGCCAGCAAATTCAAGAAAGTTTATTAACGCAATTTACTCAGCTTGGTTTTCATACCATAGAGTATCGATTAGAAAAGACTTTAAATTTGCAGCAATCGGCCGATAGTGTACTTAGTCGTGATGTAAATACCTTGCGTCAACGTCAGAATATTGACTTTGTTATTACCGGCACACTGACGCGGCAACAACATGCCTACATAGTTAACGCCCGATTGGTAAATACCAAAGATCTGCGAATAGTGTCAGCAGCAAGCACCGAGATCCCTATCAATGTGATGTGGGGCGCTGAAAAAGTTCAGCAACGTGATGGCCAGTTGTATCGAAGCGAATATTAAGAGGAACTCATTTAATGAAACGTTTAATTTTAACTTTATGTTTGCCTTTTGGCTTTGGTTGCTCGTCAATGTTAACTGGTGATGTAACACAACACGATAATGATCCTCAATTAGCTGCGCAAAGAGAAGTTGCCGCGCCGCATAGTAACTACAGTGTGTTTCAAACCAATCAGGCGGTGATGAATAACAGCACCTTTACCGCTGCACCAACGCGCAAAAATATTAATCACTATGTGCGTGGCATCATGCAGGACTTAGTTGAAAACTTGCAATATGTTAGCTATAACACGCCGGTTGCTGTTTCAAGCTTTGTATACCTTGATGCAGATTACAACTCAACGAATTTGCTAGGTAATCAAATTGCTGAAAGTTTCATTCATGAGCTTCATGCATTTGGTGTACCTGTCATTGATTTTAAAACCACTGATTATATGCGTGTCACGCCAAGTGGTGACTATGTTTTCAGTCGTGATTATTTAGAGCTAAGCCAAGATCAAAACTTCAATTATGTATTGGCGGGTACTTTGGTTAATCATCAAAGTGGTGTGCTCGTTAATGCCCGCATTGTTGGTTTAGCAAGCAAAGCAGTTGTAGGGTCAGCGCAAGGCTTTATACCACAATCAGTGGTTGATGCCCTTGATAGCACCAACCGTAGTGATGGTATTACACTTAAACAAGCAAGTGAGTAAGCTATGAAAGGTTTTATCTTCGCATCGTTAACGCTCGCGATTTCTGGCTGCCAATTGCTGCCAGAGCAATCAGCAGAGCCGCAAAATACCGCTCAAAGTGCACCTGCATCAGCAAGTACTCAAGTCGATTATGTTGCTATGCTGCAAGCGCTTGAGCAAAAAGATATGCAGCAGGATAACGCTAACCATCGTTTATTTGTGCCTTATCAACATCATAAAACCGTTGTTAATTATGTCGAGCAAATGGCCCTTGAATTAGTGGATACCATGCAACAAGAAAGCGAGTTAGGAATAGCCATTACTAGCTTTGTTGATTTAGATGCGAGCCTAAAAAACAGCTCTCAACTTGGTAATCAACTCTCTGAAACAATGATGCACCAGCTGCAAAAATTCGGCTTTGGCGTTGTTGATTTTAAAGCGATGGATATCATTAGTGTGACCTCGCGTGGTGATTTTGTTATGTCGCGGGATGTAGAAGAGTTAGCCGAGCGTCGCATCGCCAGCCATGTACTTACAGGCACGCTGATATACCGCCCAAATGGTGTTGAAGTGAATGCGCGAGTAATTAATTTAAACTCAAAGCTGGTTATTGCTAGCGCACAAAAAGTGATCCCATATTTTGTGCTAAAGAATGAGTCAATCAAATCAGCAACTGCTCGCGTTAACTAGCCTCATTATTTTACCGATCGGCTTGCTCTAAAGCCGGTTGGATTAATTTCTTGATTACCAAAGCCTTAGACCGTTATAATTTTCTGTAGCTTTACCTCAGCTTTTGAGTGGCCTCTTAGTTAAATGGATATAACGGCCCCCTCCTAAGGGGCAGTTACAGGTTCGATTCCTGTAGGGGCTACCAATAAAATCAATGGTTAGTCATGCTCTTCTTTGAAGCAAATTTGTAGCATTAAAGTTCCAAATCGATTGCCTAAATCAATATCCGATAAATTTGAGTGTTCTATTAAATAATACAGATTTCTTCATCCGAACAGTCTTCTTATCAAGTCGTTTTTTAGTGCTGCCAGCATTTCACTTACTCAACACTATGTCTATTTTCAATATTAAAAAACAATACGTTTGTCGTGTTCTTTACTGTTTTTCTTGCTGTTTGATTGAAATCTAAACTAATCATTATTTTGCAGATTAGTTTTAACCCCGCCTATAAAAGTGACAGGTTCTAACTATTTACTATGGCTAAAAACAGAATAAGGATATTGATATGTTGATTATTACGAATAGAAATATAAATAAATCAAACTTTAAAAATGGCGTAGGCGATCACAATGCTTTTGGTGACTACGCAAACGCTAAAGGACCTAATGAAGTTAGGCTCGCTTATGCAGATAAAGTAGAGGGAGTATGGCAAGTGCGACTAGTCACTGAGCCATCTAAAATCACAGAGAATAATATTCCCTCTAAAAAAGCATTTGCAGAAGTTCGTGAACGGCTCACTTCTTCAGGTAAAAACTGCGTTTTTTTTGTACATGGCTTTAATCAAAGCTTTTATAAGAACTTAGAAAAGTCATTAGCATTAGAAAAAGAGCATGGGGTTGAGGTTGTTGTTTTTTCTTGGCCCTCTAATCCTGGAGGTTTTAAGACAAAAGAATACCGAAGCGCTAAGAGAAATGCACAGGCGTCAGTTGGTGCTTTGGATGCTACGTTGGAAAAGCTAGGTCATTACATGAAAGAGCCGTTCAATAAAGAGGCCCTTGAGGCATGTGATATTAAATTTACCTTTATGACATACAGTTTGGGGAATTACTTGTTTCAGAATTACGTTATCAACGCTTTATACGAAGCTGAAACAAGAATGTTTGATAACGTTGTATTGTGCCAAGCTGATGTTGATAACGCAGGTCATCAACATTGGGTAAATAATATAGAAGCTGGAAAACGAGTTTATATTACGATCAATGAAAATGATTGGGTCCTAAAATGGTCTGATGCGAATTTTCAAAAAGATCGGTTAGGAAGAACTGCTAGGAATTTGGTCGCTTCAAATGCTTTTTATTTTGACTTTACTGGCGGCCCAAATGTTGGAAAAACCCATGGCCTGTTCTATGAAAAGACAAATGATGTAGTTAAATCATTTTTTACAACTGTTTTAAATGGCGGTAGAGGTGAGGAGACTGATGGCTTAGTTTTTGATAGTAGGTTGAACGCTTATAGATTTTAGCTCTAAAATGAGGCTATTATTTTTTTTATAGCCTCATTAAAATTAACCCGTTACTTTTTCAAGCTCGCCTGTGCGCCATGGTTCAATGATGATTTTGATATGGTCGTTTGGTTTAAATAAGGTATCAAATGCACCTTGTACGCCGTCTATGCCGACTTTACCAGTACGCATTTTTTGCCATGCAATTTTGCCTGACGCGATGTTCTCAAGTGATTGTGCAAACTCTTCTGGCTGGTAGTAATAAGAGAAAATAAGGTCTAACTCTTTCACTGTGGCATAAGCAAAGTTAACGTTTAGTGGCGCGGTATGTACACCAGTTACAATGATTTTTGCTTTTGCTGGCGCACGTAAAATGTAATCGTTTAATAAGCGGCTTACACCAGCACATTCAAAAATAACCACCTTGTTGTTACCCGCAAGTGCTGCGGCTGTAGCAACTTCATCATCCGCCATAGGGTTAACATATACTGTGGCGCCAAATTCAAGGGCAATTTGTTTTTTACTTTCTTGTGGATCAGAGGCAACGATGTGTTTTACGCCTTGAAGCTTTAACGCGGCAATCGCGGCAAGGCCAATTGGGCCACAGCCAACCACAATGGCAACATCATCATTATTCATTTGTGCACGGTTCACTGCGTGCAGGCCAACAGCAAGTGGTTCTGTAATGGCTGCTGCTTCTGATGGAACAGCATCAGGAATAGGTAATAGCAAGGCTTCATCAACAATAAAGTATTCAGAGTAGGCACCATATAGCCCAGGGGTTACACCTACGCCAGCGCCGCCCGCAGAAAGTAAAATTGGCACTGAAGTTACGCGGGTGCCTTTAGCTAATTCGCCTTTAGTATTTGGGCCGTAGCTAACGATTTCTGCCGCGTACTCATGGCCTAATAATACTTCTTGGTCATTGCCTGCCTCTTTAGCCATGATGCCAAGGTTTTTATAGATATCGAATACATCGCTTGTGTGGCGGGTTATATGAATATCAGAACCGCAAATACCGCAAGCTAGGCTTTTTACAAGTACTTGGCCGGGTCCGGGAGTAGGAATATCAATTTTTTTTACATGCAACTTGCCATTTTGCATGGCAACAGAATTCATTTGGCTCATATGTGTGTCCTCAACTCACCTTATTTGTGAATTATTAGACTAAAGTAAAGTGCCTGCCTTAATCTTGACTTTTTACGACAAAAACACAGCTTATTACGACGCTGTTGTTTATAAACTGCTCATTGTGAAATATTTAAAGTAAAAACCCTCAAAGTGATAAGGGTTTTTACTTTATTAAGTCTTAGCCGAAGTAGGCTGTATTGAGGTATAAATGAGTTAATACTCCAGCAAAGTAACCGAGTAAAATGACCGGCGACCATTTTAAGTGGCTATTAAAGGTGTAGATCCCTCGCGCTTGACCCATTAGTGCAACCCCTGCCGCGGAGCCAATTGATAACAGGCTACCACCAATTCCGGCTGTTAGCGTGATAAGCAACCATTGACCGTGCGACATATCAGGCATCATTTGCAGCACTGCAAACATCACTGGAATGTTATCTACTACCGCAGACATTAAACCAAGAATAATGTTCGCACCGGTGGCAGACCAGTTGTTATAAAGTAAATCAGAAAGTAGCGCTAAGTAGCCGATAAACCCTAAGCCACCAACACAAATAACGATGCCATAGAAGAACAAGAGCGTGTCCCACTCTGCTCTCGATACGCGGCTAAATACATCAAAAGGAACAACGTTACCTAAGCGAGATAAGCGCTCTTTATCACCTTCACGCTCTGCCATCGCACGCTTTCTGGCAAGAGAGCCGGGGAGTGTCACGCGTAAGAAGTAACCAAAAAACTGTAAATAGCCAAGGCCCATCATCATGCCCACAACTGGCGGTAAACCAAAGGCGGTTTTTAGCACCACGGCGGTTAAAATTGTCAGTAAGAATAAGCACAATATGCGAAGCGCACCGCGTTTAAGTTCAATATCTTCATCGGCCGTATCCGGGTGACGGTTATTGATAAATAAAGACATAACAAAGGCAGGAATAATATAGCTGACTAAAGCTGGCAGAAATAAAACAAAGAACTCGGTAAAGGCAACAACATCGGCTTGCCAAACCATCAGTGTCGTGATGTCACCAAATGGGCTGAATGCGCCGCCGGCATTAGCGGCAATCACTATATTTACGCATGACATAGCAATAAAGCGGTTATCATTTGCTGCAACTTTCATTACCACAGCACATAAAAGTAGGGCGGTTGTTAAGTTATCGGCTACAGGTGAAATACAAAATGCCAGTACACCGCTTATCCAAAATAATTGTTTGTAACTAAAGCCCCTCGCAACTAGCCAGCTTCTTAGACCATCAAATAAACGGCGTTCTTCTAGGGCGTTAATGTAGGTCATCGCAACGAGCAAAAATAGCATTAACTCCGAAAATTCTAACAAGGCATGACGAAATGCGTCGGTGCTAAGATCAGATAAGTTTTGTGCACTGTATTGCCAAGCAATAAGGGTCCAAATAATCCCGGCTGCAACTAATACGGGTTTTGATTTGCGTAAGTGAATTTTTTCTTCGAGTATGACGAGCACATAAGCAAAGATAAAAATAACAAGGCAGATAATGCCAACAGGATGGGTGAGTAAATCGATAGTACCAGTTGACGCAGCATGAGCTTGGCCACCGAAACATAGCAAGGATAGGATCAGTCCTTGTAATAGTTTTTTCATTGTATATTCCACTTAATTCATCTTAAATTCGTTACGGTTTGAGTAAATGTAGCTGCAGACATTTTAAGTTTATTCTTGGCTTTATGTAACAATTTGGTAACTAAGGTGTTGGTATTTTGAATATAAATATGGGTGATGGCGAGAGCAGACCAGTTATATAATTTATAATTGAATCAATTGGTTGAGGTTTTAAAATAATAAAGGGCTGCAACGAGCAGCCCCAACTTGAAAATTATGCAAAGTGTTTTTCTAAATCGTCAGAGCCACCAATGTGCTCACCGCCTATGAATACTTGCGGCACTGTCTCACGACCTGAAATCGCTTTTAAACTCGTTAGTGAAGCGTGTTGACCTAATACAATTTCTTCGTACACATAACCTTTTGCGTCTAGTAGCGCTTTAGCTTTGGTACAGAACGGGCAGTTAGGTTTAGTAATAATGCTCACTGATTCTGGTTTTACCTGTGCTGGGTTAATGTATTCAAGCATGGTATCTGCATCAGATACTTCAAACGGGTCACCTGGCTTTTGTGGCTCAATAAACATTTTTTCGATAACGCCATCTTTTACCAGCATAGAATAACGCCAGCTGCGTTTACCAAAACCTAAGTCGTTTTTATCAACGAGCATACCCATACCGTCGGTAAACTCACCGTTACCATCTGGTAATAGAGTAATGTTTTGCGCTTCTTGGTTTTGAGCCCATGCATTCATTACGAATGTATCGTTTACAGAAATACAAACAATGTCATCAACGCCGTTTTGTTTAAATACAGCTGCAAGCTCGTTATAACGAGGTAAGTGAGTTGATGAGCATGTTGGTGTAAATGCACCAGGTAATGCAAATAACACAACCGTTTTACCTTTAAAAATTTCGTCAGTGGTTATTGATTTCCACTGCTCGTCTACACGCGTTGCGAATGTAACGTTTGGTACTCTTTGGCCTTCGATATTGTTTAACATTGTTTTGATTCCTCTTGATTTGTTGAGTGCCATTATGCAATTTAATTTATGATAGCTCCAATCGTTTGTTTGTATTAGTATGATAGGTAAAAGCTATTGATGGTGTGATATGAATTTAAAAGACTTTGAATACGTAAAAGCGGTTGCACAATATAAGCACTTCAGAAAAGCTGCCGATGCGTGCTATGTCAGCCAGCCTACATTGAGTGGTCAGGTCAAAAAGCTTGAGCAAGAGTTGGGTGTTGTTATTTTTGACCGTTCAACTAAGCAGGTTACGTTGACTGTGCAAGGTGAGCAACTACTTAAACAGATCACAGTTATTTTAGAGCAAACACAGGTACTTAAAGAAATAGCTACCAGCTCACACGACCCACTTAAAGGTAAAATAAATGTCGGTATTATTCCTACCATTGCGCCTTATTTACTGCCAACGCTGCTAACATCGATGAAGCAAGCCTTTAGTGAAACTCAGTTTTCATTTATAGAAATGCAAACAGCACAAACGCTTGTAGCGCTTGATAATGGTGAGATTGATATTGCCATTGTTGCTGATGTGGCTGATTTAGCGCCTTATCATGTGTCACCGCTTTATAAAGAAGATTTTTTAGTAGCGGTTTCTGAACAACATGCATTAGCAAAATACCCTGAGGTTGCGCTGGCTCAATTACAAGGTTGTGATTTATTGATGCTAAATGAAGGGCATTGCTTTAAAGATCAAGCAGAACAATTTTGCTTTTCAGCAGGGGTTGAGGTGTCAAATCAATATAAAGGCAATAGTATTGAAACCTTACTCGCGCTGGTGGCAATGGATGATGGGTTAACTTTTGTTCCTAAGCTTGCTTGTACACCACGTGAAGGAGTAAAGTACTTAGCAATTACACCAAATCAGCAGCGCCAAGTTGTTATTGCAACCCGTAAGCATTACCCACATATAGCAGGCGTTGAGCAATTAGCCGACTGGCTAAATGCTCATAAGGGACTACAAGCTCATTTACTCGCTAGTAGCTAATTCAACAATATCGTTTATTTGAATGTTTGGTAGTGGTTGCTGATCAATACTTATGGCTACCGCTGATTGCTGATAAAGCTGAGTTACTTTTACCTGGTTAAGTGTGGTGATTTTATGCGGAAGCTTATTACCCTGAGCATCCGTTAGGTAATTATGATGGGCAATATTTAAAATTTGCCCTTGCTCAATCCCGTGCGCCTTACCCAAGTTGATGATTAGCCTATCGTTTTCGATATGCAGTATTTTTCCTTGCGTGGGTAAGCAGGCCATGGCTGCTTGTAAGTCATAGGTTAGGGTTTGGTTTATATCGCTGATAGCTTGGCCATAGTCAGTTGCCCAAAATCGGTCGCTATATACATCGATGATCTCAGTCTTTTTATACGGCCAAATGCCTTCTGTTTGGTAGCTTTTTTGCCAGAGCTTTTCGTAAGTGGTGCCATCAAATAATACGTAATCTACTTTGTATGCACGCTTGAAACTATCATCTTGCCAAAATGCATAATCGTTGTTGATCTTATGGTTAACCGATAAGTCACGAATACGGCTCAGTAATACATATTGCGAGTTACTGCGGCTAGTGATCTCTTCAAGTAGCGCATTACTGTAATCGTATTGCTGAGTGAAAAAATGATCTACTCGCAGTGGGATATTGTAATAGGCTGTTGGCTTTGCAGCCATTTGCGTACTGTTTAAGCTGGCATAGAGGTGTTCGCTAATAGCTTTGTTTACGTCAAAAATTTGGCCCATGCGCGCTTGCTCGCGGTTGGCCAGTTGGCTTTGTGTCACGGCAATAAATTTAGTGTATTGGTTTGCTGGGCATTCTTCTGCTTGAGCAAAAATATCTAAGCGAAGCGTTATAGCATAGGTGTCGTTATGGCGGTCTTCGCTGATCAGTTCTATTTTTTGGATTTCACCGTGGCTGCTTATTTTTAGCTGATCTTGCGTCAAAACCCCGTCAACGAGGGTTTGTACTGAGCTAACTCGAGCGCCAGAAAACACTAACGCCTGAGTTATGGCGTCTTTAATAGCGGCAGATTTGGCTTGGCTCGTATCGCCATTTTTTATAACAGCATGACCTGTAGATTCAAACCACTGCGCTAAGCTATTGTTAGAAAACAAAATTGTAAAGGCTAAAGCGAACCACTTAAAGTTGGCTCTTGTTTTATTTTTCATGCTGACACCTAGCATTAAAACCAATGAATAACCTTAACGAGCAAGGACTGTACCACAGTGGCATTAAACGTGCATATTTGTAGCCAAAGAGTTTTAAGCGGAAATAAATCATGCGAGCATTATTATTCGGCGGGCTGGTTGCCTGCGCAGCATTAACCGGCTGCAGTAGTATTTTTGATAAACATGTAGAATACACTTACATTGAGCCAGATAGCTACCCAGTGCTAAAAGCCGTGGGTTATGCGCCTATTAGTGCTCAACCTGGTAATAATGAATCGCAGCGTACCCTTCTTGCGATTAAAGCCTCAAAGCTTGAAGCGTATCGAGAGCTTGCTGAGCAAGTTTACGGGCAAAAAATTTCCGCAGGTACCACAGTGCAAAACAGTATCGCACATAATGATCAATTACAAAGCCAAGTACAAGGTGTGATCAAAGGTGCACAGGTGATCAAGACTTATGCAGTAGGCGATACCTATGCAACTGAATTGCAGCTCGATATGAAGCGTGTCCACGATTTATACATCGGCGAAGTAAAACCTCGACAGGTAAAAAAAGTAACGTATTATTAGCGCTTAAATTCTCATAGTTTCAGCTTGGGTGCTATGCTTTAAAAATCATATTTTTTTATTAAAGCATAATGGGTAACACACACGATTACATTCAAGCTGAATATCTCCAAGGCATGCCTTATGTTATCTAAGGCTTGTATCTTTGCTTGTCGTTTTATTGGGCGTTACCGCTTTTTATCTTCTTCAATTGTCATTCTATTTTGCGTCACTAGCGGTGCTTTAGCTGAGCGCTTAGTGATCGAGTTCTCAACCTTTATTCAACAAATGCAGCAACGCTACGGTGCCACGCGAGTTACTGTCGCAAGGCAATGGCAAGGCATGTTGCAGCATGCTCAAAATCTTCCTGAACAACAGCAAATTTTGGTCGTTAATGATTTTTTTGCACGTAGTTTACGTTATCAAACTGATATCCAGCTATGGAAACAAAATGATTATTGGGCAACCCCACTAGAAACAATGGGAACAGGGCTTGGTGATTGTGAAGATTACGCTATTGCTAAGTACGTCAGCTTACGCGCTTTGGGTATAAGCGATACCAAACTTCGATTGATTTATGTTAAAGCGCAATTACCTGGAACTAGGAAGACCCAAGCCCACATGGTGTTGGGTTATTACAGTCAACCCAATGCACAACCACTTATTTTAGACAGCTTAATCGTAAAAGTGTTGCCTGCTGCAAAGCGCACCGATCTTAGTCCTGTTTTCAGCTTTAACAGTAAGGGCCTTTGGGCTAACAATTCAGCACAAAGCGTAGCCGATCCGACAGCGAGGCTATCACGTTGGCGACATATTTTAGAGCAAACTCGTAAAGAAGGAGTTAAATGGTGAATGTAATTAAAGCGTTTAAACGCAAAAAAACCATTACTTTGAAACAAGAGTTATGGATTGCCATTTTAGTGGTGATCATTATTGGCTTTATTAGCAGTTTGATAATTAGTACAAGTTCGGCAAAAGACTATTTTACAGCCGAACTTAAAATGAAAAATGTAGATAATGCAAATTCATTAGCGCTAATGTTGAGTCAAATGGATAAGGACCCTGTGGAAATCGAACTGCTTCTTTCGGCGTCGTTTGATACAGGTTATTACCAACGTATTGAATTAAAAGATCCGAATGGCGAGACTATTATAAAACGTGCATTTAAGGGCGAGTTAGTGCTTGATGCACCGAGCTGGTTCCGCTATTTATATTCTCTTGAAGTAGCACCCGGCATTGCGCTTGTCAGTGATGGTTGGCAGCAATATGGTACTTTATATGTTGAAAGTCATAGTCAACATACACAAGATGCGCTTTGGCAAAGTTCGGTGCATTTGTTTTTTAGCTTTCTTGCTGTTGCAGTTGTTGCTTGTATAGCGAGCGCTTACTTCTTATCGAAAATTTTAAGCCCTTTGAGCGATGTAATGCGCCAAGCAATAGCGTTAGGAGAAAAGCGCTTTATTAAATCAAAGGTGCCTAGAACATACGAGTTTGCCAAATTAGTTTCTTCAATGAACTTACTATCTACACGTTTTAGCCGCATCGTGAAAGAGGACCGTCAAAGGCTTGAAGAAATGCGTTTTAAGAGCCAGCACGATGACCTGACTGGGCTTGCAAATCGTGAGTATTTTAATGCGACCTTAGATACCTTTTTAGATAATACACAAGGGCATGGCGCATTATTCCTTTTTAGGGTGGTTAATCTTGACGAGCTAACAGAGCAAGTTGGACGTGTAGAGATGGTCGAGTTTTTACGTCTTTTCTCGCAGTCGTTAGTTGCATTTCTAGAGTCGAATGAAGATAGCTTTAGAGAGAGCCATATTGCGCGAATGTCGCATGTCGACTTTTTGGTGTTGTTTTCTGATGTGAGTGATCTAACACTGTTGAGTGACAATATTTTGCAGTCTCATCAGCAATTAGTTGCTCAGTACGCACAGGTGGATCTTGCTGTATCTCATAGTTGCAGTTTAGTTACTACCAACGATACGCGAGGAGCGCTGTTAAAACGGGTTGATAGCTTATTAAAAGTGGCGATTGCAAAGCCTGGTTGTAATGCCCACTTTACTGTAGATGGTACTGCTGAGCTTAGAAATGATGACCTTAATTTTTGGCGAGAAACGATAGAATCAGCATTAAAAGAAAACCAACTAGAAATTGCATTATATCCCGTTACCTCGTTCAGCGACGTTCTTCTACAACAACAAATTTCACTGAGTTTATTGCTCAAAGGAGAGAAGTACGGAATAGGATTTTACTATCAATGGGCGCACAAACTTCAATTACTAGCGCGGCTTGATTGGAGCCTAATGAAATTGATGATTAAGCAATATGGTGAGTTAACAGACGGTGCCTTGCTGGGGATGGAGCTCTCAGCAGGTACCTTACATGATGATATGGCCGTAGCGTCAATTTTGACAGGATTGTGTGCTTACCCTGAACTTGCTAAGCGAATTTGCTTTGAGGTACGAGCAAACACTGCCATTAAAGATTTACCGTTATTCAGGCGTTTTTGCAGTCAGGTGCATAGCATAGGTGCAAAAGTTGCGTTAAAACGCGTTGGGGCTGAGTTTACAAAATTAACTAAAATCCAAGAGCTTGGCCTTGAGATGATAAAGGTAGATAGCGTTTATTGTCATAACATTAGTTTTAATGACTCAAATCAAAGCTTTTTGAGAGGGGTATGCTCATTAGCTCACTCGCTAGGGATTAAGGTTGTTGCTGAAGGGGTTAAAAACCCAAGTGATCAATCAACCTTAAAAGGGCTTGGTTTTGATGGTGTTGTTGCGGTTGAAGAGTCAGTTTAATGACCCTTCACAGCAAGCATTAATTGCATTCGATCGCGTACCTTTAATTTATGAAAAATTGAGCTCATGTGCTCTTTGACAGTGCGCTCAGTAATATTTAAAACTTGCGCGACTTGTTTGTTGGTTGCACCTTTTATAACTTCATCAACAACCTGTTTTTCACGCTTGGTGAGAGAACTCAGATCACATTGATGCGGATAGTTAATTGCTTGTCCTGATAACACGCCAACCAAGTTTGAAAGTAATTGCCCAGGAAGCCAAATTCCACCGGCGTTAACGGTTTCAGCAACTTGTTCGATGACAGTTTTGTTTGCAAATGCTTCAATGTATCCGCGTGCACCAAGTTGCAGTGCATCACACAGTTGTTGAATATCCAGCTGAGTTGTCATCACAATCACGGGTAGTCGTTGTGCGGTTAATTTTTGTAGCTGCACTTGCCAATCCGCAGAGTCTGCAAGTAACCAGACTAATGTGTCTGCTAATAATTTCTTAGGACAGGCTGTCTGAATTACGCAATTTGGAAATGCATTTAGCCAGTGAGGCGATTGCAAATCATCTTGTGTAATAAAAATACTGCGACGCATGATTACTCCATTAAAAAGCCCGCTAGCGTTCACTCATTGCCAGCGACGTTGCACGCAAAATTGGTTTGAATAAATACTCAAGAACCGTTTTTTTACCGGTAATAATATCGACTTGTGTAGTCATTCCCGGAATGATGGTTAGGTTGTCTGCAAAGTGATTACGATTTGTTTTAAGCTGCACTAAGTAAAATGTATTGTCTCTGTCATCTGTAATCGTATCAGCGCTGATATGAGTAACTTCAGCCTCTAAGCCGCCATAGATCGCAAAATCATAAGCACTAAATTTTATCATTGCAGCTTGACCTGGGCGTAAAAAAGCAATGTCTTTAGGTAGAATTTTAGCTTCAACAACCAATTGATCATCGAGTGGAATAATTTCAATTGCGTCGCTGCCAGGTTGGAGTACTCCGCCAACTGTGTTGACTAATAGGCGTTGAACCGTTCCATTGACGGGGGAGCGGATCTCCGTTTGTGCAACTTTGTCAGCAAGTCCAGACTCAGTTTCTTTCATTGCATCAAGCCTGAGTAAGGCTTCTGATAGCTCATTACTCCAGCGATTTATCATGGCAAGCTCAACTTCGGTGACTTTGTTTTTTGCTTCATTTATAGCTGATAGGCTACGATTTATTGCCGCTTTTGTTCGATTTATTTCACCTGTATGTTCAACAATTTGGCGCTCTAAGCGAATTATATCTATGTCTGATACCGCACCTGTGCGAAGTAAGGGGCGAGTTACTGCTAACTCTCGGTTAGCTAAACTCAATGAATTCGTGTGTTGCTGTAATGCAGCCCTAGCTTCGGCATAATCTTGTCGACGCTGCTCTAATTGGCGTTTATGAATGGTAACCTGTTGCTCAAGTTCTTTGTTACTGCTTTCAAAAATAGCTTGTTCATGTAGAACCGCGTCCGGTGCTTGCTCTATCAAGCTGGCAGTAAATAGCAGAGGTTTTTTTTGCGTAAGAGCTTTTAATCGCTCAACTTTAGCAGTCAAAGACAGTACCTTAGCTTGGTTTTCTCTAAATGAAGAAATAAACCGTGTGGGATCAATTTTTATTAAAACATCACCTGCATTAACAACTTGTCCTTCACGTACAAATATCTGCTCGACCATACCACCATCGTACGACTGCACTATTTGCAATTTGTGAGATGGGATTACACGGCCTTCTCCTCTGGCTACTTCATCAAGGTGAGCAAATCCCGACCAAACAATAAGTGCAACAATACTGATACAGATAATGTAAAGCAGTAATCGGGCACTTGCTGGTTGTTGCTGCATTTTTTCCCATTGTGCGTCAACGACCCAGTCTTGACTATTTGGCGGTGATAACCAACCGGAAAAAAGCTTAGAGAAAATAGAGGGACGTTTTGCTTTTTGCTTTTCCAGCACCTTGTTTAGATGTTCAAATGAGCGCTGTTCAATAGCTAAGTTTTTATTACTCATGATACTTTTCCTACTGTATGGTTATTTAAAGCCGATAACACCTGTGCCTTGGGGCCATCAGCAACCACTTTGCCGTTATCAAGTACAATGATGCGGTCTACCAGCTCGAGTAATGAGGTTCTGTGAGTGACGACAATTAAGGTCTTCTCTTGGCAGTTGCGCTTGATATTGTTAATAATTTTACTTTCGCTATTATGATCAAGTGCTGATGTGGGTTCATCCATCAGTAAGATGGGCGGATTGTTCAGAAGCGCACGTGCAATCCCAACAGCTTGGCGCTGCCCGCCAGAAAGTAGCCGGCCTTGTTCACCCACTTGTAGGTCAAAACCATCTGGGTGTGAGTTTATTAACTCAAATAATTGGCTTTGTTGACACGCAGATAAAATTTGCTCGTCTTTAGCATGCCATGCACTAAGGGTGATATTGTCTTTAAGGGTGCCAAAAAATAAAGAAATTGTTTGTGGTACATAGCCAATGTTATGTCGTAACTCGGCAGGATCGATCTGATGGATATCATTATTATCTATTAAGATACTGCCAGAAGTTGGTTCATACAGACCGAGAATTAATTTTTCAATTGTGCTTTTACCAGAGCCATTGCGACCAAGAATCGCTACTTTTTCACCAGACTTTATTTTAAAGCTAACACCACTTAATGCTTCATTGCTTTCTTGAGAGTACTTAAACCGAACATCATTAAATTCAATATCACCCAGTAGTACTGGGTGACTTAGCCAGTGCTTGCCGGCTGGGCGTTCAACTTCATTATCCATAATTTCATTGAGTGAATGCATTGCAATTGCGGCATGATGAAACTGAGCTAGCACAGCAGCAGATTGGGTAATTGGAGCCATAGTACGCGACGAAAGTAAGTAGGCTGCAATGAGCCCTCCTTGAGTGAGGTCACCGGAAATAATGAGATGTACGCCAACCATCATAATTATGACTCCAACACATTGCTGAACCCATGAACCTGCATTGCTGATAGAAGATGAAATTAAGCGGCTTTGCGCGTTAACGCGAGCAATGTAAATTGTTGATTTCTCCCAATTGGATTGAGTTTTACACTCACTATGAAAGCTTTTTACATCTTCAATATTAGTTAAGCTTTCAACTAAAATTGCATTGCGCATTGAGCTTGCTTTCATTGTTTGCTCTGAGAGGCTTTCAAGCTTTCGGTGGGCTGCTAATGCGTAACAGAGCAATATCAAAGCCCCGACGATTATTGGTAAGCTTAATTCGACGCCAATGATCGCGATTACGATTAAATAGAGTAAAACAAAAGGTAAATCGACAAGCGCAATAAGGGTCATAGAGCTAAAGAAGCCTCTGACCGCTTCAAATGATTGAATATTACTTGCAAACGAACCTGCAGAAGCGGGACGGTTTTTTAGTTTCATGCCAAGTACGCGTTCCATAATGACAGCTGAAACTTTGACATCAATACGACTTGCTGCCAGCTCCACAAAGTAACTTCGAACTAACCGTAAAATAAAATCTGCGGTGAGTGCAATTAAAACACCGCTTGCCAGCACCCATAGGGTTTCTACTGCATGATTGGGTACAACACGGTCATAAACATTCATAACAAAAAGCGGCATCGCAATTGATAATACGCCTAATGCAATGGCAGAAACGACTACATCTTTGTATAAACTTCGGCACTCTTTGATGACTCCCCAAAACCAGCCATCTTTGGCTAATTTTTGTAGTACAGGGGAGCGTGCGTCAAAAGCGAATTCGGGCTGTGCATAAATAACCATTGCTGTGCTGCTATCAGCAAGTTTTGTAATACTGATTTTAACGGCGGAGTCATTTAATTCAGGGTAGATGACCTCAGCGCTGTCGTTTTCGATATCAAGCTCAGTAATTACACAGGCTTTATTACCTTTTAGGATTAACACCGCAGGTAACAAAGCTGTATTAAGGTCGCATAGGGGTTTGTGAACAATTTTAGTTTTAAAGCCTATACGTTTAGCGGCACGTGAAAAACCTGACGGAGTCAATAAGCCGTTCTCAAGGGGTAAACCGCTTAATAATGTTTCACGAGAAAATTCTCGATCATGATAGCGGCATAGCGTTTCTAAACAGTCAACAAGGCTGCCACCATGATCTTGAGCATCAGTTTCTTGCATACAATATCCATACTTATACCAATGCGCAAAAATACTAAATTAAGCGAATTGGTATCAAATTCACCATGAGCTTTACGACCAGCCATCTTTCATGACTGCTGGGCGGCTACCTGCGTCGGTTATCACTGCTTCAATGCGACGATTTGCAGCATTTGCTCTAACTGAAATCTCATTTATTCTTGGTTGATCAACACCATAACCAAGCGATTTCACTCTGTTTGGGGCAATACCGTATTGCTGGATTAATATCTCAGCAACCGAAGATGCGCGTTCTTCAGAGAGCTTTCTATTGTGAAGGGCTGGTCCTTCAAGGGAAGCATGCCCTTGAATTTCAACATTTTTGTTGGGGTGTTCTTTTAAGAAATCAGCAAGTCGAGCTATTTCCTGCATATACTGAGGGCGCACAACACTTGAGTCTGCGAGAAAAGGAATGCCAATCTCTACATTACTCGTGTTGCTTCGATACTTTGTGCAGCCTTTTTCATCAACCTCCGTAAATGCAGGCGTAGATGGGCATTCATCTTGCGCATTTGCGATACCATCATTATCATCATCGGCAAATGTCGTAGCTGTTTCGACAGGAGTTGCCGGCATAGTTAAGTAGCTAGGCATAGCGGTTACTGTCATATATGCATTATCTTGCTGTTTTTTTTTCTGCAAGAATGCTTGTCTGCCAATCGTTGCAGCTACATCAAATTTTGGACAAATACTGTCTGCATTTAATGCAATTGGGTCATCAGTTAACTCTGTAATTTTTGGAAACTTGTCGGATGTAACGTTGAGCGTGTCGAGTAATTTCCCCATCTCCGCAAGCATAGTTAAAATAGCTGACTGTCTGTCATATAGAGCCGCGATATAAGAACGATTTGATTGAAATGCTTCATTTTCAGCGTCAAGCACATCAAGTAACGTTCTTTGGCCAATATCAAACTGGTCTTTATAGGCATATTTTACTTTATTAGATGACTCTTTATGACTAGCAAGAGAAGGGATCTTATTTTGTAAAACCTGCACATTGTTATAAGCAACTTGAAGGTTTTGTCTAATTTCAATACAGGTTTGGTCGCGCTGATATTTAGCAACATTAATCTCTTGATAGGCTTGATCAAGATTCGCACTGTCTAAGCCACCATTGTATAAATTGTAGCGAATATCTATACCAACTCTTGCCTCAGAGCGAGTTTCATTTAAACCTAACTCATCTCTATCTTGCATTCCGTAGCGTGCAGATAAATCTACATTAGGATGAAATGCGGAGCGTTGTGAATCAGCATTCGCTTTTTGCGCTTCGATATTATACAGAGACGCGTAAAAGTTAGGGCTGCTTTTGTAAGCTATATCAAGTGCTTGATTGATGGTGATGGGAATTGCATCATCACTTAGTCTTGCTTTTGCAGTTCCTTTTGTTGGCAGCTCTCCAACAATGCGTAAATAGCGAGCACTTACATCATGCAAGTTTGCATACTCTGTCATAACATTCGATTGCGCAAGCGAGAGGCGACCATTAATTTGTTCAAGATCTGCTGCTCTAGCAACACCAGCACCAACGCTTTGCTCTATTTGCTGATAGACAGCCTCGTGCTCTTTTAAGTTATTTTCAGCAAGCTCAACTAACTCAGTGAACTTTTGCACATCTAGGTAAGCAATACTTGCCTGAAGTGCAATTTTTTCAGCTTGATCAAGTAGTTCAAAATAACGTATCAGTTGAATTCGTTCAAAGCGCTTAACTGTGTTCGATGTTCTAAAACCATCGTATAGCATTTGCCCCAATGTGAGCTCTGCGGTATTGCGGTTGTATTCATCTTCAATACCGTAGTTACGTTTTTCATAACCTGCACTCGCTGATACATCGACGGTTGGTAAATAACCTGAACGAGCAGCATCAATGCCATACATTGATGCTTTAAATGCATGCCAAGCTTGTTGTACTTCTGGGTTAGATGAAATTGCTTTATCAGATACATAATGCAAAGGCATTACAGAGGTTTGTTCTGCTTGTGCGTCGAATACACTTCCATTCGCTGCAAACATTAAAATAAGTAAAGCGCTGAGCTTTTTGCTAGTGAACTGCTTGCTTATAGCCATATGATCCTCTTTTTAGACTAAATTTTATTCACGCTAAGTTAAGGTTTAGCCAACAATTTCAAATACTGCAAATGATACTTTTGTGTTGCTTTTAGTTTTTTATTAATTGTTTTGTTTATTCGAATATTAGTGAAATAGTGCTGTTTTTTAGTGTTCACCTGTACCATAGTCCAGTAACAAAGTGTTACTTGCTGGCTAAGCTTAAGTTATACAAATGTATTACTCATAGTTTGAGGAAAAGCAAATGGACGCAAATCAATTACTGGTTATTGATGTACAAGGTTCTGCAGGCTTAGTGCAAGCGGATGGTTCTATAAAAGCCCTCTCAGTTGGCGATGTGATAACGGTAGGTGATACTGTTGTTACCGCAGATAACTCGACCATATTAATTGATGTACAAGGAGAGTCGTTGGCGATCCCTGCCAATAAATCAGTGACTATAACCCCTGACTTGCTAGCAAAAGAGACGCAAGATAACTCAGAGAATACCCTTTTCGATGATAGTATCGACGAAGCCATTGCAAGTTTAAATCAACCCAATCAACCAACCCCAGAGCAACAAACAGGCACTGATATCAGTGATTTTTTAGATGCGCTTGAAGGGGGGGGAGACATTTTAGATAATTTAGAGGCGACGGCTGCTGGTGGAGGCGGTGGTGCTGCATCTGGCGGAGGCACCTCGTTTGTAGAGCTAGCACGTATCGCTGAAGGTATCGACCCATCTAGTTTAGCATTTGATGACAGCTTTAACGCTGATAACACTGGCATTTTCTCTCCTAGAGATACAACTGATGGTGTTGTACCAGGTGATGAGTTAATTGCAACATTGAGTGTCAATGAATTAGGTCTTACTAATAATCCACAACCAGTTATATCAGGTACATCTGAAAACCTAGTAGGACAAACGGTCACGGTGACAGTAACCGACGCGAATGGTAATACCCAAGTTGTGACTGTTGTAGTCCAACCAGATGGTACTTTTGTAACCCCACCACTTGACCCATTACCTGATGGTCCAATCACTGTCGATGTGGTTGCTCTTGATCCAAATGGTGACCCTGTATCAGATAATATTGGCGCAAGTATTGATACTGTCGCGCCAGTTGTAACGATTGATACACTTACTGATTCAGCGATTCAAAATGTACTAATTACTGGCACAGTGTCTGGTATCAGCAGTGGTGATACTGTCACTATCACTGTTACAGACAGCGCAGGACAAGTGCAGGTAATAGCGACGCAAGTAGATGATCAAGGAAATTGGAGTATTACAACTGAAGCACTTGCTGAGGGGCTTTATACAGTCGTTGCATCGGCAGTTGATGAGGCTGGCAATGAAGGCAGTGATAGTGAAAATGGTCTAGTCGATCTGACTGCTCCCGTTATAAGTATTGACACCATCGGCGAAACAAATGATACCACGCCAACTATTTCAGGAACGGTAAGTGGAGTCACTGTTGGTAGTGAAATCACTGTCGTGATCACTGGCGCAGATAATACAGTGCAGACCGTAACTGCAATTGTTGCTGAAGATGGTAGTTGGATCGTTGATGTGCCTGATGCACTTGTTGAAGGTGAGTTTACTGTAACTGCAACAGCCGTTGATATTGCTGGAAATGAGGCGCAAGCAACGACCACAGGTGTTATTGATAATACAGCGCCTGTGATTAGTATCACGCCAATTGATGATACGCAGGACACTACGCCAAATATCAGTGGTAATGTTGTTGGTGTTCAACAAGGCACACTTGTTACCGTTGTTGTCACTGATATTAATGGTCAAGTTCAAACATTGACAACGGTAACCGATGCTGATGGGAATTGGAGTTTAGATGTTGTCGCAGATCTTGCTGAAGGGATTTTTGACGTAAGTGCATCCGTAACTGATGCAGCCGGAAATACTGCCCAAGCTGACACCCAAGGGGTTGTTGACTTGACGGCTCCTGACATAACGTTAACAGCTATTGCCAATACAAATGATACAACGCCAACCTTTGTCGGGCGAGTTGAAGGGGTGCCAGAGGGCACCGAAGTTACAATACAAGTTGTTGATAGTAATGGTCAGTCGCAAACGTTGACGGCGCTTGTTCTTGCTGATGGCAGTTATAGTGTTGATGCAATAAGCCCTTTGCCTGAAGGCAGTTTTACGGCAATTGCTACCGTTAGTGATGCTGCGGGTAACTCAGCATCTGCAAATACGACAGGTACCGTCGCATTTTCTCCTATTTCAATCACAATTGATTCTATTGCTGATAGTAATGACACAACACCATTGCTGAGTGGGCAAACCGATGGCGTAGCTACTGGAACGACAATTTCGCTGACAATTACAGCAAGTGATGGGCGGGTTATTAATTTACTCGCAATCACTCAAGCTGATGGAAGTTGGTCTATTCAATTGACAGAACCTTTACCTGAAGGAGATTTTACAGTTGTCGCATCGGTATTAGATCCTCAAGGCAATGAAGCACAAGCAACCGCGATTGGTAATGTAGATTTAACAGTCAGTATTAATTTCATTATTGATACTAATGACACGACTCCAAGTGTATCTGGTTCAACACAAGATGTTGAACCAGGCGCAGTCGTTACTGTTACATTTACAGGAAGTGATGGAGCGACTGAAACTTTACAAGTTATTACCGATGCAAACGGTAATTGGACTGTTGAAGCAAGTACTGCATTGGCTGAAGGTCAATTCACAGTCACCGCGACAGTAACCGATGAAGTGGGTAATACAGCAACAGCAACAGAAATAGGGGTCATTGATTTAACCGATCCTACTATTTCAATCAATCCTTTAAATGATACTAATGACACAACTCCACTAATTTCAGGATCTGTTGCAGATGTACCAGCAGGAACGACAGTTACGTTAGTCATTACAGATAGTAATGGTGTTGTGCAAACGATAACAACCACCACAAATGCACAAGGTTTATGGCAAGTCGAAACTTTAAATGAGCTTGCTGAGGGAGATTATACTGTCACTGCAAGCGCAAGCGACGAAGCGGGTAACACCAGTTCAGCAACAGCAACTGGCACAATAGATTTAACTGCACCAATTATTAATATTAATGCAATTGCTGATAGTAATGACACCACGCCGACAATATCAGGCACAACACAAGGGTTAAATGCTGGTAGCACAGTTACAGTCACGGTTACCGACAGTAATGGGAGTGCACAAGTATTTGCAACTGTTACAAATGCCGATGGCAGCTGGTCGATTAATATTGATCAAGAGCTAGCTGAAGGCGAGTTCACTGTTGTTGCGCAAACTCAAGATGAAGCAGGAAATAGCGCACAAGACATTGAAACGGGTGTGATTGATTTAACTGCACCTACCATCACAATTGATGAGTTTAACGATTCTAATGATGTTACACCCATTATTTCAGGTGTTGTATCAGGGGTTGATGCTGGCTCGGTTGTTACGATCATACTCGTTGATAGTAATGGAAATCAGCAAATACTGACGACCACAGTTAATGCAGATAGCAGCTGGCAAGTTGGTGCAAATCAAGTGTTGGCTGAGGGTGAGTTTACAATTACCGCAACAGTGAGTGATCCTGCTGGTAATCAAGCTCAAGATACGACGACAGGGATCATTGATCTAACCGCGCCAATTATAAGCCTTGATAACTTAGGAAGTAGTGCTGACAACACACCTACAATTTCAGGTACAGTGCAAGGCGTTGCAGCAGGCACACCGGTCACTTTAGTTGTCACAGATGCAAATGGCAATAGTCAGACGTTTACTGCAATCACTAATGATAATGGTGTATTTAGTGCAGACGTACCAGGCAGCCTTGCTGATGGGCAATACACGGTTACCGCTACGGTATCTGACTTAGCTGGTAATCAAGCCTCGGATTCAGAAACGGGTACGGTGGATAGTTCATCTTTAACTATCTTAATTGATGCGTTAGGCGAAACAAACGACACAACACCCAGTATTTCAGGTTCAACATTAAATGCAACAGCAGGTGATGTGGTCACGGTGGTGATTATTCCTGCTTCGGGTCCAAGCCAAACATTTACAACAACAGTTGATGCAAATGGAGATTGGAGTATCAATGTATCAGATGAACTTGCAGAGGGTGAGTTTACGATTGATGCCACTGTTACCGACCAATTTGGTAATACCGCAAATGATTCGATCACCGCAGTGGTTGATACGACTGCACCGCTTATTAGCATAGATACCATAGGCGCTATCAATGACAGTACGCCTCTAATTTCAGGCAGTTCACAAGGAGCGACGGCAGGTAATACAGTAACAGTTACTGTTGTCGACTCTCAAAATAATAGCCAAACCTATACGACAACTGTTGATGCTGATGGAAATTGGGCAGTGCCTGTTACAAGTGCAGTGTCGCAAGGGGAATTTACTGTAACAGCCAGCATCACTGATAATGCAGGTAATACAGGCACGGATACTGAAGTTGGTACGTTCGATGGAATTAATCCTTTATTAACGTTAGATTTTGATCCTTTGACTAATGACAGTACGCCGTTGATCACAGGCACAACTGATGTCACTGCAGGCAGTATTGTTACTGTCAACGTTACTGACAGCGATGGCGTGGTACAAACGCTTTCTGCGGTTGTGGCTGCGGACGGAAGCTGGTCAATCAGCCCTACTACGCCTCTAGCTGAAGGGGCGTTCACGGTGACAGCAAGTGTAGAGGATGAATCTGGCAATCAAACGCAAATCACTCAAAACGGTGTTGTTGATCTCACTGCTCCAATTATTACGATTGACAATTTGGGAACGGTCAACGATACAACGCCTACAATTAGCGGACAAACGAATGAGCCTGCGGGTAGTATCGTTACGGTTGTTGTCTCAGATGGTATTAACAGCTATGAATTTAGCGCAACCGTTAATGCTGATGGCAGTTGGTCTGGGGATGTGCCTGCAGAATTAGACGATGGCAACATCAATGTTACAGCGTCAATAACTGATGCTGCAGGCAATCAGGCCCAAGCAACGAATAGCTTTATTTTAAATAGTGCTGCGCCTAGCATTGCAATAGATGCAATCAACGAAACCAATGACACAACGCCAGCTATAAGTGGCACCTCAGATGCCCCTAATGGCAGCGTCATAACTATAATTGTTGAAGACAGTAATAACAACAGCCAACAGCTTACTGCAACAGTGCTGAATGGTCAGTGGAGTGTAGAGATACAGCAAGCTTTAAGTGAAGGCACATTTACTGTTAATGCGTCAGTAACAGTTGATGGCTTGACCAGTGATGCTGCTGCTCAAGGCGTAATTGATGTAACAGCGCCGACAGTCAGTATTGATGCCTTAGTAGATAGCAACGATGTAACTCCGATCATTACGGGTCAGACGTCAGGTTTGGCGGCTGGTAGTGTCGTAACACTCACAATTACTGACAGTGCAGGAGCCGTTCAGACAGCATCTGTTGTTATCTCGCAAGATGGTTCATGGTCAGCAGAAGTTAGCAATGCGCTGGCTGAAGGACAGTATTCTGTATTAGCTGAGGTGGTAGATAATGCAGGCAATGAAGCGAGCGACTCTCAATTAGGTATCATCGATTTATCTGCGCCTACAATTAGCATTGATGCTATTGCTGATACAAATGACGTTACACCTACTCTAACGGGTCAAACAACAGGTGTACCGCAAGGCACGCAGGTAACTTTATTAATAACAGATAGTTCGGGTAATACCCAAACTTTAACTACTACCACATTAGCTGATGGATCATGGTCTGTTGATGCTGAGGTTATTATCGCTGAAGGAAGCTTCACTGTCGAAGCATCTGTGAGTGATGTTGCCGGAAACTCTGCTTCAACCTCGGCAACCGGTTTAATCGATTTAACAGCCCCTACTATTAGTGTTGATCCATTGTCAGATAGTGCTGATGTAACACCGCTGATCAGTGGTGTAGCGAATGGTGTGGCAACAGGTACACTTGTTAATTTAGAAATCACCGATAGTGCTGGTAATGTTCAAACAGCGACAGCGATTGTTCAAGCGGACGGCAGCTGGTCTGTTGAGCCAAGCGTAGCAATTGCTGAAGGAGAATTTACTGTTGTTGCTACAGTACAAGATACTGCAGGAAATCAAGGATCTGACACCGCAACGGGTAATATCGATACCACAGCACCAAGTGTATTCATCGATCCTCAAAATATCACAAATGATACAACCCCAGTATTCTCAGGACAAAGCTCAGGCGTTCCTGCAGGTACTGAGGTTAGACTAACGGTTACCGACAGTGCTGGTAATATTCAAACTTTAATTGCTATTACTAGTGCTGACGGAAGCTGGTCAGTTGCTGCAACTGAAGTACTTGCCGAGGGTAATTACACTATTGAAGCAGAAGTTTCAGATGCGGCAGGTAATACTGGTACCGATAGTGCCACTGGTGAAATCGACATTACCGCACCGACGATTAGCCTTGATACCTTGGCCGATAGTAATGATGTGACACCGCTCATTAGTGGGCAAACCACCGGAGCGGCTGTGGGCAGCTTAGTGCTGCTTACTATCACTGACAGTGCCGGTAATGTACAAAGTGCGACAGCGACGGTGCAAGCGGATGGCAGTTGGTCTGTTGAGCCAAGTACGGCATTAGCTGAAGGTGATTATACCGTGGTGGCCACCGTGAGCGACGCGGCGGGTAACGAAGGCAGCGATACTGAAACAGGCACCATTGATGTGACGGCACCAACGATTAGCATTGATGCGCCAGCACTGACCAGCGACAATACGCCGACGGTCACTGGCACCTCAGACTTAGCCAATACCTCACTCGCCGTGACCTTTACCGATGCTGATGGTATCAGCCATACCGTGACAGTCACCACTGATGCTTCAGGTAATTGGAGCGCCGAAGCAGGGCAAGCCTTAGCCGATGGCAACTACACAGTCAGTGCCAGTATCAGTGATGCAGCAGGTAATAACAGCAGTGCCAGTGACAGTGGTGAAGTCGACACCATTCCACCGGAGCTTGCTTTTGTGCCGACCTTCTTACTAGGTCAACTGGTGACCTTAAGTGGTACATCAGATTTACCCGCCGGTAGCACAGTGACCATCACCCAAACCTTATTAGGCGGTGGCAGTGTGACATATACGGCAACCACCGATGCCAATGGTGATTGGTCACTGACAGGATTAACCGTGCCGTTAGCGAACCTAGCGTCGATAACAGCCAGTGCATCGGATGCTGCAGGTAATGTACGTACTATCAGTTCAAGTGACTTTGATGGTACACCACCGACACTCACCGTTAACGTGGATGCAATAGGAAATGACAATACACCGCTCATCAGTGGTACCAGTGATGCAGGTGAAGGCGCACAAGTGACCGTGGTCGTCACCGATGCCAATGGTGATAGCAGCACCCTGACAGCGACAGTGGATGCCAGCGGTAATTGGTCAGTGAGTCCAACAACGGTCTTAGCTGATGGTCAATTTACTGTTGACGCCAGTGTGCGTGATGGGGTGGGGAACCTCACAGAAGAAACGGTGACTGGGGTCATTGATACCGTTGCACCAAGCTTAACCTTAACGGGCGTTGGGGCAGGCAGTGATGTGACGCCTGAGTTCACAGGACGCAGTAATGAAATTGGTGGCACGGTGACGGTAACGGTGACAGATAATGATGGCACCGTACAAACACTGACCGCAACCGTTGACAGTAGCGGTGATTGGCGCGTGGAAGTACCGAATGGACTCGCCGAAGGTGGCTACACTGTATCAGCAACAATTAGTGATGAAGCGGGTAACCCAACGACGGTCAATGCAACAGGCTCTATCGATACCACAACCCCAGTAGTGGTGGTTAACGACACTGGCTTGGGTAATGACAGCACGCCACTTATTACGGGCACCTCTACTGAGCCAGCAGGAACGGTAGTGAGCTTATCTATTGTGGATAGCAACAGCGATACACATACCGTCACAGCCACAGTGCAAGCGGATGGGTCGTGGCAAGCCACAGCACCGAGCTTGCCTGATGGCGCTTATACCGTGACAGCAACGATTGTTGATGCGGCAGGCAACGTTGGCACCGATACAGGCAGTGGCAGCATCGATACCTTGCCACCAAGCTTAGCGATAGACAGCTTGGGTACCATCAACGACGATACCCCAACAATCAGTGGGACCAGCAATGAGCCGGCGGGCAGTGTGGTTAACTTAAGTGTTTCAGACGGCACAAACACCTATACCTTTACAGCCACGGTACTGGGAGATGGCACATGGTCAGCAGATGTACCAAGCCCATTAAACAATGGCAGCATCAGCATTGATGCCAGTATCACCGATGCTGCGGGGAATGAAACAACCGCTAATGACACCGCGGTGCTGGATACCACCGCACCAAGTATCACAATTAATGTCATTGGCGAAACCAATGATACGACACCGACGATTAACGGCACCAGTGATGCGGTCAATGGCAGTGTAGTGACCGTGGTAATTGATGATGGTATCAACCCAGCAGAAACATTAACCACCACGGTTAATGGCGGAACATGGACAGTCACAGCAAGCAGCGCTTTGGCTGAAGGCGACTTTACAGTCACCGCAACCGTGACAGAAAACGGCATTGATGGAACGGCCACACGAACAGGTATCATTGATACCACCATGCCAGCGATTGATATAAATGCATTAGACGTCACCAATGACACCACGCCAACAGTCAGTGGCACAGCCAGTGCCCCGCAAGGCAGTACAGTCACTGTGGTCTTTACCGATGCAAACAACAACAGCCACACAGTCACTACCGTGATGCAAAGCAATGGCACCTGGTCAGTGGCGGCGAGCACACTGTTAGCAGAAGGAGAATACACGGTTACGGCGACGGTCAGTGATCAAGCAGGTAATCCAGCAACAGCCAGTGCTACTGGTGAAATCGACATTACCGCACCGACGATTAGCCTTGATACCTTGGCCGATAGTAATGATGTGACACCGCTGATTAGTGGGCAAACCACTGGAGCGGCAGTGGGCAGCTTAGTGCTGCTTACTATCACTGACAGTGCTGGTAATGTCCAAAGTGCGACAGCGACGGTGCAAGCGGATGGCAGCTGGTCTGTTGAGCCAAGTTCGGCATTAGCCGAAGGGGATTATACCGTGGTGGCCACCGTGAGCGACGCGGCGGGTAACGAAGGCAGCGATACTGAAACAGGCACCATTGATGTGACGGCACCAACGATTAGCATTGATGCGCCAGCGCTGACCAACGACAATACACCGACGGTCACTGGCACCTCAGACTTAGCCAATACCTCACTCGCCGTGACCTTTACCGATGCTGATGGTATCAGCCATAGCGTGACAGTCACCACTGATGCCTCAGGTAATTGGAGCGCCGAAGCAGGGCAAGCCTTAGCCGATGGCAACTACACAGTCAGTGCTAGTATCAGCGATGCAGCAGGTAATAACAGCAGTGCCAGTGACAGTGGTGAAGTCGACACTATAGCGCCAGACATTCGTGTGATCCCTTCATTTTTACTGGGTAATTTGGTTGGCTTGTCTGGGACTTCAGACTTACCAGAAGGAAGTGTGATCACGATCACTGAGCACCTTGTCGGTGGATTAATTGGATTAACATACACTGCCATTACAGATGCGAATGGAGATTGGACTTTAGCGAATATTACTGTACCACTGCTTAATTTAGCTTATGTAACAGCAAGTGGAACAGATGCAGCAGGTAACACTGCAACGGTGAGCACCCTTGATTTTGATAATGTAGCACCTGAACTAACAGTGTCTGTTGCCGCACTTACTAATGACACAACACCAACTATCTCGGGTACAACGGATATGGGTCAAGGAACGGTTATTAATGTGACTGTTCAAGACGCTAATGGAGATTCGCAAAGCTTTACTGCAACTGTGCAAAGCGATCAAACTTGGTCTGTTGATGTACCAGCAGAACTTGCTGATGGCACATTCACAGTAACAGCATCGGTTCGAGACCAGGTGGGTAATTTAACAACTGAACAAACAACAGGTGTACTGGATAGTATAGCACCAACTTTAAGCGTAAATGCTATTGGTGGCACAGCTGAAGCTCGACCAACTATCTCGGGTAGTAGTAATGAGATAGGTGGTTCAGTGGTTGTTGAAATAGCGGGTCAAACTCTGACTACGACGGTTGATACAGATGGCACATGGCAGCTTGAAGTACCTGTCGACATCGTTGATGGTAGTTACACGATTACGGCTAGCATAACGGATGATGCAAACAACACGCAAACTGCAACAGCATCAATAACAGTTGATACAGTTACGCCTGTTGTATTGCTTGACGTATTGGGAATTGGAAACTCAAGTTTGCCAGTTATTTCAGGTACATCAACAGAATCGCCGGGAACTCAAGTATCTGTCACGATTACAGACAGCAATAGTGATACCCAAACACTGACTGCGACAGTGTTGGGAGATGGAACATGGCAAGTTACACCAGCCGCGTTACCTGATGGAAACTATACTGTAACAGCGTCAATAACGGATGTTGCGGGTAATATTGGCAGTGATACTGAATCTGGTTCTATAGATACACTTGCTCCTTCGCTCACTATTAATAGCTTAGGAACGACAAATGATTCTACACCTACAATTAGCGGTACAAGTAATGAACCTGCAGGTAGCATAGTCTCTTTGAGTGTTTCTAACGGTGGGAATATTTATTCATTATCAGCTACAGTGCAAATTGATGGTACTTGGTCAGTTGATGTTGTTACACCACTTGACGATGGTTCAGTTACTATTACTGCAAGCATCACTGATGCTGCAAATAACACGACGACTGCCACAGACAATGCAACATTAGACACTAATGCACCAACAGTATCTATTGGCACGTTGGCAATTACAAATGATACAACCCCCATCATCTCAGGTACCAGTGATGCAGTAGACGGCACACAAGTTACAATAAATGTTGAAGATGCACTTGGAAATACACAAACAATAACTACAACGGTAACGGGTGGTATTTGGAGTGTTGAGCTTGCTACTGTACTCAGTGAAGGACAATACACGGTAGATGCAAGTGTAACTGAAAATGGTTTAACTGGAACAGCATCAAAGGTTGGTGAGATAGATCTCACGGCGCCATCAATCTTGGTTAATGCACCAGCAATTACAAATGATACTACACCGACAATTAGTGGTACCAGTGATGCACCTCAGGGCACCGTTGTCACGTTAGTTGTGTCTGATAGTTTAGGTAATGATGTTACTGCTTCTGCTATTGTTAATGCATCAGGTAATTGGTCTGTGGCATTACCTTCCTCAATAGCTGAAGGAGCATACACGGTTGAAGCCAGTATCTCTGATGCTGCAGGTAATAGCGCAACCACTTCGGTGTCTGGCATTATAGATATCACTGCGCCTGATGTTGTTATAGACACGATTGCTGTTGCAACCGATTTAACACCGCTCGCTTCTGGCAGTGCAACAGGAGCAGTCGCTGGTAATCGAGTGGTTGTCACCTTCGTTGATGCAGCAGGTGTTAGTCATAGTGTTGAAACAACGCTTGATTCAAGCCTTAACTGGCAAGTTGAAGCAACCCAAGCGCTTGCCGAAGGACAGTATACGGTAACCGCTGTTGTGACTGATACTGCTGGGAATGATGGTTCAGTAAGTACAACGTCTGCGGTTGATACTACGGCACCGATTGTGAGCATTGATCAAAGCAGTTTAATACTCACAAACGACTCAACCCCTGTTATCAGCGGCACATCTGATGCTGCAAATAGTACAGTAGTAATTGTGTTCACTGCCGCAGGCGGTTTACAACATACAGTTACTACCACAACTGATGCAAGTGGCAATTGGCAAGTTGAAGCAGGTCAAGCGTTAGCTGATGGAGTGTATTCGGTCACTGCAAGCATCACAGATACCGCAGGTAATACAGGAACTGATAGTAAAACGGGCGGAGAAGTTGACACTGTGGCTCCAGAGTTATCAATCACGCCGTCATTCTTATTAGGTAACTTGGTATCGCTTTCTGGTACTTCAGATTTGCCTGAAGGAAGTGTTATTACCATTACAAACTACCTAATTGGAGGTGGCATAGGAGTTCCTTACACAGCCACCGTTGACGCTAATGGTGATTGGCAAGTGCTTAATTTGTCAGTCTCTTTATTAACTCTCGCATATGTTGAGGCCTCTGCGACAGATGCTGCTGGTAATACAACCACTATATCGAGTATTGATTATAGTAATGACCCTAGCTTAGATGCTTTTGATGTTACTAACTATAATCCAGGTATATTAGGTTTACTCTTACCTTTCGCCGAAGGCACTGCTGAGCCGGGAACTGAGGTTTATGCCATTGGCTCTAACTTAATCGGCCTTAATTTACTCAATATTATCGACGCTTCAGTTCTTAGTTCTTCGCCAAGCACCACAACTGATAGCGACGGTGACTGGAGCATAGGGCTTTCTTTTCTTGATTTAGGGAATGAATATTACTTTGCTATTGTTGATACTGAAACTGGTGAGTATATCGTCAAGAACACCTCTAACGATTTAGTCGGTACAGGTGTGATTGAATCAGAGCCTGATAGCGGCATCATATCTCTTGGAGAAGAACCTGTTTTAGCAGGCTTAGAGAACTCTGAAGAGCCACCAGAAAATGAAAGTTCAACTTCAGGCGCTGAGCAGCTCGGTGAAAGTATTGATTTAAGCGTGATATTAGCTAAAGCGGATACAGAACCGACATTGCACTCTAACTCTGCTCCGCTTGAAGTAACAATCGATGATGTTTTAAGTGACTCAGAACAAAGTGAGGTACTGGCATTGAATATCGATAGCGAACAGCAAAGTTTAGCTTTTGATCCTAATGACTCAATAAGTTCACAACCTGCAAGTGATATTCAGAGTGAATCAGAGGACATGATTAAGAAACTAATCGAAGATGGAAATAAATCTGTAGATATTTAATCAATAAAAGAAAAGCGCTGAAATGCGCTTTTCTTACAGTACCTTGCTTAATTGAGTGATATCGTGGATTGGTATAATTCTGCAAACATTAAAAAACGCGATAACTAACTTAGTTATCGCGTTTTTTTAAAAGAATAATATTTGGGTTTAGGCTTTCAAATTGTGGACGATTTTTTTATCGCCTTGAATTACGCTGCCGCCTTGGTCGTAGGTCATCGATGAAGGCGCACCGATTAGAATGTCTTTAAGTTGTTTAACACTTAACTGTGCTTGGTGAGCTGCATGGGCGTTTACATCGTTTTTCTTTTTGCAGCTTGCTAGGAGAGTGTTAACTTGCTTAATAAGTGCACTCACGTCATCATCTTGCGATTCGTTGTGCGCGACAAGCTTTTGCACTTCTTTATCTATGGTTTGGATTTGTTGGAGCAAAGAAATTTTTTGTTGGGCAATACTCTTTAATCCTTCGCCACGTTTTGCAGCAATGGCTGTCAATTCATCATCTAACAACGCAGCAATAGACTCCAAGCACGAAACTTGCTGTGTTAGTTTGCTGGCTATTAAATGATTATGATCAGCCATAGACATCAAACTCGAATGCAGCGATGTTCTTTGCTAGCTTTTCAGCATCAATTTGGTATTTACCTTCGCTGATCGCCTTTTTCAGCTCAGCCACTTTATTGCTATCAAAACCAGAAGACTGCTCTGCTTTTTCTTGCAGTGATTTAAGCTGCTTTGCCTGAGGTGTTAAACTGACAGAATCTGCACTTGCTTTAGGTGCGGCTGATTTAGCAGCAGCTGCATTAGCATTATCTTTTTGTAAATCAAGCTTTTTTTGCTTGGTATTTGTCAACACAGAAGGCTGTTGTTGACCATTATTGACATTGCTTACCATAATTTTTGACCTATACATTACCCAACTTATGCCTTTATATCGGCGGGCACAGCGGATACTTTAGCATAAATAGTTAAAATTAAATATTTACCTGTACAGACTCGACTCCATCCACACGCGCATTTAATACTTTACCTGATTTTTTATTTTTTACACGTACTAATTCGTCTAACGTGCCATCTTCTAGCGCAATTCCGGTTGTTTTGATCCTTAAGCCCCGTAACGAAGCATAGATAGTTACGTTATCGCCTTTGCAAACCATGCAAACTTGGCTCATAACAATAGGTGTACCACCGCGTAAATTTCGCTTACTGCGACTGCCAATAAGTATAGACTCATCTTGTACGTATTGCGTTCTAACAAATTGCTTAGGTTTCATTTCTAGGCGTAAATGTTCGGCACGAATAACTTCACCTCGAGTAAGACTCGTTGTAACAACAACGACTGGCTCAAGTTCTATAATTCTAACGTGAACGTATTGGGTCCAACTATTTATGTCTTGGCACTTAAGTTGTACCGTGACCTGCCGATTAAAAGGAGGCTCTGTTGGTAACTCTTTGTTTAATGGCGACTCACATAACCTATCAGGAATGCGACTATCCAGAGGCAAAGCGCTTATCTGTGGTGTTGTGTTCAAGTCAGGCATGTGTTCACTCACAAAATCAACAGCGATCTGTTGAAGTTGCTCGTTGTTATAGACTTCTGCTTGTAGTTGTGTTGCAAACAACAGGCTAGAAAGAAAATAAAAAACACTGTATCTTCGGCTTTTTTTTAACAAACTCATATTGTTTCGACTATGCTTATTGTTGAAAACAAGGTATAAATATTTTGCGTCAAAAAACAGACGCTTCGTAACCTTATGTAGCTTTAACACAAAGAAGGCAATTATTGTTCCAGCTCTGATTGTTTATCTTTAGGAGATTGAAATGGCAGGCATTTTAGACTCAGTTAACCAGCGAACTCAGTTGGTTGGGCAAAACCGCCTTGAATTACTATTATTCAAACTCAGAGGGCGTCAGCGCTTTGGTATTAACGTGTTTAAAGTAAGAGAGGTTTTGCAATGCCCGCCACTTACGAACATGCCAAAATCAAATGCCTATATTCGCGGTGTTGCGCATATTCGTGGACAAACTATTTCTGTTATTGACTTATCAATGGCTGTCGGTGGTCCTGCAATTGAAAACATAAAAGACAGCTTTATCATCATTGCCGAATACAACCGTTCAGTACAAGGGTTTTTGGTTGGTGGTGTAGAACGTATCGTAAATATGAACTGGGAAAAAATAATGCCACCACCTTCGGGAGCTGGACGTTATTCTTACCTAACAGCAGTCACAGAAATAGAAAACGAACTGGTTGAGATTTTGGATGTTGAAAAGATCCTAAATGAAATCTGCCCAGTGAACACTGAAGTTAGCGCAGATGTTGTTGGTGAAGGTGAGTTCCAGAAAGATTTAGGTGAAAGAATCGTCTTTATTGCTGATGACTCTGCTGTCGCGAGAAATCAAGTAAAACGAGCGCTTGAGCCACTTGGTGTACAAACTGAGCTTGCTAAAAATGGCAAAGAGGCCTTACTAAGACTAAGAGAAATAGCTCAACTTGATTGCCAGAACGATATTACTGAGCGAGTTGGCTTATTAATTTCAGATGTTGAAATGCCAGAAATGGATGGCTATACCTTAACCGCCGAGATAAAGGCCGATCCAAAATTATCACCTTTGCATGTGATCTTACATACTTCTTTAAGTGGTGTATTCAACCAAGCAATGATTGAGAAAGTGGGAGCTGACGATTTTATTGCTAAATTTAACCCAGATGAACTAGCGACTGCTGTAAAAAAATGGGTTCATTGTGATTAATAGTTTATAGGTGGTATTACTTTGGAAAATAAGCATTTACAACAAAGCGAATACGATCAATTTCGCTCTTTTTTAGAGCAACAATGCGGCATTGTGCTTGGCGATAATAAACTTTATTTAGTTAAAAGCCGTCTCGCTCCACTTATGGCGCGTTTTAATGTCGAGTCTTTATCGCAGTTGGTAAGTAAAACACTGAGTCCTCATGAGAGGCAGCTTCGTGCCGCTGTGGTTGATGCAATGACAACCAATGAAACGCTTTGGTTTCGTGACCAGTATCCGTTTGAGTTATTGAAAACGAAATTATTTCCTGAGCTTAAAGATGTGCGTAGACCATTAAAAATATGGTCAGCGGCAAGTTCATCAGGACAAGAGCCGTATTCAATTGCCATGTCGGTTGCCGAGTTTCAGTCAAAAAACCCAGGTGTATTAAAGATGGGGGCGCAAATAATCGGCACTGATATCTCTAATACCATGCTTGATATGTGCAAAAACGCTGAGTATGACTCGCTAGCGCTTGCGCGTGGTTTGTCGATGGAACGCCGTCAAAAGTTCTTTAAAGACAGCGGCAATGGAATGGCTCAAGTCATTGACCCTATACGTAAAATGGTCAGCTTTAGACACCTTAACTTACTGGATTCATACGCTTTAATGGGCAAGTTTGACATTATATTTTGCCGTAACGTGCTCATTTACTTCTCACCAGAGGTAAAAGCTAAAATTATCTCGCAATTTGCTCAAGCCCTAAACCCTAAAGGTTACCTCTTTTTAGGTGCGTCAGAATCAATGGCGGGCTTAAGTGATAGCTTTGAGATGGTTCGTTGTAATCCAGGCATCATCTACCAGAAAAAGTAAACCTTTCTTAGCAACCTAGTTCTTAGGTTGCTAAATTTATCTATTATTCAATATCTTACGCAAATAAAATATCCCCTTCATTATTGGCTTAGCTTTTGCATTAATCACTCTAGAGTCAATTTTTTGGAGATGGTTATGGCTATCAGTTTTGATAAAGCATTTGGTGTTCACCCCCATGCAATGTTGATCCGTTCACAACGCGCTGAGTTATTAGCGACCAATATCGCTAATGCTGATACGCCGGGCTATAAAGCGAAAGACATTGATTTTGCCTCGGCATTAAAAGCGGCAAAAAGCAACCAACAAGGCGGCAATAGCATGGTAAGAACCGATGCTAAACATATTGCCGGAGGCAGTCGTTTTGTTGGCGGTGCAGAAATGTTTCGTACGCCAAATCAATCAGATACAGGCGATGGTAACTCTGTAGATATACAAGTGGAACGAAACTTGTATGTACAGAACTCATTAGAGTATCAGGCAAGCCTGCAATTTATGAGTAGTAAAATTAAAGGCCTTAAAAAAGCCCTCGGTAGTCAAGGAGCTTAATCATGAGTTTATATAATGTTTTTGATATTTCAGGCACGGGTATGAGTGCACAAAATGTGCGCTTAAATACCACAGCAAGTAATATTTCGAATGCAAACACGATTAGCTCTAGCCAAGACCAGACATACCGAGCGCGCCATCCTGTTTTTGCTGCAGAGTTGACCAAAGCGTCAGCATCGCAAAGCAACCCTCAGGGCTCTTCTGTAGGCGTTAAAGTTTTAGGTATTGTAGAGAGCGATAAGCCGCTACAAATTGAATATAACCCGAATCACCCAAGTGCGGATGAAAATGGTTATATCTACAAACCTAACGTTAATGTTGTAGAAGAAATGGCAAATATGATTTCTGCCTCTCGCTCTTACCAAACAAATGTGCAAGTTGCTGATGCAGCTAAGCAAATGTTAAGTAAAACACTGTTGTTAGGACAACGGTAATCGAGGATAAGTTATGAGTAACGACATCAGCTCTGCATCATCATCCTATATGGATAGCTTGCGTTGGAATCAAAGCAATACGCAAACAACTGAGGAAGACAACAACACACTTTCTCAGGAAGATTTCTTTTCGTTGTTAACACAGCAGTTGTCGTTCCAGGATCCGAGTAACCCTGCTGATAACGATCAAATGATCGCGCAGATGACGAACTTTACTATGGCTGAAGGTATTTCAAACTTAAACGAGAAGTTTGACTCACTGACTGCATCAATGACATCAAATTCTGCGTTACAGGCTTCCACTTTGGTTGGTAAGCAAGCGTTATTAGAGTCTGACACCATTGACTTTGACGGTGAAAACCTTGCTAAAGGGTCGGTGGTTGCTGAGACAGCCGTTGAATCTTTAACGCTAAGAATAACAGATTCTTCAGGTCAATTAGTACGAACCATTGAACTAGGTTCTCAGTCTGCGGGCGCACTGCGTTTTGAGTGGGATGGTAAAGATAACGATGGCAATGTGCTCCCTGAAGGCGAGTATGACATCAGTGCTGAAGGCTTTGTAAATGGAGACTACAGCAGTATGCCTATGGCGACCTTTAAGAATATTGAAAGTGTCAATATTAATGGCGCAAGCGGCATTATCGTAAATACAAAAGAGGGTGCGGTTAGGCTAACTGATATAGCTGAAATCGCATAAGTATAAAAGGTTTGGGTTAGCTTAGGCTAAGAGATAGGTTAGAGGTGAGTTATGAGCTTCAATATTGCATTAACAGGCTTAGCAGCCGCACAAAAAGATTTAGACGTAACAGCAAATAATATTGCTAACGTTAACACTACGGGCTTTAAAGAGTCTCGTGCAGAGTTCGCTGATGTATACGCATCATCAGTATTTAGTTCTGGTAAAACAAAAAATGGTGACGGTGTAAGGACAACAATGGTGGCACAACAATTCCACCAAGGTTCACTCTCTTTCACAAATAACTCACTTGATTTAGCAATTACTGGTGAAGGTTATTTCGCAATGGCGAATGACTTAGGTGCACAAGATTTTACTTACACGCGTGCTGGTGCGTTCAAACTTAATAAAGATAACTTTATTGTGGATGCGAGCGGTAATTACTTACAAGGTTTCCCTGTTGATGAAGCAACCGGTGACACAACCTCTGTAAGCTTAAGTACATCTTCTGCGCTACAAATTCCAGATGCATCAGGTTCACCACGTGCAACCACGAATGTCTATTCGTCATTTAACCTTGATTCACGTGCCTCTGCGCCAACTGTGACACCATTCGATCCAGAAACAAGTGCAACTTATAACAGCTCTACATCAACAACGGTGTATGACTCATTAGGTGAACCGCATATTCTACAGTTCTTCTTTGTGAAAACTGATTCTACAGTGACTGGTAATGAAAATGAGTGGGAAGTATACGCTACATTAGATGAAAAGCCATTTGATGCAACAGGTGTTGAGCAAACCACAACACCTTATACACCATTATCAACTTTTCAGTTTGATGCCAGTGGCTTACCACAAAGTACAGATGGTACAGCGAATACTGATACAACATTTAATCCATTAACGTTACCGAGTGGTTTAGGTGCTGCGACAGGCCTTTCTGATTTACTTTCGAATGGTGCAAGTTTCCCTGATGATGTGACTATTAACTGGCGTGATGAAGCGGCAACAGCAAATAAAGTTCCAACTCAATACGCAAGTAACTTTGAAGTAAAAGCATTAGAGCAAGATGGTGCGACTGTAGGTCGTCTATCAGGAATTGATATCGGTTCTGACGGTAAAATTGTTGCGTCATACAGTAATGGAGATACGTCGTTCCTAGGTCAAGTTGCTATGGTGCGCTTCTCTAATTCACAGGGCTTGCAACAAGTTGGTGATACATCTTGGAAGAAGAGTTTAACGTCAGGTGAGCCGATTGCGGGTGAACCAGGTTCAGGTACTCTAGGTTCAATTAACTCATCAGCGCTTGAGCAATCAAACGTTAACTTAACCAATGAACTTGTTGACTTAATTAGTGCTCAGCGTAACTTCCAAGCAAATTCACGTGCGCTTGAGGTTAACTCAACACTACAACAAAACATCCTACAGATCCGTTAATCTTAACGGTTCTAAGCTTAATCCGACACGAAGGCTGCTTCCTCTATTGGCAGCCTTTTTTCATTCTTACTATTCATTTTTCTCTTCTATTTTAGCGTCAATTTTACTTTGGCACTTTTATTGCATTTCCTAATTATCGTATTTTTAGTGAGTCAATGTTATGGACAAAATGGTCTACATTGCCATGTCGGGTGCTAAGCAAAGTTTGCGAGGTCTTGAGCTCAAGGCCAACAATCTTGCTAATGCTAACACCACTGGCTTTAAAGCTGATTTTGCACAAGCTCGCTCTATGCAAGCCTTCGGTGAAGGTCTGCCATCTAGGGTGTTTGCAATGCAAGAACGCCCAGGATCTAATATGGAATCGGGTGGTTTTGTTGAAACTGGCCGTGAGCTTGATATCGCGATGAGCGACCGTGGTTGGTTGAGCGTACAAGATGCATCCGGCAATGAGGCGTACACCAAAACTGGTACATTAAACATTACTCCAGATGGCGCATTGATCACGAGCCATGGCCGTCAAGTAATTGGCGAAGGTGGTCCAATCATTTTGCCATTGCCTATTGAAAAAGTTGAGTTTAGTGAAGATGGCGCTATTCAGGTTCGCCCGCAAGGTGCGCCTGCTAACTTTTTGGAAGTGGTTGATCGCTTAAAAGTGATTGAGGCTGATAACACTCAGCTTGAAAAAGGCAATGACGGTTTATTTCGACCAAAAGAAGACATGTTGGTCAATGACCTTTGTGGTTTTTGTGACATTTCACCAAACGTAAAAGTATTGTCGGGAACGCTTGAAATGTCGAACGTAAACCCAGTGCATGAAATGGTCGATATGATCAGCAATCAACGCCAATTTGAATTACAAGTTAAATTGATGAAAACAGCCGAAGAGCTCGATGAGCGTCAAGATCAGCTGTTACGCATTGTTTAAGATGACTGAGAGGGTAGAGTTATGAATCCTGCATTATGGATCAGTAAAACCGGGCTTGACGCCCAGCAAACCGATATTTCGGTGATCTCAAATAATCTCGCGAATGCCAGCACGGTAGGCTACAAAAAAAGCCGCGCCGTATTTGAAGATTTACTATATCAAAACATTAACCAGCCAGGTGGCCGCTCGTCGCAAGACACTGAAATGCCGTCAGGCTTAATGCTTGGTGCCGGTGCCAAAGTGGTTGCTAACCAAAAGAACTTTTCACAAGGTAATATGCTTACCACTGAAAATTCATTGGACTGGATGATCTCAGGCCCAGGTTTTTTTGAAGTGCAATTACCAGATGGCAATATTGCCTATTCACGTAATGGTCAATTCACGACTGACGAAGATGGTCGCATTGTAACTTCCGGCGCGGGTTTTCCATTACAGCCAGAAATGAACGTACCAGACGATGCACAATCAATTACTGTTTCACAAGACGGTGAAGTATCAGTGCGTATTTCAGGTCAAGCAGAGAACGTGGTCATCGGTCAGCTCACCATTAGTGATTTTATTAATCCATCGGGTCTTGAGCCTATGGGGCAAAACTTATACACAGAAACCGCTGTGAGTGGCGCACCTGTGCAAGGTAATCCTGGTATCGATGGTTTAGGCACTGTGGTTCAAGGTTCCCTTGAAACCTCTAACGTGAATGTAACGGAAGAGCTTGTTAACTTGATTGAAACGCAACGAATTTATGAAATGAATTCAAAAGTGATTTCAGCTGTTGATGAAATGCTTAGTTACATCAATCAGCAACTTTAATGGGTAGGAGGCAGCATGCGTAATATTATCTTAGTCACATCAGCAGCATTGATGCTGGGTGGTTGTATGACAACGCAAAATCATCATGTGGTTCAGGATGACCCTTACTATGCGCCTATGTATCCGGAACCAAGTACTGAACAAGTGGTACCAACAGGTTCGTTGTTTGATAGTTATTCGGCAAATGACTTGTACTCAGATAAAAAGGCATTACGCGCCGGCGATATCATCACTGTTAAATTGCAAGAGTCTACCCAAGCAACTAAAGCGGCAAAAACTGAAACCGACAAAGAAACAGATGCTAGTTTAGACCCTGTTATTGGGCTTGGCGGAAACCCGGTTAACATTGGTGGCGACAGCATTCAGTTTGGTATTGGCTCAGGGGCATCGTTTAAAGGCGATTCAAAGTCTAACCAATCAAATAGCTTATTTGGTGATATTTCTGTCAATGTGATGCGTGTTTTACCGAATGGGAACTTGGTTATTCGTGGTGAAAAATGGCTCACTTTGAATACTGGTGAAGAATTTATTCGCCTAGAAGGTTTAGTTCGTCCTGAAGATGTGCAAGCAGATAACACGGTAACTTCCAATCGTATTGCTAATGCGCGAATTCAATACTCAGGTAAAGGGCAAATTCAAGAAACGCAAAGTGCAGGTTGGCTGTCTCGTTTCTTTAGTAGTTCGCTTTTCCCATTTTAGAGGAATAAAGTCATGAATGGGTTTAAATACATCATCGCTCTTTGCTTAATTAGCCTGCAGTTTTCTGCACAGGCTGAGCGAGTCAAAGATGTATCTATGGTTGAGGGCGTACGCTCTAACCAATTAGTGGGGTATGGTTTGGTTGTCGGTTTGCCTGGCACAGGTGAACAAAGCCGATTTACTCAACAAAGCTTTAAAGCCATGTTGAATGGCTTTGGTATCACCTTACCAGATAGCTTAAAACCTAAAATCAAAAATGTTGCCGCTGTGGCTGTGCATGCAGAGTTACCGGCATTTAGAAAACCGGGTCAAACCATTGATATTACGGTTTCGTCTATTGGTAGTGCGGGTAGTTTACGTGGTGGTACCTTATTACAAACCTTTTTAAAAGGGGTTGATGGCAATACCTATGCGATTGCACAAGGCAGCTTAGTTGTAGGTGGTTTAGGTGCTGAAGGGGCTGATGGTAGCCGTGTAATTATTAACACACCCACAGTGGGTCGTATTCCAAACGGTGCCATTGTAGAGCGTGCTATTAAGAGCCCGTTTATGCAAGGTGACTATATTACCTTTAATTTAAATCGCCCAGATTTCACAACAGCAAAACGCCTAGAGCAAACGATTAATGATTTAGTGGGGCCTGACAGTGCTCAGGCAATTGATGCAGCGTCAGTGCGAGTGTTAGCACCGCGTGATGCATCTCAACGTGTTGCGTATTTATCTACCCTTGAAAACTTAGAGTTTAAGCCTGCAGACACAGCAGCAAAAATTATTGTTAACTCCCGCACAGGTACAATTGTGATTGGCAAAAACGTGAAGCTACAGCCTGCGGCAATAACTCATGGTGGTTTAACGGTTACGATTGCTGAGCAGCAAAACGTGTCACAGCCAAACGCTTTAAGTGATGGTGAAACTACCGTTACCAATCAAAGTATTATTGATGTGAACGAAGATGATTCACGTGCTTTTGTATTTAATCCAGGTGTTAATCTTGATGATCTCGTACGCGCAATCAATGAGGTGGGGGCCGCACCGGGTGATTTAATGGCAATCCTTGAAGCTTTAAAAGAAGCGGGGGCGATAAACGGGCAACTGGTTATCATTTAAATTAAAACGCGCTGTCGAGCGCGTTTTTTGTTTTAGTCATTCTTAAATCGTTCAGCATATAAACATCAGTCAAAATCTTGGCCCTGAAGTTACTCCATTCCTGTATCAGTTATTAGCTACTCATTTATAAAGCTTTTTATTGGCGCAATTTTTGCATTTTAATTTTCATTATTAACTATTGTGTCAAAAAGCTGATGGATACTAATCATCTCGACAAGCAAAACTTTTTTGATTTAGGCAACTTAGACTCGTTACGTCAAAGTGCTCTAAAAAGTGATGCCTCTAGCGATGCGTCAAAAGAGGCGCTGAAAAAAGCGGCGGCACAATTTGAATCTATCTTCACTCAAATGCTGCTGAAAAGCATGCGTAAAGCAAATGAAGCGTTTGAAGATAAAGATAGCCCATTTAATTCAAGCGGCGTTAAGTTTTTTGAAGAGATGCATGACCAACAGTTATCGGTTGAGCTTTCATCAAACGGCTCGCTGGGTCTAGCTGACTTAATTGTTCAACAACTCTCGCCAGATGGTAAACAGTTTACTCCAGGTTCTGTGCTTAGAACGACGGCTGAGTTCGATAGTGATAAGCGCGCAACCGGTGCAACGAGCGACAGTCACAAGATTAAAGCTGAGCCAAACGCTGTTGCAGATACCGCTGCGAACGAGCAAACAGAAAACCGCTTTGAAGATGCTGAGTCTTTCATTAGCTCTGTTTGGGAACATGCTAAAAATGCGGCTGAAAAAATTGGTTTAAATCCAGCTGTGATGGTTGCTCAAGCAGCACTTGAAACGGGCTGGGGTAAACACATCATCAGTAAAGCTGATGGCACAAGTAGTAACAACTTATTCAATATTAAATCGGATAGGAGCTGGCAAGGTGATAAAGCAAGCAAAGTCACGCTTGAGTTTGAACAAGGTGTGCCAGTTAAAAAGCAAGCTAGTTTCCGTTCTTATCAATCGATTAAAGACAGTGTTAATGATTTTGTGGATTTCTTAAATGAAAATCCACGTTATCAAGAAGCACTCAATAATACCGCAGAGCCTGCAGCCTTTTTAGATTCGTTACAAAAAGCAGGCTATGCAACTGATCCAAATTATGCCGATAAAATTAAGCAGGTATTGAAGCGCGTTGAGCTTCAAAGCGTCGCTGCTTCATTGGTACGTTAAGGAGTAGACCCTCATGTCATTTAGCTTATATGACATAGCAAATGCCGGTGTAAGAGCTAACTCTGAGCTTTTACAAACCACCAGTAAAAACATCGCCAACGTTAATACCGAGGGCTATGTGCGTGAGCGTACTGAGTTCACAACCATGATCGATAACCAAGTCGGCCGTGGTGAAACGTATCGCTTACTAAATGAATTTGCACAAAAGCAATTAAATAGAGATACCTCTAATAAGGCATTCTTTGATCAGTTTGTAACTGAAGCAAGCCGTGTCGATAGCTTGTTTTCTGAAGAGTCAAACAGCTTATCAACCAGTATCAACTCGTTTTTTAACAACGTACAAGAAAGCTTAAATCAACCGTCGTCAACAGTAGCTCGTTCACTGGTCATGACGGATGCACAAAACTTAATTGATCAAATGGACAGATTGTCGAGCATTGTGGTTGACCAAAAAGCCGTGGTAAATGAGCAGCTAGAAATCTTCTCTGATGAAGCAAATAACTTAATTCAAAGCATCAGCGAACTAAATACCAAGATTGCATCTGTTCATGGCACTGATCGTGAGTCAGTATCAAGTGGTTTATATAATGAACGTGATAAAGCAATTCGTGACTTATCTGAGCTGATTGATATTGAAACACTCGATGGCAACAACGGCGAAAAACAAGTTTATTTAGGCTCAGGTCAAGCACTTGTCATGCAAAGCGGCACATTTAACCTGTTTTCATTCAGTGGCGACCCTGATCCGAACTTTAAAGAATTAAAACTTGATGTAAACGGTGGCAAAGCCGTGCCGCTTGATGTTGATGTAAGTAAATTGAAAGGCAAAATTGGTGGCTTACTGGCATTTCGTGACGATATTTTAGTGCCAGCGCAAAATCAACTTGGTCAAATGGGCTTAGCGTTAGCCGATGCCTTTAACCAACAAAATAGCTTAGGTATGGACGCTAATGGTGAAATTGGTGGTGATATCTTTGCCATTCCAACGGTAGATGCGTTTGGCTATCAAGCTAATACGGGCACATCAACGATGACGGCAACGGTTGAGCCCGGACTCGGCAGTGAATTGCCTGCTAGTGACTTTGTTGTAACTTATACGAGTGCTTCAACAGTTGAAATCCAGCCTATTGATAATAAAGGTGAGCCGCTAGGTAGTCCTGCTACAGCAAATATCGTGGGGGGGATCATTGATTCTTCAACAATTACACCTGCAGGAAGTGACTCATTTGGTTTACAGCTTAATGTATCGGGTGCTGCGAATACGGGTGACCAATTTATGGTGAAGCTAAATTCACAAGCTGCAACGACCCTCGAGCTTGCAACTGAACGCCCTGAAGATTTAGCGTTAGCATCACCTATTCGAACTGCTACTGATATTAATAACACCAGTGATGCAAGTATTTCTGCTGGTACAGTTTCAGATATTGATAACTCAACGGGTATTACCGTGGGGCCACCTCCTAGCTTGGCGAATGGCGATATCACACTCGTGAAAACGGCAAATGCTAACGAATATCAAATTACGGACGGGAACGGTACATCGACCTTTACCATTACACCACCTGCTGAAAATATTCTTGCCCAAGCTGGCGCGCCTTATGATACCTATGGGTTTGACTTTAACATTGAAGGATCACCTGCAACAGGTGACACCTTCACAGTAGAGTTTAACACTGGTGGTTTTGATGATAACCGTAATGGTTTGCTATTGGCCGATTTACAAAATGGTGAGCTAGTGCGTCAAAATGTTGAAGCAAGTAGTACTGCTGATAATCATAAAACGTTTAATCAAGCCTATTCAGGCATTGTCACTGATATTGGTGTAGTGACTAGTCAAGCCCAAACGAATGGTGCGGCCTTTACAGCATTGGCTGATCAGTCTGAAGCTTGGTATGAATCACTATCAGGTGTAAACCTTGATGAAGAAGCGGCAAACTTACTGCGCTTTCAACAATCGTATGCAGCATCAGCACAGGTCCTTTCAACAGCACGTACTATTTTTGACACCTTATTAAGTGCGGCGAGGTAATTATGCGTATTTCAAATAACATGATGTATAAGAATAACCTTAATTCTATTCTTAACTCACAACAAAATGTAAACAAAGCGCAAGAGCAGGTTAATACCCAAAAGCGTGTATTAACTGCTGCTGACGATCCTTCCGCAACGGCTCGCGCATTACTTTATAACGATCGCATTCAGGGTAATGAACAGTTCACAAAAAACATTACTATGCTGAATAGCCGCCTAACGACAGAAGAAAGTGTGCTGCAAAATATTAAAGGCGCACTTGAGTCTGCGTATACTTTATCTATTCAAGCTGGTAACGGTGCCTATAGTGATATCGACCGTGAAGGTATTGCTGAAGAAGTTAAAGCATTGCAAAGTACGGTACTTGATTTGATGAATGCAAAGACCGAAGACGGTAAATTTATCTTTTCGGGTTACCAAGATAATACTCCGTCATACACCTTTAATAGTACGTCTGGACGCTATGAATATGGTGGCGATCAGGGGCAACACAAAATCAAAGTAGCTGAAGGTGTAGAAATTAAATCAAGTGACAATGGTTTTGATACGTTCGAAAAAGTAAATGCTCGATTAAATGTGGCCTCAAACGACGGCACTGTGTCAAGCGGTATTACAAGCTCAAAAATATATGTTACTGAGCAAGCTGATTTTGATAAGTTTCATCAGGCAAATTACAACGCTGATCCTGCTGCAGCGGCAAATGCCAATACATTAAGCTTTATTACTACCACAGGCACACCTAATACATTTGTTGTGCAGCAAGCTGGTGTAACGATTGATAGTGGCAGCTTTGAAGACGGAAAAATTATTTATAAGGGGATGGAGGTTACCATTGAGCCTGTTGCAAATGGCCAAGTTGATGTTGACCTTGAAGCACCACAAAAAGAGAATGCGTTAAATACTTTGGAAGATCTGATTGCAGGACTAACCAATCCTGATTTAACTCAAGAAGAGTTTGATCAAGTTTTAGCGGATGCCATCGTACAACTCGATAATGCCAAAAATCAGGTTTCACTTGTACAGGCAGGTTTGGGTGGTCGCTTAAATACAGCCAAGAAAATTGAACAATCAAACGGTGACTTAGATATTAGCAATAAAGCAGCCAAAGCTGAGCTTGTTGAGCTTGATATGGCTGAAGCGATTACTGAACTCACCAAACAAGAAACATCACTGCAAGCTGCACAGGCAACATTTGGCCGATTGGCTAACCTCTCATTATTTGATTACTTATAATTTATATAGGTTAAGCTTATTTAATGAGCTTAACCTACAAAACCTTCCTTAAGATTCACACTTTAAAAGTGCTTTTAGTGCTTTCTTTTTAGTATTTATATCTTTAGCAAAACATCGTGATAGCGCCTTTTAAAGTAACAAGAAGCGATGTTTAGTTAAAAAAATAAGATATTTCTCTTTTAAATACAGTGTATTAAATAAAATTTTAAAATTTGTTTAAAAATTTGCTAAAGGATTTTTTTACCGGACCGATAACTTAATTAACCAAGCAACGTAGCAAATAACCGCTACGGCTTAATTAGAGTAAGTTTGAGAGTAAATGATAAGTTTACTTCGGGAGAAATATCATGGCACTTTATGTAAATACAAATGTTAGTTCATTAAACGCTCAAAGACAATTAATGAATTCTGGTAACTCACTTGACACTTCATTCAAGCGTTTATCATCAGGTTTTCGTATCAACAGCGCAGCTGACGATGCGGCTGGTCTACAAATTTCAGACCGTTTAACGTCACAAATTAACGGCCTTAACCAAGGTAACCGTAACGCAAATGATGGTATCTCTTTAGCACAAACAGCTGAGGGTGCTCTTGATGAAGTAACATCAATGTTCCAACGTATTCGTACTCTTTCTCAGCAAGCGTCAAATGGTTCAAACACTGATGAAGACCGTTTAGCGATTCAAGAAGAGATTCGTTCTCTTTCATCAGAAGTTAACCGTGTTGCTGCGGATACAACGTTTGGTGGTCAAAACCTTCTTGATGGTACTTATTCAGCAAGCTTCCAAGTGGGTGCTGATGCAGTACAAACGATTGGTTTTAGCATGCAGTCTGTGGGTAGTTCTTCAAACTCACTAGAAGCAAATGGCGGTTTTACTTTATCTGGTATTGCTAATGTTGCATCTGCGGTAACCTCTAGCAACCTTGAAAGTTCACTAAACGGCTTAAGTGATGTAAATGGTGCAGGTACTGCAGCTGCTGCTGATTATACATTTGCAAGTACATTTACCGCTACTGGTATCTCTGTATCATCACAAGCAAATGCACAAGCAGTATTAGCAGGTATGGATGCACTAATCGCTGTAGTTGATAAAAAGCGTGCAGAGTTAGGTGCGGTACAAAATCGTTTCCAATCTACGATTCGTAACCAATCAAATATCTCTGAAAATCTAAGTGCAGCACAATCTCGAATCAAAGATACAGATTTTGCTCAAGAAACAGCTAACTTAACTAAGATGCAAATCTTACAACAAGCTAGCCAAACAATCTTAAGTCAAGCTAACCAACGTCCTCAAGCAGCATTAAGCTTATTAGGTTAATAGTTGGGGATTTGAGTTAAAGTGAAGCCAAAAATTTGACTCAAAAGAAAAGCGCCTTTGTCTAATGGGGTATTAACAAAGGCGCTAAGATAGGATTATAAAGCGGAGGCGCTCAAAATCCTGACAGTAGTGTTCTAACATTTGTAAGAACATAAAATATAAAGCACAGATTATGCCATAATTTGTGTAATTAAACCCACTCTTAAACTTATCTCTCTTAAGGCTCCTACATGGAGCCTTTTTTCATTCCTTTTTTAACAAAATTAATAGTTGGCCTATTAATTGCTCTATTTACTGCAAGTTAATTAACTAACCAGCAAAGTGGCAGTTTTTTGCCCCAGGCGACTTAGATTTGCCGCTGTAAGGGTCACTTTGTCAAATTCACTTTTAAATAAGTGACTTTACTTTGACAGATAAGAAGAGAGTTTATTATGGCTTTATATGTAAATACTAATGTTAGTGCATTAAACGCACAAAGACAGTTGGATAGAACCGGTGGCGATTTAGATACCTCGTTTAAACGCCTTTCATCAGGTCTACGTATTAACAGTGCGGCTGATGATGCGGCTGGTTTGCAAATTTCTGACCGTTTGCAATCGCAAATCCTAGGTTTAAACCAAGGTAATAGAAACGCTAATGATGGCATTTCACTTGCGCAAACTGCTGAAGGTGCATTAGAAGAAATTACCAACTCATTTCAAAGAATTAGGACTCTATCTCAACAAGCCGCTAATGGTTCAAATACTGATGAAGACCGCTTAGCGATCCAAGAAGAGATCCGTCAGTTGTCTTCAGAGGTTAACCGTATTGCCGCAGATACAACCTTTGGTGGCCAAAACTTATTAGATGGCAGCTATTCTGCTAGTTTCCAAGTGGGTGCTGATGCAGTGCAAACAATTGGCTTTAGTATGCAGTTTGTTGGTGCCAGTACTAATGATATTTCACTTAATGGTGGCTTTACATTATCAGGTATTGCCAATATTGCTTCAGGCGTAACCGGTGCTAACTTAGAGAGTACGCTAGCAGGTTTAAGTGATGTAAATGGTGCAGGAACTGCAACTGCTGCTGATTACACTTATGCTAATGCATTTATTGCGTCAGGTATTTCGGTATCAACACAAGCTAATGCGCAAGCAGTTTTAGCGGGTATGGATGCAATGATCGCAATTGTTGATAAAAAACGTGCTGAGTTAGGTGCAGTGCAAAACCGTTTTCAATCAACAATCCGTAACCAAGCGAATATTTCTGAAAATTTATCAGCTGCAAAATCACGTATTAAAGATGCAGATTTCGCAGCAGAAACAGCAAATCTGACTAAAAATCAGATTCTTCAACAAGCAAGTCAAACAATTTTAGGTCAAGCAAATCAACGACCTCAAGCGGCTTTAAGCTTACTACAAGGTTAAAATTTAATAATTAGTTAAAAAATTTACAAATAAAGCTAAAGCTTTCGCTTTATCGGACGATATATGATTTAGAGAACTATCAATCTAGGACTCTAAGTCGGTTAAGTAGCAGGGTAGGGGTATCCCGCTGTTTAGCTATAAAATGATAAAGCGGAGGCTAATATGGCTTTATATGTAAACACAAATGTGAGTTCTTTGAACGCACAACGCCAGTTAATGAATTCTGGTAATTCACTTGACACTTCATTCAAGCGTTTATCATCAGGTTTTCGTATTAATAGTGCGAAAGATGATGCTGCAGGTATGCAGATTTCAAACCGTTTGACCGGTCAAATCAATGGTTTAAATCAAGGTGTTCGAAATGCTAATGATGGTATTTCACTTGCTCAAACTGCTGAAGGTGCTCTTGACGAAGTAACTTCAATGTTCCAACGTATGCGAACCCTTGCAAGCCAAGCATCTAATGGTTCGAATACTGATGAAGACCGTTTAGCACTTCAAGAAGAGATTCGCTCTCTTTCTGAGGAAGTAAACCGTATTGCTGAAGATACAACATTTGGTGGTCAAAATCTTCTAGATGGTAGTTATGAATCTAGCTTTCAGGTAGGTGCTGATGCGGTTCAAACTATTGGCTTTAGTATGAAATCTGTTGGCGTTACAACCAATTCTCTTGAAGACAACGGTGGCTTCACTCTTTCTGGTATCGCAAACATTGCTTCAGCAGTAACCTCTAGTAATTTAGAAAGCTCACTAAATGGCTTAAGTGATGTTAATGGCGCAGGTACTGCAGCTGCTGCAGATTACACGTTTGCAAGTACATTTACAGCAACGGGTATTTCTGTGTCTACACAAGCTAACGCGCAAGCGGTTATGGCTGGAATGGATGCATTAATCGCTGTTGTTGATAAAAAGCGTGCTGAGCTTGGTGCTGTTCAAAACCGTTTCCAATCAACAATTCGAAACCAATCGAATGTTTCTGAAAACTTATCAGCTGCTCAATCACGTATTAGAGACACTGACTTCGCGGCAGAAACTGCAAACTTAACTAAGATGCAGATCTTACAACAAGCAAGTCAATCAATCTTAAGCCAAGCTAATCAGCGTCCTCAAGTTGCGCTATCTCTTCTTGGTTAATAGATAGGTCTAGTTGTCCACTACACTGAGGAATTTTTTAGTGTAGTGGCTTATACTGTATAGAAGTGATTGTGAGGTGAATGTGATGATAGATATTAATTCTACACAGCGAGCTTCGGATAGCGTAAACCCTGTCAATATGGTTTCAGTAAAGTCAGTTAATGCTGATGAGAAAGAAGCCAAAGGCACAGAACTTGCTAGCAGAAGCCCAGTAAATATCGAAAAGGTTCAAGATACTGAAGGTAAAGACAAGAAGGATATTATCGCCGAGGTAAAAGAAAATCTCGCTAAGGTGAATGAATATATTCCTGTTACTGCACCAAACATGGTTTTTGAATTTGACGAGTTAGGTGATCCACCAATTATCAAAGTAATTGATAAAGAAAGTGAAGAAGTGATCCGTGAAATTCCAACTGAAGAATTTCGTGAGGTCGCTAAAGCTTTAGAGGAGTTTGCCGATAAATTAACTAGTAAAGGTTTATTGTTAAATCGTTCTGCATAACCGTAAGTTTTTGGGAGTACTATTATGCCACTTATCACATCAGCAGGTGTAGGTTCAGGCCTAGACTTAGAAAGTATTATTTCAGCATCTGTATCAGCAGAAAATACTCCGAAAATGGCTGCATTTACTGAGAAAGAAGAGGCTCTTCAAGTTGAATTGTCTTCTCTTGGTGAAGTTAAGTCTGCAATGTCGAAACTGCAAGATACAATTGAGAAACTTGCTGATGAAGACAACTTCAATAAACGTACAGCAAATATCAAACAACCGACAAGTGATGATGGTGATCTCATTTCGGTTACTCCTACTTCAGATATCACCCCAGGTAATTTTAATATTGAGGTAGTCGAACTTGCTCAAGGTAGTCGAGCAACTTCAAATGCTGGTCTATTTACTTCGACAGATGATGTTGTATCTGCCTCAGGTGGAACTTTATCATTTGCTGCTGGTGATAAAAGCTTTGATCTTACCTTAGATGCAGGTGCTACGTTGGCAGATTTACGCGATGCAATTAATGATTCTGATGATAACTTTGGTGTCACTGCGAATATTATAAATACTGGAACTGAGTCTAAACTAGTTTTAACCTCTTCTGTTAGTGGAACGGGGAATGATTTAGTAATAACGAACGATAATGCAGAACTAGATAATGTTTCAACAACTGCAAATGGTGGTGGTGCAGGTGGACTAGCTATTGCGACTGATGACCAAGCAAAAGATGCGGTTATTAAAGTTGATGGTATTGAAATCACTAATGATACGAATACCTTTAAAGATGCTGTGCAAGATATGACAATTGTTGCGAAGCGACAAAGTGTTGACGGTGAAGCAGCCAAGCTATCTGTTGAATTTGATAGAAGTAGTGTTACTAAGTTGGTTGATGAACTAATAACAAACTATAACAACTTGATTGGTCAAATCGGGCTTCAGACACGAATAGGCAAACCTTTAAACGGTGACGCAACTATTCGTTCTTTTGACTCACAGTTAGTAAACACGTTATCTACGCAATTAACTGATGCTGGGCCTTTCTCAAGTATATTTGATATTGGTTTAGGTGTAGACAAAGATGGGTATCTAGAAAAATCTAGCCTAGTTCGCAGTTTGAATGAAGCAATGGACGAGAATTTCGATGATATTGGCAAGGCTTTTGCAGGTGAAAATGGTATTGCAACAAAATTTGAAGAGCTGCTAAGTAATTACGTTGATAAAAACGGAATTATGAAGCAAAGAGAAAATAGTTTAAACCAGCAGCTCGACGAATTAGAAGATGATGTAGCAAACCATGAGTATAGAATGGAGTCTTTAGAAGCTAGATTAAGAGAGCAATATGCAGGTTTAGATGTGTTGTTAGCACAAATGCAATCAACACAAACTTATTTAAGTGCTCAATTATCAAGTCTACCAGGCTTCACTAAGTCTTCTTAATTCACTCCCCTCATAGATTAATAGGTGATATATGTACAACGCCAAAGTTAAAAATTATCAAAAAGAAGCACTTAAAACGCGAGTTGCAGGTGCTGACCGTTACGAAATTATCCAAATGTTGATGGCTGGAGCTGTAGAAAAAATGGTGTTTGCCAAAGTAGCCATAGAAAAGAAGCACATGGAAGCAAAGAGTGAGCATATCTCAAAGGCATCTGCGATCATTGAAGCTCTTCGTGGCTGTTTAGATTTTAATGTTGGTGGTGAGGTGACTGAGAATTTATATTCACTTTATTCTTATATGATCGAACGTTTGGTTGATGCTACCATGAAAAATGACCCTGAAATAATCGACGAAGTCTCAGGACTATTAAAAGAAATAAAATCTGCTTGGGACGCAATTCCATTTGAAGTTAGACAACAAACTCTCTCTGAAGGTGATATGAATGCAACTGCAGGCTAGTAAGCTTCACGATCTTGAGTTGTATATTAAAGAGTTGTCAGATACAGATAATATCGAACGGCAAGTTGAAGCTGCAAAAAAATTAGATGCAGTGCTAAAGCAGTTATTCACAAGTGAGTTAGGTGACTCTGATATTGAAGCTTTATCAGTAATATATGAGCAAATAAATGCTTTAATTACTAAAGTGAGTGAACAAAAGGAACTTACTCGCAATAAGTTGATCGAATTGAAAGCTGGCAATAAACAAGCAAAACTTTACAAGTTGAACAAAGGTTATGAATAATAAAAATGAGTCGCTAAAAGCTCTGTCTGAATTAGAAGAACAATTACTAACGGCTCAAAAAAAAATCGCTCTAGAAACAGACTTTCAGCAGGAAGCAAATTTCAGGTTCAAAAAGAACTTAGATAAATTTGAATCACATTTCCCTAAAATAGCTAAAGCGATTAAAGAATATACTCCACCAGAAAATTTCCATATAAAGGTGACAGAATCCGGCCATGGAAACTTTAAGCCACATAACAGCGATGTATATCTTTATTCAGAAAATCCGCTAGAACAGGCTGAGTCTCAGGTAGATGGGGCTATAAATAAGCCATCGTTTACATTATCTGACTATTCTCGATATAACCCTAAAAGTACAGATGAGCGTATTCACATTCGATATATGAACTATTTGGGTAAACTTCTTTCAGAAAAGAAGGAGCAGAAGGATGATAGAAAGCACTGGTTAAAAGCATTGCCATCACGTTTTCCAAGTGCCATGGTGTTTGGTGTTGGCTTAGGTTATCACCTCCCTATTTTGTTCGAACGCTGTGAGTTTGACTATACGTTTATTCTTGAGCCTGATTTTGAGGTGTTTTTCGCTAGTTTATTTTGTACTGACTGGGCAGAGTTAATTACTACGATAGATGAACAAGGTGGCTGTTTATTTTTATTAGTTGGTGTCGAAAAAGAGTTACTTGTTACTGAGCTTCGCAAAATTACAGAAAGTGTTGGTGCTTTTTCATTGGTAAGAAGCTTTTGCTTCCAGCACACTCCTATGCCAGAAATCAACAAATTGATTAATGAGTTCTTTAGGGAATATTTTCAATTTCAATTTGGTCATGGTTTTTATAATGATGCAGTAACTGGATTAGCGCATTCATATTTTCATGAGTTAAATAAGCAGCTTTATTTTGATGCAAAGAACCTGATTTTTGATAAACATTTTCAGGTACCAGCCATCATAGTAGGGAATGGACCTTCATTGGATGAAGCAAAAGATTTTATTATTGAAAATCAAAATAACTGTATTATTTTTGCCTGCGGGACAGCACTTACTTCATTGCTCAAAATGGGGGTTAAACCGGATTTTCATGTGCTCGTAGAAAGGCCCTATCGGAACTACCAAGTATTGTTTGATATGGCGACTGAAGCTGAATTTAAAGAGCTAAATTTACTCTCAATTAATACAGTTTACCCCGATACTCCAGGCCTTTACGGATGGTCAGGGTTAGCGCTTAAAGGTAATGAAGCTGGTACAGATTTACTACAAACAAATCGCATCCTAAGCGGTTTAAAGCCACTTAGGGAAATAACCTTCTGTAACCCTTTAGTTGCAAATACGGGGCTATCTTATGCCTTACATTTTGGTTTTAATGAAATTTACCTCGCAGGCGTTGATAATGGCATGTCAGAATGCGGTAAGCATCACTCTGAGCTAAGTGTATACGGTGATAATCATAAAGGTAAGCTTAAATTTGTTCCGCAAAAATCTGATGGTGCACATTTAAAAGGTAATTTAGGTGGTGTTGTAAAAACAAATCAGACGTATCGAGTTTCAAATAAGCAACTTGAAGAGATTGTAAGGATTAAGCCAAAAACTGTTTATAATATCGGTCAAGGTGCCTTCATTAAAGGCACTATACCATGTGAGTCTGATATGCTTCTGCCAGTGCCGACGCTAAAAGAGCCAAAAAAAGAGATAGTTGATAAAATCAAAGGTGCCTTCACCACCTTGGGTTTAAAGTCTTTTTCGGAAGAGTCTATTCTAAAAGAGAAAATTTTAAGCATTTTTGAAGAAGTCATAACAATGGCCGAAGAGCCTTGCTGTTCAACAAGTGAGGCTGCGAATGCACTGCGTCGCCAGGAGCGTTATGTTTTTTCATTTAAAGGTACAATGCTTAGTCATGCATTTCATATTTTCAAAGGTTCATTACTTTATTATCACTGCCCGATGGTAACGAACTTGTTTAAATATGAGGAGCAAAAAGGACTGGAAATCTATAATGAAATTAATGAGCTTTGGATCAATTACTTAAAAGAAATGCGCGATCACTTTGCTCTTTATGCGACAAAGAAATGCGATTGGGAGTTTTACTAGTAATAGCACTAAGGTTGAAATTCAACCGGTATTTTTTACCGGTTGATTGTTTTTAAAATGATATCAGTTGCTTTTATAACTACTTTCAAATCCAATGTTGGGAATATAGGTAAGCACATTATACGGCGGCTAATATCGTCAGAATGCTCAAGAGCTGGCTTATTATAGATAGTATTGAGTGTCGGGTAGAAATAGCGTCTTGGAACAATAGATTCTTTTTCTAATGCAGAAATAATATTAAGTAACTCTTTTTCAGTCTGACATAATATTGGGAAATACGAAAAGTTTTGCGTTGTATTCGGTGACCATTCTTGAAAATCAAAAAAACTCTTTAACCTATCATAATATGCTTGCCAAAGAGTGCGTCTTAAGTTGATAATTTCATTAATCTTAGGAAATAAAGCCAGACCCATAGCAGCCTCAAATTCATTCATTTTTGCATTTGTTCCAGGTCCTTTAATTGTGCCATTTGACTGAATCCCAAAATTTATAATTTTTCTGATTTTTGATGCAAGCTCATCATCGTTAGTAAAAAGGGCCCCACCTTCAATTGTATGAAATAACTTAGTAGCATGCAGGCTCGTTACAGAAATGCTCCCAAAATTGAACACAGATTGATTTTGTGTCTTTATACCGAAACAGTGGGCAGCATCATAAATGATAGGAATATTGAAAAGTTCTGATAAATCAGCAAATTTGTTTAGATCACATGGATTTCCATACACATGTACAGGTAAAATTGCTGCTGTATTTTCATTAATCTTCTGCTCAATTAATTGAGGATCTAAATTAAATGTTTTTCGGCAAATATCAGAGAATACTGGCTTTCTTCCTGTGAATTCAATTGCTTGTGATGTCGCAGCAAATGAGAAAGGGGATGTGATTATTTCACCTTCCTTCGCCACCGCTTGAATAGCAACTTCAAGAGCCGATGTTCCACTAGAAACCAAAATAACATTTTTACATCCCAAAAAGGCAGATAACTTTTGTTCTAATTCTTGAACAAGCGGCCCATTATTTGTTAACCAATTTGAATCGTATATTCGATCAATGTATTGATCTAGAATAGCTCTATCTGGAAGAATGGGTTTGTGAACATTGATCATTTTGCGCCTTAATTCTTAAAAAGTTCTGTGAGGTAGTGTATATAATCGTCAGGTAAATGGTGGGCTTTTTCGAGAACTTCATCCGGTGTTAACCAGTTGTTACGCCAAGCAATTTCTTCTAAACAAGCAACTTTAAATCCTTGCATCTTTTCAACTGTTGCAACGAATTGAGATGCTTGCAATAAGCTATCATGCGTGCCTGTATCTAGCCAAGTAAACCCTCGGCCTAGAATTTCTACTTTAAGTTGGTCTTTTTCGAGGAAAGCTTGATTGATTGATGTTATTTCTAACTCTCCTCGAGGCGAAGGCGTTACATTTTTTGCAATATCGACAACTGAATTCGGGTAGAAGTATAAGCCAGTTACAGCATAGTTTGATAACGCGTTTTTAGGCTTTTCAATGATAGAAATAGCTTTATAGTCCTGATCGAATTCGACAACACCAAATCGAGAAGGATCATTAACTTGGTATGCAAACACTGTAGCTTGTTGCTTATTCTCGAGGGCTCTCGCAAGCTTTGGGCTTAATCCTTGTCCCCAGAAAACATTATCTCCTAAAATAAGCGCTACGTTATCATCTCCTATAAAGTCAGCGCCTATTATAAAAGCTTCAGCAACACCTGTTGGTTGTTTTTGTATTTCATATTGAATAGAAATACCATATTGATTGCCATTACCTAATAGTCGCTGAAATAAGGGAAGATCATTTGCTGTTGTTATAATGAGAATATCTCTAATCTTTGCAAGCATTAATACTGAAAGAGGATAATAAATCATAGGCTTATCATATATAGGGATAAGTTGCTTAGATACAGCAAGTGTGCTCGGAAACAACCGAGAACCAGTACCCCCAGCTAAAATTATTCCTTTCATATCTTATTCCTTACAAATCAAATAACTTACCGTCAAGTTTTACATTTTCCAAAAGAGTATTCCAAGTAATCAGTTTTTTGTACCACTCTAGTGTGATGCTTTGATCCGTTTTATAAAGCGACTTATTGTTTAAACGTGTAACTAAATCGATCACTGCTTTTTTGGCATCCCATTTAGGTTGCCAATTTAGTGTCTGAGCCAGTTTTTCGAAGTTAACTTGATAACTTCGGTGGTCAGGGTCTCCATACATTTCAATATCAATAGCCTCTTCGCTATGTTCTAAAAATGTTTGTTGGATGATTAAAGCAAGCTCTTTTAATTGATAATTTTGAGTGTTTGAACCGGCGTTAAATATTTGCCCATTAATTTTCTTTGGATCTGCTTCAAGTAATTTACACATAATATCTGCGGTGTCTTCAACATGAAGCATTGGGCGGAATTGATCTCCATCACGCATTAATGGCAAAACTTTGTTATCAAAGGCACCAAGCACCATACCATTGATTGCTAGATCAAAGCGCATCCTCGGGCTATAGCCATATATGGTTGCCTGACGAATAACTGTAACGCAAAAATGTTCATCGGCGAGAGGGATAATGCGCTGCTCAGCCAGTTCATTTGCTTTTGCATAAGTTGTTAGAGCATTTGTATCTGAGCTCTCATCAACAATATCATTTTGAAATCCGTATATACTGCAACTCGAAGGAAGTATGTATCTTTTTACTCCCATTTCTTTAGCTAAACTGGCACAGCGCACTCTGCTATTACAGTTTATATCTATAGTTGTTTCTTGAAATAACTCCCCACTCGGGTCATTAGAAATAGCCACTAAATCAATAACAGCGTAGACATTTTCTAAGAGATCCTTAGTTATTTTTCGTGCATCTAATTTTAGCTTAACAAGATTAGGATGGTCTTTTAAATGATCACCAAAGAAAAAGCGATCTACAGCGATAACATGATAATTTTCATTGAGTAAAGTGGGCACTAAGGTGCTGCCAATATAGCCTGAGGCGCCTGTAACTAGAATTGATTTCATTTTAGTGCTCCTTGAGCGTTATTCGAAAAAGCGGCTGAGTTAATATAACTTAATGCAGCTTCAAAGCTTTGTTTTGCTAACTTAAATAGAGTTTCATGTCTGTTATCAAAGAACTTATCGCCATTTGAAGATTGCTTGATAAGATTTGTAAAAAGTTCCGGCTCATTTTTTTTCGCAAAATAAATGGCTGCAGCAAAATAAAAATGCATTTTCCCACGGTTGACGATTTCAATATCGCAACCTAAAGAATGTGCATAATCACAAGCCATTAATATATTTTGCAGGCACTCTAATCTACGCTCATTTGATTTAGCGTTTTGGCCAGAGTAACTTTGTTCGTGTTGTCGATAAGCACCCAATGTTTTCATTATTCTGCCGAAGTTACCTTTAGATGCAGTATGAACATGGTAATAAAAATCTTGGATGTAGTTTAAGTTTGTTGGTAACAAGTTCTCCTTAAAAGCAGATGCAATAAACATCTGGCTTGAAGCAACTAAAAACGTACCATATTGAACTAAGTGTGCCATTTCAGCTTTATCAGGAATATATTGTTGATTGTAAAACTGCTCAAAGTAGCTTAAACCTAAATTTGTTGAGTCTTTATCAATCATTGCCATATCGTGATAGCAACAGCTACAATCTGGATTGTTCTCTAGATAATCATATTGGGTTTGTAATTTATTGGCATAAGCAACATCATCGCCATCTAAAAATGCGATATATTTTCCTTGTGCGAGAGTACAAGCCAACTGTTTTGTTGCATCAGAGCCTTTGTTAGTCTGTTGTTGAATAAACTTAACCCTTGGGTTGTTGCTTATAAGCGAATGTATAATATTGGCTGAATTATCAGTAGATGCATCATCAACAATGATCACTTCGAAATTAAAATCAGTATTTTGAGATAAGATACTTATAATACACTCACCGATATAGTCTTCAAAGTTATAGCAACTTATCGCAACAGAAACAGCAATATCGTCCATTATGATTGCTCCCAATTAAACAATTCAGTTTGTTGGTTCGCAACTTCCAAGTCAGTCAGAGAGTCAATTTCAAACCAATTATGGCTGACTTTATGTGCTATAACTGGAAAACCTGTTTCAATTAAAGCTTGAAGTAGACTTGTCATATCAAACTTTGCTATTTCAGAATCATTATATTTAGCTAAATATGCTTTTATGCTTTGCCAACCCTTAGGTGTGATTTTGATTAAACCTAAAAACTGCCCTTCAATATCTGATAATGATAATGGTCGCTTTCCAATTTCTGTAATGTGATTTTTCTCAGATAGCTTAAATGTTTCAGCGTCAGTTAGAGGGTTTTCAAATCGTTGGGACCATTGAGACAACCAGTTGCTATCATATGCTACGACAATATCGCCTGGTACTTGAGACAAACTTATAAGATCGTTTGGGTGATACACGATATCCGAGTATGAAAGGATAACAGGTTCACTTTGAAAATAATCATTAGCTTGTAATAACGAGCTAACCATATTTGTATTTTGCCAATTCTCATTGGTAAATGTCTGCTGAAAAAAGGCTGCTATTTTATCAGCATTGTAACCAAGTACTGCGGCTTGAATTGACACTCCAGCTAGCTTTTGAGCTTGTTGTTGCCAAAATAGAATTGGCTTGTTCTGAACAATTGTCATACATTTTGGTTTTGATTCTGTTTGGTGCTCTAAACGAGAGCCTCTTCCGGCAGCTAAAGTCAGAATTTTCATTGTAGAACCTTAAAAAATAGATTTTTCATGAGGTTTATATTAAATGTGTGGTCGTTATTAGATCTTTCTGGGTGCCACATTATCCCAAGCCATTGATATTTCTTATGTTGCATTGCTTTTATAACACCATCCTCTGCCGAGCTAAGTGTAATATAGTCATCCGTACAATGGTCAAAACCTAAATTATGGTAACTGTTTTGAGAAGTCACTTTATCTGCAAACATAACAGGGTAATGCTTTGCTACATGGCCATTTACCTTTTTTAGCTCTCCGCCTGCTAGCAAGTGCATTGCTTGCATTCCTCTACATACGGCTAATATTGGTAAATGTGTATATTTGGATAAAATGAATGCTTCTAATTGACTACGAGGATCGGTGTCAAAATCTAAAGAGAATTCCCCTCCACCAGTTAAGATAATTCCATCAGGCTTAACTGTTTCGAGTAATTTTTTTGAACTATCTAAGTGATTTGGCAAAATGTGGATGGAGCAGTCAAGCTCTGCTAATAACTCAAACCAAGCGTTATCTAAGCTTGTATGCATTTCATCATATTTAGCCTGATTTAGTTGAGCGACAACTGCGATTTTTATACTCACTGTATCGTCCTCAACTGTTCACTTGCACAAGATATTTCAATCTTATTAGCTTTGCAAAGCTCCTTGAATTTTTCTTCGCCAATACCTATGACTGCGGGAATTCCCATCTCATTTGCCCTGATAGCCATATGGGAGTTACAACCTCCATAAGCAGTGATAAAACCAGCAACACTATGCGAAAAAATCCAGTCATATCCAGGATCCGCGCTTTTTATCATAACTATTTTTCCGGTCAAATCGTGTTCAGTCAAATCACCACTGACAACATCTGATAGGATAGTCTTTTGTGTTATATAGTTAGGTTTAAGCTCAGGAGATTTGAAAAAATCAAAGTCACTTAAACTTGTAATTAATGGAGGTAGGTGGATTTGCTGAGCAAGATTGTACCTCTTTTTTCCTTCTTTTATTGAATTACGTAATAAAGTTTCAAAATCATCAGCGCTAGAGTAAGCATTGTAAATAATATTTATGTTAGCAAAAGATAACTCTTCTCTAGAATAACCGTATTGTGCACCTAAGCTTGCAAAAAGTTCCAAAGCATCACTTAATGACTTTGAAAAGATAAATTTAGCGTACTCTCTACCTTCGATAGCTGAGCGTATAAAGTGAAATAGAGAATCAACACTGTGTGATAAGTTATGTTCTTGAATCGCCTCATTTAGTTGCACATAGCTTTCTTTATCAATATCAAACTCTTCATGCGCGCTCTTTGATTTAACAGTTTGTGTGGAATTAGAAAAGTACTGTGCATCTTGGCTGTCATATCGAGGTGACGTAATTTCGTAAGTACCTGGTCTTAAATGCCCATAATGAGTTAAAAAGCTGTCTAATGGCATCCGATTAAAATCTTCACTCATTTGACCACTTACTGTTGTTAGTGAATTCAAAAAAGTATCAACTTGTTTTTGGCATAAAAGAGACTTATTCACCATAGAGTTAAGTAGTTGCACAGCTATAAATCCAGCCCTTGCAAGACCTGCAAAAGGTAAGGTACCGTAACGCTTGCAGTCTTCTAACAGCCAGTAAATTTGTGCTTCTTTGGAGTCGATACCAGACAATATTTTTTTCTGTCTTTCTTTTAGCTTTTCTATTTTGTGTAGATCTTGTATCCAAAGACCCGATCTTGGATTTATTATTTGATTAGTAAGCGCGAGCAAATGCTCTTTTAAAGTAGATAACTCTTCGTCGGTAAACCCTTTGCTTTTCATACTTAAAAGTCTTTCATGAATGTCAAAGGTATAGCAACTTTGTACAATTTCGAATTCGACTTTATCGTGATTATTTGGTTGTGTTTCAAGTTGCTCTATATAGTGTTCAACGAGTTTATCACATAAGCTATTCGGCAAATTTTTAGGTAGAAATGAATTAAAGCTAACTCTTACATCTATATAAGGTAATCCAAAAAAGTCTATTAGTAGAGGGAAACTACGCAGATTTTTGTAACCATAATTATCTCGTTGATATGCCCACGTTGAATCAGTAACCAGTTCTTTATATAGGCTCAATGATAAAGGTTTAGGTTTTACGCCTATGATCTCTGCAGGGTTCCAATCAGGCATGATCCCAAAAATAGATTTCTTCCCATGAATAATCGGAGAAGGAATTGATAGATTTGTAAAGTGACTTTTAGCTTTCTCTATGACATGCGAGATGTTTATATTATTACTCGTGTTAGGCTTTACAATTAAAGGCCTGACTTGCAGTAACCATAATTGATCGTTTGTATCTATCGCATATTCTAAATCTAAATTTTCGTTTTCAAAAATATTCTCTAGTTCGATAGCTAGTTTAATAATCGGTGAATAGAAAACATCATCATGTATCGTTTCTAGCTTTCTTCTTATATAGTAGGTATCTACAATTTTATTTCCAGATGTAACACTGTCAGTTGCTCCACTTGAATCATTTTCTACAACATAGTAAGGAGCCCCAGAGTCAGCAACTTTACTAAATAATACGCCGCAGTGTTTTATTTTAGGCAAGCTTGGTTGAATTAAAACAATTTCGTGCTCATTTAGGTACGTTTTATAACTTAAAAATACATCAAGAATAGATGATTTTAAGTTGTCTGAAATATTAGTAAAAACACTTAAAAATGCGCCTGCATTCGATTGAGCGTGACTATCTTCAAATGTACATGAACTTCGAATGATCAACTCATTTCCAAGGTGAGCTAAACGAGCCTTCAGTTTAGCATCATCCATATCATTGAATTCAGACCAACTTATCGTTTCTAAAGGTAAAACTCGTGCACTATCAAGTTTATCGCTTAGTGATCGCAAGGTTAGAGCTTTATTTTGGAAATATAACTTAGGCATTTTGTATTCTTTGTATTATTTCATTAAATATAACTTGAGTGTTTAACTTCAAGTCATCTTTAGTTCTATTATCGATTGAAAAGTTGGGTGTTATTGGAAATTGAGCAGCAATATCTTTGCCAACAAGCCCACCATGCTTCTTCTTTGATTGTGTATACAGGCCCTTTTGATCTCTTGTTAGTAAAGTGTCAAAACAAGGCTTTATAAATACTTCAATGTAATTTTCATTATTTTGCTTGTTCCAGTTATGAACATCATGAAAAAGAGAAACTGTTGCAACAATAACTATATGACCTTGATCACTGAGTAATTTAGCTAATTTAGCATATGTTTTTGCAAGTGTGATTCGGTCAGATTCTTCATATGAAAAGTTATCAAATACTTGGCGAAGTGCATCTCCATCCAAAATGATTGGATTTATCTCATTGCTCTCAAGTACTTCTTTCAGTGCAAGAGAAAGAGTTGTTTTGCCTGAACCTGGTAATCCCGTGATCCATATGATCATTCGCCTTTTTCCTTTAAGTAATCTTGTAAATACCACCAATCTGGGTGCTTTTTGCCTGATAAAATATAATCTAGGTTTTCTAATAAGTACTGTTCAGAATGCCCCTCATTGAAGATAATTCCATCTTTACTAGGAGGGACATGTTTGTTGTTTAACAAGATTTTTTCTAGGGTCTCAATTAAGCCATTAATATTATCGACACAATAACCAATTTTTTCTCTGTCTTGGATGTATCGAATATGACCTAAATTATCCTTTAAGGCTTTTTGGTCCGGTGAAAAGAAAATAACGGGTTTACCAGTGGTCAAGAAATAAGAAAATGCAATTGCCGAAGTATCAGAAATCATAACTGCTGATTTAGCAAAGCTCTCAATATAATTTGTTTTGTTATTATCTAAAACACATTTAGGATGATTTTCACACAGTGTTAAGAGTTCTCTAAAGGCTTGAGCCCTCTGGGTTTGAATACCTGATGCAATCAAGTCTAAATCTTCAGGGTGAGGCCTGAAAATTAAGGTCCGCTCAGGAAATGCCTTTAAGATCATAGGAATAAACGTAACAGCTTGGATGATTGAGTATGTGTACTTTGTATCGTTAGCAGTTAGTAATGAAGATAATGTCGGTGCATAAATTATTGCTTCTGATTGGGTTATATTCTTAATTTTTTCGTACTTCAATAAATTTTGATCATGCCTTGGGTACCCACCTGGAATAAGTACAACATTATTTGTTAACTTCTCTTCTAAACAGATCCTTTTATGGAGTTCTAAACTAGGTTGAGATGCAAGGAATATATAATGATTTTCGGCTTGTTTAATACCTTTTGCAGTCTCTTTAGAGAAAAGTAAAAAATCATATGCCATGTGCATCATGGTTAGCTTGGTCGTAGCTTTTGGGCTGCAAGGGTAGAAGTTTGTTGTAATTGCAAGTTTGGGAAAATCACACTGAAGCATAGTCTCTTGACTCATGTATATATAGCGCTCAGCGTTTTCATTAGGGTAGGGGAGCTCATCACTAAATGTGATAACATTATACTGACTTTCAAGTAGTGCTGGTAGATTACCTGTATGTTTTCTAAACCCCCCACCTCTTCCAAGGTAATAAAAACCAATATTATCTTTATCTCCTTGGATAAGGTGAGAAATTCTTTGCTCTCTTTCTGAAAAGAAATCGCTTTCAAGAGCTGAAAACGATTGGTAATCATTTTTCAGAAGCGAAACTGTTAACGATTTGTTCTTTTTTAGCATAGTGTCAAGCAAAACAGCCGCAGAATCATAGACTAGGGGGATTATTTGATTAGCCTTAAAGCCAAGCTCTAATAACTCATCTTTGATTTCACTAATGTATGGCTCAACAGAGACCGCTAATAAGACCTTTGACGTATTTTGTGGGCTCAAATTTTCAAGCGGATAAACGTTAATACCTTTGAATGGTGCTTTAACTTGACGGTCATAAAGTTGAAATGGGAGCTTATGTTCTAAAAATGAGTTCGCCACTTTTTGACCAAATGAGCCTGCGCCAACAATCGCTAAATTCAGTTGCATATTAAATTACCCTTTTCTTGCTACCCAAGCTCGGGTTTTGTATTGTGCTTCAATCACTTCAATAGACGATAATTTGTCTTTTATAAAATTAATAAACTGTGAAAATTTACTTTCGCCAAGCTGAACTCTGATATCATTTACAGATTCCCATACACCAATGTATTCTTCTTTGGTGAAAGTTTTAGTATGGCGACCTTCAAGGTATATTACTTCTTTGAAAAATGGTGAATTCTCAAGTTGTTGAAAAAGAGTATTAGTTATGCCAGAAGCCCCAGACGAAACACGTTTCATATCTGGTCTTAATTCGTTTAAATAGTTTTCTATTTCAACTAAAAGTGGAGAGTTGTCAATGAAACGAGGGTTCCAAAGGGCTACAAATAATCCGTTATCCTTTAATATTCTATTAAACTCAGAAGTTCCTTTCTCAAAATCGACCCAGTGAAAAGATGATGCCATTGTAACTAAGTCAACAGAATTTGAATCTAAAGTAGTATTTTCACCATCGCCACAGATCCATTTTATGCTTTCAATATTATGAGACTCTGCTTGCTCTCTCATTGCATCATTTGGCTCAACTCCGTAAATACTATTAGGCTTTTTAGAGTTTAGCATTCTTGTCCAAATACCTGTTCCTGCACCTACGTCAACTGCGTCAACTTCTGAAGCTGGCTTCATTAATAAGCCAAAAATTGCGTCAAGAACTGTCGTTGAATAGTCAGGTCTTGTTGCATTATATTTTTCTGCTAGATGAGTAAAGTCACCATGTTTCATTTTTTTCTCCTAAAAAGTTACCCAGTTATTAGGTATATTATTCTGTTTTATGGAATTAATAGTTTTAATCACGCAAGCTTTAGAGTTACTTAAGTTAAAAACTTGTAAGTGTTTTAGTTGTTCAATTTGATTAATAATATCTTCACTATTAAGCAGTAACGTTGAAATTGCACTATCTAAGTCATTTAAACTTGCACAAATTACGCCAACTTTATCCCTATCTTTTACATACGAAAGGTGAGCCCATTTTTCTTTTAATTCCTTTTCTTGAGGGGATAAGAAGAGAACTGGTTTTGATGTTGTAAAAGCGTATGTGTAGGCAGTTGATGATGTATCCGAGATCAAAAACTGGCTTTTCGAAAATAACTCTATTTGAGAGATGTTCGGATCTACAAGGGAAACTCTTGGGTGTGATCCTGCTAGTTTTATTAATTTCTTTAATGCAGTTTTCTCGTCGGAATTACTCCCTTCTTTTAGAAGAACTAAATCATCAGGGTGTGGTTGTAAAATTAATTGATGGCTGGGAAGTATTTCTAAAATTCGCATTAGATATTCTTGTGCATCAAGTAGACTAAAACCTTCAGAGGCCTCAAAATTAGGGGTTAGTGACTGTGTTGGAGCATAAATAATTAGTTTTTCTTCTGCTGATATAAGTTTATATTCTTTGAAGCTTTTAATGTTTTGGTCTAGTTTTGGATACCCAAAAGGCAATAGTGTTACCTTATTGCGAAGCTTTCGATTTGACAGTTTCTCTTTAAAAAATGTCATACAGGCTTCAGTCGGAATTGCGATAAAGTGATGTTTAGGGCTGTCAATTTCATCAAAAATAGATTCCCTAAACATCATTGAATCATAAATAGCATGTAGCAATGTTAGGCGCTTTGTAGTCGCTGGGGCGACATTAAAAAATTGCGTCGTGATAACCAGTTCACTTTCAGCCGACAGCATACCTTCTTGACTTGCGATCTTATGTTTTCCTAGTTTAGGGTACTCCCGATCAGTTACTAATTCATAATTGATTGAGTTTATGTCTAAAATTTTTCTAATCGGATTTAGGTGCGATAAAAATAGTGAGCCTCTACTGAGTAAGCGGATACTAATTGAATTGTTATTAAGTGTGCTCACCCTAGTTTGTAATTCATATTGCGAAAACTGGCCGTTGCATTGGGTAAGTTTTTTTATATTTTCAGTAAAGTTTTTTTGTAATGTGGACTCTAAATAGACACAACAGGAATCATAGTAAAGGGGGATAATGTTTGATCTCGCTACACTTACATTGACCAACCTTTCAATGGCGTTTTTTGTGTATACTTGGTTGGAAATTGCTGTAATAAAAAGGGCGCTTGGGTCAAACACTAATTCGCTTGCTTTAGTTACAGGTAATTCCATTAAGTCTTCAGTACGAAATTCGTCTATAAAGCCAACAACTTGAAGCGGAAATTTTTTTAAGCTAATAGCCAGCTTTTCAGCAAAGCTACCTGCGCCAACTATATAGATGAGGTTTTTCATGAGAGGGTGTAGTTCGTTTTCATTTTTAGTTGGCTATTCGCATTTATCGATTGAGTAATTATACAACCAGATGCTATCGAACTATTTTGACCAATATGAACATAGGGCTCAATCACGATACCTGAACCTAAAATGCATCCTGATTCTACGCTGACACTGCCAGAAAGTGATACTGAGGGGCCTGTACTTATGCAGTTTTCAATCTGGCAATCATGTTCAATAACAGTATTTGAGCTAATAAAACTGCCAAACCCGATAGTTGTGTTAGTGCCAACAAAGCAATTTGGCCCAATATAATTACCAGTACCAATATTAACGTTTTCGTCAAAAATTACACTTGGGTGTATGGCGTTAGCTAGAGGAATAGCTAATTCGCATGCGAGTTCAACTACTTTTTTCCGTGCATTAAGGTTTCCGATACTGCAAATAATTGCATTTGCACCATGTTTTCTTAACACACTTTTAATGTCTGCTATTTTACCGAGAACAGGGTAACCCATGTGAAAGCTATCCTGTTTTTCTTCTGTGTCATCAACAAAGCCAACTATGCTGCAATTGTCTTTAGTGTGAAATACACTTAATAATTGGCCTGCTGCTTTTCCCGCACCAACGATAAGTATTTTTTGTTCTTTGCTTTTCTTTATTAAAATATCTTTATGATTAGTAATGAGTTCATTTAATTTTTTGATCTGAAATGACTGTATTACTTCTGTGGTCACAAGTTCATAATCAGAAAAGTCATTAACGTTTAAGTTTAATGACTTTAGCATTTCAAATGCAGGTGATGTGAAATGCTCAGGTTTATCAAGTGACTTTGTTGAAGCTGGAGTATTCTTTCTAAGTTTATAGTCTTCAATATTATCAGATACTTCAGCAAAAGTTGTTCCAACCTCCACATAGTCATTTTCAGAAAATAATAAATTAATATATCCAGCTCCAGATGAAGTAAGCTCGAATATAGCTTTTGAGCCTTCAATTAAAGCGATGGGTTGTCGTGACGAGACAAATTCATCCTGGCTTACAAGTAGCTCTATAACTTTGACGCGTTCATCATTAGCTGCGCTGCGCTCTACTTTTATTTCTGAATTTGCCATTCTTAATGATTCCAATTTAATACCGTGTAAATTATTTTATCTCTATTAGGTAATTGATCTAATTCGATATTCAGTGCACTTGATATGACACTGTCATCAGCGGAAATTGCATTACTTGTAAACTCAATTCCTTTACTGTGCAATTGCGCAATGCACTGAGAAGAAAAGTTAGCAAAATCTGTGCCTTCTTCTACACAAAGAAGTTTTGATGTTTGGTTTAGAGATTTGGCTAATAGTACATCATCAAAAGGGTATAATTGACTTGGGCAAATTATTTCAGCTGCAATTTCATGTTCGAATAATAAATGACTTGCTGCTTTTTCAGCATGGGAAAGCATTCCTCCGTAGCAGAGTAATGTTATTTTTGCAGTACACTTGGGTTTGATTATTATCGTTTTTGAATGACGACAATAAAACCTTTCAAAACCAATTAAAGGTTCTACAGGCTTTGCGTAATCTGATTTATTTTCCAGTATTAAGGTTGGCTTGTTTACTGAGTAAATTCCTTTTAGTGCATCTTCACTCAATAGATAATTTATAGCAAATACATTCAGGTTTGGGATACCTAAAAAGTGTTTTTCAGGGCTTTGACTATGAGTTGCTCCATAGCCTCTTCGACCACCCGTTGGTGTTCTAATTACTAAAGGTAAAGAACCATTCAATTTGAATAACGCGCTAAATTTGCTTGCACTATTTAGTAGTTGGTCAAATGTAAGTGTCAAAAAGTCGGCGAACATAATTTCAACTATAGGTGAAAAGCCCGACATTGCCATACCAATAGCCTTGCCAGTAATTGCTGATTCACTTATAGGTGTATTCCATACTTGTTCAGGGTAACGAGTTGATAGTCCTTCTGTTATTTTAAAAGCCCCACCGTAAGGAGACTCTATATCCTCACCAAAAATAACGCAATTTATATTACTTTTTAGAAGATTATCTAATGTTTTATTGATACGTTTTTTAAGTAGCTCTTGGGGATTAGTAATAGGATGAATCGATGGCTTTTTTAAATGAATGTCATTAGTAAAATAGCTAATAGATGCAACGGGCAGTTGCTCAGAGTGCTCGAAGCTAGCTTTTATTTGATTGGTTATTTCTTCTTCTATTCGTTGCTTGTTTTTCGGTGTCAAAGAGTTTAACCAATTATTTAAAGGGTCTTTTCGCCAGAGGGCTTTTAGTTCTTTTTCGCTTCGAGTGTCGTCACCTTTAGAATGGGAATGGAGCCTTTGAGTATGTACCAGGTGGAAGACTGGAGTATTTGTTCTGACTAAACTTGCTGCTTCTTTTGTTGTTTCTATATGCTTTTCGAGCTCATTTGTTGAGCTCTCAAATATCGCTAAACCAAAACCCTCAGCTCTACGAGTTAGGCTGCCAGTTTGTACTGTGGAAGTAACAGTTGATTGCGAGATATTATTTGATTCACATATTATGTACAAGGGTAACTTGTATACTTGGGCAAGGTTCATTGCTTCATAAATAACACCCTCGCCAAAGGCTCCGTCACCTAAAAAGAGTGTAACAATATTATTATGCTTTTTTTGTTTTTTTGCGTAGGCGATTCCACAAGCTATTGGAGCTGTGCTTCCTAATATACCATTACTAAGAAAGCCATCGATATACAAGTGTTGACTTCCTCCATGGCCACCACAAATCGCAGATTGCTTGCTTGTTAATTCAGCGAAAAATTCACTTAATAGGTTTGGGAAGCAACTTAAAAAATGACCGTGCCCTCTATGGTTTGAAACAATAAAGTCGCCTTTTAAATAGGCATATTCCGCAATGGTCGCACCCACTAACTCTTGGCCAATACATGTATGGATGGTGCCGTTTATTTTCCCTTGATCGAATAATTTCAGAAGATGTTGTTCAGCACTTCTTACTAATAAAGCTGTTGACCACAATGTCTCAGGGATTGAAAATGTGTTTTTCATAATAAAAATTAAGATTATGGTATGCTTATAGCATAGTAAAACATTTATGAATTAGTGCCAAGTTATTGAATATTCTATGGCGAACTCCCAAGGTTTCTAAATTTGATTTTCTATATTTATGCAAACTCAAGCTCAAAAATCGGTTTAGGGCATGTTGTCCGGCAGGATGTATTAGCTCGTGAACTAATAAAAAGGGGGCATTTAGTCAATTTTGTTTATTCAGCCAGAGTTAGTGAAGGCAATAATTCATTTAAAACTTCTGAAGTAAACTATCAAAAAATTGATAGTATCTTTGCGCTTCAAAACATGCCCTTGAATAGTGTATTAATAATAGATGACTATGAACTAACCGAGTCGCAATGGCAGCACTGTTATAAGGTAGCCCCCTCATTAGTATTTTTTGATGATGGTGTCGGTAGACCTCCTAAACCAGTAGATTTGGTAGTCAATATGAGTGAAGAGGCTAACATACAAGCCATAGGTAAAGTTAACCTTAATGGTGCAAAGTTTCGTCTAATAAGAGATGAAATAAAGCAATATAATAGATTACCGTTTTGCCATGATGAAGGTTTAAGCGAGTTAACAGTAACTGTTATGCTTGGAGCAAATGATGTGATGGGCCTTTTACCTGATGTTTGCAACTTATTGAACGAATGTGATCAAATTAAAAATATTAAAATTATAACAGTGCTGAGTAAATCAATAGTTCATGAAAGTTTTTCTCAAAGCAAAGTTAATTTGGATAAAATTCAAGTACTATCAAACTCAAGGTCGTTAGGTAAAGAAATGAAGTCATGTCATTTTGCTATTAGTGCTGCGGGTGGTGCTTTGTACGAGTACTTGTGTCTGGGAGTACCTACCATCGCGTTAATAGTCGCAGATAACCAAGCTAGTGCTCTAAGCAGCAAAAATATGAACGATAGTTGTATCTTGGTCGATGTGCGGAAGACTCTCAACAAATCAATATTAAACGCCGCAGTAAATAGGTTGGTAAAGAATAAGACTGATCGTAAAAACTTTTCTAAATCATCACAACTCTTGTTTGATGGTTTGGGCGCGAAACGAATAGTTAATCATATAGAATTAAATATCTCCTAAATAGAATAGTTCTTTGGACGATATTAATAAGTAACAAATAATCAGAGTAAAGGTGCTAAGTGGCAATAAGTCATAAATTTAAACAAGCAATTGAAATTGATGGTCGCATTATCGGTGCGGACATGTCTCCTTATATTATTGCTGAGTTGTCAGGTAATCATGGAGGTAGTCTAGAGCACGCGCTTAAATTAATTGATATTGCGGCAAAGACAGGGGTTGATGCACTTAAAATCCAGACTTATAAACCAGATACGATCACGTTAAATCATGATGGCCCTGAGTTCATCGTTAAAGAAAAGCTTTGGCAAGGTCGAACGTTATATGATTTGTATCAAGAAGCTCATACGCCTTGGGAGTGGCACGAAGCTCTATTTAATCGCGCCAAAGAAAATAATATAACCCTTTTCTCTTCACCATTTGATAAGACAGCTATTGATTTGCTTGAAGATTTAAATTGTCCAGCCTATAAAATAGCATCCTTCGAATTGACTGATATTGGTTTGATACAATATGCAGCGAGTACGGGGAAGCCTATTATAATGTCCACTGGCATGGCGACCCTTGATGAAATCAAAGAGGCTGTTACTGCTGTTACTGACGCTGGTGGAAACCAGCTGGTTGTATTGCACTGCATAAGCGGTTATCCAACCCCAATCAGCGATTGTAATTTAATGACTTTGTTGGACTTAAAAACACAGCTCGGTGTACCTGTTGGGTTGAGCGATCATAGCTTGGCTGATACTGCAGCAATAACCGCCACAGCTTTGGGGGCATGTGTTATTGAGAAACATTTTAAATTACAGGGTGATACAACTAGTGTTGATGCTGCTTTTTCTTTGGATGAGAAGCAGTTTTCATTATTAGTTCATACAGTAAGAGATACACATTTGTGCTTAGGCAGTCCAAATTATCGTTTAGCAAAAAGCGAACAAGACAACGCGCCTTTCAGACGTTCACTTTATGTTGCTGAAAATGTTCAAAAAGGTGAGTTATTTACAGAGAAAAATGTTCGTTCAGTTCGCCCTGGGTTAGGTTTACATCCTCGTCATCTGCAAGAGCTTATAGGTAAGCCTGCTAACCAAACGTTAACGAAAGGAACACCGATGAAACTAGAGTACATAACACAATGAAAATTGTAGCCTGCTCACAAGCGCGACTTGATTCAACACGGTTACCCGGAAAAGTATTGCTACAAGTTGAGGGGAGGGCGTTACTTGACTACCACATTGGCCGTGTTGCTAAAGCTACAAAATTGGTTGAGCATGTTGTTGCGACCAGCGAGAGTGAAAATGACAATAAGATTGTCGCTTTTTGCGAGCAACGAGGTGTTAAGGTTCTTAGAGGCAGCAAAGATAATGTACTGCTTCGTTTCAACGCAGTGGCAGACGAATTAGCATTAGATAATGAGGACCGTATTATTCGTTTGACGGCTGACTGCCCATTAGTTGATGGCAAATTGATTGATGAGTTAGTTAGTAGTCACTTGGCGCAAGGTGATGACTATACAAGTCTTAATACGGGTAATCTTATTCGTGGATTTGACGCAGAAATTATGTCAGTTGCAGCACTTAGGTATGCAGCTAAACAGGCTACTAAAGACTATGAGCGTGAGCACGTTACACCTTACATCTATCAGCATCCTGAATTATTCAAATGTGGTCACTTTAAAGTGTTGACTAATATCAGTAGTGCTGCGAGGTTATGTATTGATGAACCTGCCGATTTTACAATGTTTGAAGCGCTAGTTGCTGCCTACCCTGATGATCTTCTGTTTGCAAGCAGTCAAGATTTAATGGCTTTTTTTACACAGCACCCAGCTATTGCGCAGCTTAATTTACATGTACATCAAAAGCGCTTAGGTGAATAATATGCACATCGCAAATTATGCTGTTACATTAAAGCAGGTAACCGAACAAGATTGTGAGCGTGTCTGGCAGTGGCGCAACATGCCACATGTGCGTCAGCAAATGACTAACCAACAATCTATCCCATGGGATGATCACCAAATTTGGTTTAAGAATATGTTGGTTGATAATTGCCAACGTCATTTTGTTATTTATTATAAAGAGCAGCCAATTGGCGTGATTAATGTTAAGTCAGAACAGCCGATTGAAAACGCCAACCGCGCTGAAATTGGTATTTATATTAGTGACACTCATTTTTTGAGTAATTTAATTGCCTTTGCGCCTTCGCTTGCATTGATTGATTATCTTTTTAATAAGTTAAATGTTAAAGGATTATATTCAGAAGTAAGGCGAGAAAATACAGCGGCAATCCGCTATAATCAACAACTTGGCTACCAATTGGCAGACCACCCAACAAACCAGGCGTTAGTCAGTATTTCGTTAACTCATGACGACTATTTTCATGCAACGCCTAAACTTAAGTCATTTTTAAACCGAGGTTAATGTGTCACTTAATAAACTGACAGATGCGTTTGTTAGCGTATTAGAAATCGAACAAGACGAAGTATGTGACCAGTTAAGCTATTCAGAGCATCCCAAATGGGACTCTATGAGCCATATGATGCTGGTGGCAGAATTAGAAGCGCAATTTGATATAATGCTTGATACGGATGATATTATTGATATGAGCTCGTTTTTAAAAGCTAAACAAATTCTATCAAAATATGGGGTGTCATTTGACGAATAATAGCAGCCGAGTATTGATCACTGGTGGTAGCAGCGGTATTGGCTTTGCGGTGGCAATGCGACTGCTAGAGGATGGCTCAAAACTATTATTGGTAGCGCGGGACGAACAACGTTTACAAGCAGCGCAGCAAGCGCTTAAAGCGGATTATCCAGATGCAGATGTTGTTGTTTTTGTTGCCGACACGTCTGTTCCTGCTGAAATAAAGAAAATATTTGCTTATTTGCAGCAACAAAAATGCTCATTATCAGGGCTTGTCCATTGCGCGGGAAGTATGCTTGAAGCGCCACTGATGATGGTGCGAGAAGAGCAAATTGATGACCAATACGCTGTCCATTTAAAATCTGCACTAATACTTTGTCAAAGCGCCAGTAAAATGATGCTTAGAGCGAAACAGGGCAGTTTAGTCCTGGTAAGCTCTGTTGTGGCTGAACAAGGAAGCAGTGGGCAAGTTGTTTATGCAAGTATGAAATCAGCGATGAGCGGACTGGTTAAAAGTCTTGCTCAAGAGCTTGGTGCATTTAATATTCGCGTTAACAGTGTAAGCCCTGGAGTAATAGGCACTCCTTTGCTTGCTCACTACGATGATGAAAAAAAGCAGCAACTTGCTGAAAAGTCAGCACTAAAACGCTTAGGAACGGCAAGCGAAGTCGCCAACTTAGTTGGCTTTTTATTAGCTGATGAAAGTCGTTATATTACAGCACAAAATATCGCTGTTGATGGTGGTTTAAGGTTGTAATATGCATGGTGAGTTTTGGCAATTAGATAATAAAAACCCTGATGCAAAGCTTTATTACAAAGACCATTGTATAGATTACAATGAGCTAGAAGCTCAAATTCAGCAGGCCTTAAACTCACTGCCATCTGAGCGATGTTTAATTGCTTTAGTCGCTCAATCAACTCTCGATTTTGTCATTTTTTACTTAGCAGCTCTTAGACAATCTCATGTTGTGTTATTAATTGATGCTGCTCTTGCTGAAAACGACAGAAATGAGCTACTAGAGCACTATCAAGTTAATCTGCTTATTGAAGGAGAAAAGATTCACTCATTAAGTGATTACACACATCAATTAGCTGATGAACTATGTCTGTTACTATCTACCAGTGGTTCAACGGGCTCCCCTAAGTTGGTCAAGTTAAGTAAAGCTAACTTGGCGGCAAACTGCGCTTCAATAAATCAGTTCTTACCGATAATCAAAGATGATGTGGTAATGACCTTTTTACCGTTATCCTATTCGTTTGGTTTGTCTATTTTGCATACCCATTTAGCAGTGGGGGCGAGTATTGTGCTGCAATCAGATAGCCCTATGTCGGCTTACTTTTGGCATAATTTTGAGCACTACGAGGTGACCAGCTTTTATGGTGTGCCATTGAGTTATCAATTACTTAATAGATTGGGCCTTGAAAAAATGCCGCTTGGCAATGTTCGTTACATGGCACAAGCTGGTGGTAAGTTACTTGTACGTGATTGGCAATTATTAAGTGATTACACGCACAACAATGACATTGATTTTTTTGTTATGTATGGTCAAACCGAAGCAACAGCGCGCATAGCCTATTTACCCGCAGAGTATTTTAGTCGTCAAATTGGTTTTATTGGTAAAGAGATCCCCGGTGTTGAGCTACAGCTTCTTGACTCAGAAGGTGAACGAGTTAAGCAGTTTGATAGCCAAGGTGAGCTGTGTGTTCGTGGTGGTAATATATTTGGCGGTTATAGTGAAACACTGGCAGAGCTGAGCTATTTCGAAAATATTTCTTTGCTCCATACCGGCGATATTGCAATACAATCGCCATCTGGTTTATATCAAATCGTCGGGCGCTCTAAGCGCATCTGTAAAATAGCTGGGCGTCGTATTAATCTTGATGAATTGCAATCGTGGCTCGACGCTTTGTGCCAATTTGAAGTGGTCTGTGTTGGTAGTGAAGATGAAATAGTTGTTTATTCAGAGCAACCTATCGAAGCGGAAGTAATAAAACAATTAGCCACTAAGCTTAAGTGCCATAGTCGTTTAATACACACAGTCGTGCTCAAAGCGATCCCAAGACTAAGTAACTCTAAGGTGGATTATCATGCACTTAAGCAATGAGCAACTCCTCGAGTTGCCAATTTATGGCTTAAACAAAACGCAAAAGCAGGCGTTTCTTGCATCGCAATTAAGCTTTTTAGATAACCACCATCTTCAGCACTGTGCCTTGTATCAGCGATTGCAACAAGGCTGTGAGTCAATATCGCCTTTGACAGTACCATTATTTAAAGAGTTTTTGTTAACTAGTATTACAGCCGAGGATCAGCATCGTTTGCTAACCTCGTCAGGCACGCAAGGACTTACCTCTAAAATAACGTTAGATTCTGAAACTGCGCAGTTACAAAGCCGGATTTTAACGAAAACCTTACAGCACTGGCTAGGGAAGCAACGGCTTCCAATGCTTGTGATTGATGCAAAGGCAACCATACAAAAGAAAGCTGGTATGTCCGCTCGTGCAGCTGGTATTCAAGGCATGTTGTTTTTTGGCCGCGATCCACATTTTGCGTTGAACGATGACATGACATTAAATATTGAAGTCATTGAGCAATTTTTTGAGAAGTATAAAGACACCCCGGTTTTTATGTTTGGCTTTACTTTTATTGTTTGGCAGCAGTTTATTCAACAGCTGGTGCGAATGGGGAAACGTTATTCGTTTACAAAAGGCATGCTACTCCATGGTGGTGGCTGGAAAAAAATGCAGCAATCAGCGGTAAGCAATGATGTTTTTAAGCAGCAAATAGCGCAATCTCTTGGTGCTATTAGCGTACATGATTATTACGGTATGGTTGAACAAACTGGCACCATTTATATTGAGTGTGAACATGGTCATTTACACGCACCTGTTTGGTCAGATATAACTGTTGTTGATTCAGCCACAGCTGAGCCTCTTGGTAATAATCAAGCGGGCGTGATCCTTCTTAATTCGGTTTTGCCAAAGAGTTACCCTGGTCATCGATTGTTGACCGAGGATTTAGGAGTGATTCATGGTGAAGATGATTGTGCTTGTGGTCGCTTAGGTAAATATTTTTCAGTGCTTGGCCGTTTGGCGAAGTCACAGGTGAGGGGTTGCAGTGATACCTTTAGTTGATGATCCTCAAGTAGAGTTTTTATTTAGTAACCCGGCTAACTTGAGCTGTTTAGACACCGCATTTAGTGATGATGTCATAAATGAAATAACAGCTTTTTCAACTTTTCTTTTAAAAGCACAGCACTCTAATGCTCATTCGGCGTTGGGCTTTTGGTGCCGTAAAAGTAACATATTGGCAATGAAAAGTGATTTTAAAAGCTTTGCTCACTCATCACCGAAAGGGCTTATCTTTCATATTACCCCAGCAAATGTTGATACCGTTTATTTTTACAGCTTAATCCTTAGTATTCTGTGTGGTAACAGCAACATAGTGCGCATTAGTGATCGAAGTGGGGATGAAGCGTATCAGCTAATTGATTCTCTAAAGCGCTTTTTAAGTCAGCGTCCTCAATCAGTATTACATGCTTTAATTTGTATTGTTTCTTACCCAAGTTCAGCTGAAGAGCTAACACGGTATTTTAGTGAACTATGTGATATGCGGGTAATTTGGGGCGGTGATGACGCAATTGCTAAAATTAACCAGCAATCACCCGTAACAAACCAGATTTGCTTTCCAGATCGCTTCTCCATTGCTGTGTTACATCTTGAAAGTGAAGCTGAAATAGAAGATGCTGCCATACGCTTTACACGTGATTATGTACCTTTCTCACAACAAGCTTGCTCCTCTATAAAAGCGGTTTTGTGGCATAAAACAAGCAAATCTTTACAAGCGTTATTCTGGCAGTCTCTAAAGGATAAAGTGCAGCACACTGATGAAGCATTTTCACAGACAGCTCAATATAATCGTTTCTATAACTTTCAGCGATTATTACTGATGCATCAATTTAGTGTCGACAACACTTATAAATCTGTTGCGGGTTTAATTTGTGAAGCTGCCCCTTTTGATTTAGCTATTTTAGCTGATCACAAAGGCGATGGACTCTTACTAAGCTTTGAACTGGAAAATTTTGATTTTGCGACACATGCAAAATTACAAACTGTTTCTTGTTTTGGTTTAACCACTTCAGAGCTTGAGAAGTTATCTTCCCAAGCGCTTAGAATAACACCTCTCGGTTCAGCGTTAACGTTCAATTACCTGTGGGATGGTGAAAATCTATTAATGGCGTTTTCAAATTAATTGATTATGGGTTTTGAGCACTGTCTGCTTAATATATTCAATGTCTTGTGATGACAAAGATGGATGCAATGGAATTGTCATTGCTTGTTGGTAATACTGCATGCTTTGCGAGAAGTCACACTTATTAAACCCTAGTTCTTGGTAGTAAGGCTGTAAAAAAATAGGTATGTAGTGAAGGTGAGCTTGAACACCTTGCTCTCTTAGCCGTGTTACCATCTGAGCTTGTTGTTGCTGGGTCGTAAAGTTGATTTTCAAGATATATAAGTGATAACTGCTGTAACTCTCTGACTTTTGTTTTAACGGCTCAAGCCCCTGACGAGTAAAGTACTTATCAAAATCTTCAGCTATTTTGTTCCGAACAGAAATAAAGTTATCTAATTGTTTTAACTGGCTAAGCCCTAATGCAGCTTGCAATTCGGTCATTCTATAGTTAAAACCAAGTTCAATTTGTTGATAATACCAAGGGCCGTGACTTGGCTCCGTCATTTCATCAGGGTGGTTTGTAATGCCATGACTACGTAAGCGTTTCATCTTTTTGTCTAGCGCTTCACAGTTGGTAACCGCCATACCCCCTTCAGCAGATGTGATTATCTTGACTGGATGAAAGCTAAACACAGTAATATCTGAATAAACACAGCTGCCAACGGGCTTGTCTTTATACTTGGCGCCAATAGCGTGTGAGGCATCTTCAATAACCTTAAAACCATACTCTTTGGCAAGTGCATTTATTGTTGCCATATCACAAGACTGACCTGCTAAATGAACTGGGATCACGACTTTAGGGAGTCGCTGATTTTGTTTGGCTAATGTTAGTTTTTCTTGAAGCGCTGCAACAGACATATTGCCTGTTTCAAGGTCGATATCAACAAAGTCTACTTCTGCCCCACAATACAGCGCGCAGTTACTCGATGCGACAAAGGAAATTGGTGATGTCCATACGATGTCACCAATACCTACACCCAAAGCTAGGCAAGCAATATGTAAGGCAGAAGTCGCACTGTTGGTTGCACAGGCATAGTTAGCACCGCAATATTCAGCAATGGCACTCTCAAACGCGGGTAATTTAGGGCCTTGTGTTAACCAGTCAGAATTTAAAACATCAATTACGGCATTGATGTCGTCTTGCGAAATACTTTGCTTACCGTAGGGAATTAGCTTATTTGTCATAGTGATTTTTAAAGTAAAGCCTGAACATTGAAGTTTTTAATTTCTTCAATGCTCATATAATCAGGGTTATCGAGTGAGTTATACTCGAAACCTTGGGCAACTTGTTCACCTTTTTCACCAAGTGCATTAACAGTGAAGTCATTACTTCGGCTACTGAATTTAATACCCGGAGCGATAACAAAATGATCGCTATATTCGTACGTTTCAAAGCACAAGTCGGCCGGGCACATGACTTCGTGTAACTTTTCACCAGGGCGAATTCCGATAATCTTAATTGGTAAATCGGGTGCCATGGCTTTGGCAAGATCAGTAATACGAATTGAAGGTATTTTTGGAACGAAAATCTCACCACCCAGCATTCGCTCGAAATTAGTTAGAACAAAGTCAACACCTTGCTGCAGGCTGATCCAAAAGCGAGTCATTTCTTCATGAGTAATTGGTATATGGTCGCGACCTTGGTCGATAAACTTTTGGAAAATAGGCACAACAGAACCACGCGAACATACTACGTTACCGTATCTTACTACTGAAAAGGTAGTGCGATTACCGCCAGCTATATTGTTAGCAGCAACAAATAACTTATCTGATGCAAGTTTAGTCGCACCATACAGGTTGATTGGGTTGGCCGCTTTATCGGTCGATAAAGCAATGACTTTTTCTACGTTATTATCAAGAGCCGCATCAATGACGTTCTCGGCCCCATTAATATTGGTTTTAATACATTCCATTGGGTTATATTCAGCGGCAGGCACTTGCTTTAATGCTGCAGCGTGTATCACATAGTTCACGCCGCGCATTGCTCTGCGCAGTCTGTCTTTATCTCGTACATCTCCGATGAAATAACGCATACACGGTTGGTCAAACTCTTGCTGCATTTCAAATTGTTTTAGCTCGTCTCGCGAAAAAATAATAATTTTCTTAGGTTTATAGCGTTCTAGTAGCGTTTTGACGTATTTTTTACCAAATGAACCGGTACCACCGGTGATTAAAATCGTTTTATTGTCGAACATAGCGTTACCTAAGTTATTTATCATTGGCGTAGTTATTTATAAAAGTGAAATACGCAAAGTGAGAATTTTGACACAATTCTCAGTAATTTAACTATTAAATAATACTCTAGCAAGTCAGATGCCAAGTTAATTTATCTAAACCATGGTACAAAGTGCAAATTTTGGCAAATTAAGCTATAATTTAAGCAATCGGTTTGTCGGAGGCCGCCATGAAAATTCAATCACCCAATACCGGGTTTTTAAACCAAACTAAGCAAACGGGTAATAAGCTTGCTGAGCAATTAGCGTCAGGTAAAAAAGTAAACTCAGCAGCAGATGATGCCGCTGCATTGCAAATTATTGATAGACTAACATCGCAACAAGATGGCTACAGTCAAGCAATTAACAATGCGTACGATGGTATTTCTTACTCGCAAGTAACAGAGTCAAATCTATCTGGTGTAAATGATGCCGTTTCTCGCATTCGAGAGCTGTCTATTCAAGCGGGTAATGGTGCGCTCACAGATAGTGATAGGGCTGCACTCCAAGAAGAAGTGTCGCAATTACAAACGCAAATATCAGAAACATTTGAAAATGCCACATTCGGTGGTAAACCTTTATTTGATGGTGAGCAAGTGTCGTTTCAGGTTGGCCCAGATGCCAATACTACACAATCAGTGACGCCATCTGATGGCAGTATTGCAACAGTTATTGCGGGAATCGATATTTCAACCCAAGCAGGAGCTCAAGCTGCGATTGATATTAGCGACCAAGTAGCTGAAGAAATTAACACGCAAAGAGCTGAGCTAGGCGCTTTTCAAAACACCTTGGCGAGTACGATAAAAGGTTTAGGCAACCAGCGAGAGAGCATTGCTGCGAGCCAAAGCCGAATAGAAGATACTGACTATGCAAAAGCCGTGTCTGATCAAGTAGCTAATGATATTTTATCGCAAGCATCGGTTGCCTTACGTGGTCAGGCTAATCGTTCAGCCGAATCTATATTAGGCTTACTTTAATTCTTTAGTATTAAATTTTAGTGCTAAGTGACTATTTTTTGGCGTTGATGTCAATAAATTGCCGCTTAGCGCTTGCATCCCTCTTAAACTCGCTTACAATTTAGAAATTAACTAACCTCGTGGTAACTGTGGTTCGCCAATAATGATCTTAATTTTAGACAATAATAATAATCGTGCGATAGGTTTACATGCAGCACTTACCTTCATTGGTGAAACTGCACAATTAGTTGATGAGACTTCATTACAGTCTTTTTGTGAAAAACATCAACAGCAAGAATGCATGGTCATTCTTGGTGCTTTACAGCAGCTAAATCACGAGGCTGTGATCAAACAGTTTCCTGCCATTCCGTTTTTATTAATTGGTGAAACACTCAAACCGCTGCTAAGTATTGCTAATGTAGTAGGTTTAATTTGTGAGCCATTTAATCATGATGTAACTACTCAGCTATTGCATGATTGTCAGCAATATCAGCGCATGCTACCGGGTGACCATAAACAAGCGAAATCTAACAAATCATTTGATGGTTTAGTCGGTGAAACAGAAGTTGTAAAAGATGTGCGCTTTTTAATTGAGCAAGTAGCAAAAACCGATGCCAACGTGCTGATCTTAGGTGAGTCAGGCACAGGTAAAGAAGTTGTTGCACGTAACGTTCATTTACTCTCTAAACGCAATACCGGGCCATTTGTGCCGGTAAACTGTGGTGCTATCCCTGGTGAACTACTTGAGAGTGAGCTATTTGGCCATGAAAAGGGCGCGTTTACGGGCGCTATTTCTGCGCGAAAGGGGCGTTTTGAATTAGCGCAAGGCGGTACACTGTTTCTAGATGAAATTGGTGATATGCCTTTGCAAATGCAGGTTAAACTACTGCGTGTGTTGCAAGAACGTAGCTATGAGCGAGTAGGGGGTACAAAGCCTATTCAAGCTGATGTACGCATTATTGCTGCGACTCACCGTAATCTTGAAGAGATGATTGAAAAGGGCGACTTCCGTGAAGACCTTTTTTATCGTTTAAACGTGTTTCCAATTGAAAACCCTTCGCTAAGTGAGCGTGCCGACGACATTCCTCTACTTTTAAAAGAGTTAATGCGTCGTGTGAACGAGCAAAGTGGTACAACGGCAAAATTTACTGAGCGTGCGATTCAAAGCTTAAAAGAGCATGCGTGGCCGGGGAATATTCGTGAGCTTGCTAACTTAGTTGAGCGCATGGTGATCATGTTCCCAGACAAAGTGGTTGATGTACCAGACCTACCAGCTAAATATCGTTATATTGAAGTTGAGGCTTATGAGCCTGAGTACCCTGAAGAGTTGATGGAGCGAGATGCTTTCAACGATATTTTCAGTACCGGCTTTAGTGATTATGATGAGGAAGAGCTTGATACCCCAGCAACAACGGCTGACTCAGGTTTATTACCAGATGAAGGAATTGAGCTCAAAGAATACCTAGCTGAGCTAGAAATCAGCTTAATCAGCCAAGCATTAGAGCGCTACGATTATGTTGTTGCACGTGCAGCAGAAATTTTAGGTGTTCGCCGCACCACACTGGTCGAAAAAATGAAGAAATATAACCTAACGCGCGATTAAGCCGCGTTAGGTTTCTTCCTCGGTTTTATCTCTTTAATATTCACTAATTATCTCAGCTTTTCTAAAACAATCATTACTGTGGTCGTTAACCATGCCACAGGCTTGCATATGCGCATACACAGTGGTTGGCCCTAAAAACTTAAAGCCGCGCTTTTTTAAATCTTTGGCGAATGCTGTAGAGGCTTCAGTAATAGCCGGGTAATCCTCTAATTTATCAAGATTGTTTACCAATGGTTTGCCACCAACAAACTGCCATTGGTAATTTGAGAAACTACCAAACTCTTTTTGAATCTCAATAAACCGTTGCGCGTTATTGATAGTGGCGGTGATTTTAGCGCGATTACGAATAATACCTTCAAACTGCATTAATCGTTCGACGTCGTCTTCGGTCATTTTGGCAACCTCTTCGACAACAAAGTTTTTGAAGGCACTGCGATAGCCATCACGCTTTTTAAGTATGGTATACCAACTCAGTCCCGCTTGTGCTGACTCTAAGGTTATAAATTCAAATAAGCGGTGATCATCATATAGTGGCACCCCCCATTCTTGGTCATGATAGGCCACATAATCTTCTTTGCTGGTATCGAGCCATGGGCAACGACAATGGTGTTCTTTTTGCATTATTCCCTCGCGATTGTCATTTTTTTGTCAGTGTTGTTTTGTCTTTAATTTATTGAAATAAAACAAAAATAAATTTGGTACGGATTGTGCATTTAGCTAGGTAGACACGATTTTTTGAGTATCGATTATGGCCTTAGCAAATGTCCTAAAACCACAATTTATCACAGCCAAACAATATAACCCATGCTTACAACAAGAAGAGTATGTGGGTGAATTGAGTGAGCTGCGCCAACAAGCCAGTTGGTTAGGTCATTTGGTTGATACCATGCCTGCGGGTGTGGTGGTTTTGGATGGCCGAGGTATGATCGCAAAAGCCAATCAAATCGCCATTGATATGCTAGGAGAACCCCTTGAAGGTGAAAAGTGGTTTAGCGTAATTCAACGCTCATTTCGACCACAGCAAGACGATGGACATGAAGTATCACTTAGAGATGGGCGTTTAATAAAGCTTGATATTACTGCGCTTGCTCCAGAGCCTGGGCAGTTAATTTTAATGACAGATTTAACTGAAACCAGGCGCTTACAAAAGCGAGTTGCACATATGCAGCGCTTAAGTGCGCTTGGCAAAATGGTCGCTTCGCTTGCTCACCAAGTCAGAACACCGTTATCAGCGGCCATGCTGTATGCCGCAAATTTAGGCTCAAAGCGATTGCCAGAAAGCTCGCGTGGCAACTTTCATACGAAGCTAATGTCGCGTTTAAAAGATTTAGAAACCCAAGTGAACGATATGCTGTTATTTGCCAAAAGTGGTGAGCAACAAGTGGTCGAAAGCGTTTCAATGCAACAGTTACTTAATGAAGTAAAAGCCGGTGCTGATGCTATGGTTGCACAAAATAACAGTGAACTTAGCGTGAACTTGCCTGAGCCAGATATTGAAATTATGGGTAATAAAACTGCTCTGGCGAGTGCTATTCAAAACCTGATCCACAATAGTATTCAAATTATTGGCTCTGAGGCTGTGGTAACCCTGAGTGCCGAACGTGACGAAACTAGCGAAAACTGTGTTCGTATCAGTGTCAGTGATAATGGCCCAGGTGTTGATTTACGTCATGCCAACAAATTATTCGAACCTTTTTACACTACCAAAAGCCAAGGCACGGGGCTTGGACTTGCAGTTGTAAGTTCAGTCGCCAATGCGCACCAAGGACGGGTTGAAGTGACTAATAATGCTCATGGGGGAGCATGTTTTAGTTTGATCTTGCCAATTAGTGCAGAACCAATCTCAGCGGAGGCAAAATGAATACTAACTCTATTTTAGTCGTTGAAGACGACGCAGGCTTACGAGAAGCACTGATCGATACCCTTGAAATGTCGGGTATTGATTGCGTTGCTGCAGATAGCGCTGAACAAGCGATGATCTTGCTTAAGCAAAATAGCTATTCATTGGTTGTTAGTGATGTGCAAATGGGCGCCATGAGTGGCCTTGACCTATTACGTAGCATTAAACTTAATTATCCTGAGCTGCCGGTATTAATGATGACAGCCTATGCCACCATTGATGATGCTGTAGAAGCAATGCGTTTAGGTGCGATTGATTACATGGCAAAGCCGTTTGCTCCAGAAGTGCTCCTTAATATGGTGAGTCGTTATTTGCCTGAAAAGGAAAAAGAAACCGATGGCCCAATCGTTGCCGATCCATCGAGTATTAAGCTATTAGAGCTCGCGAGCAAAGTTGCCCGCTCAGATGCCAGTGTCATGGTACTCGGCCCAAGTGGCTCAGGTAAAGAAGTGTTGGCTCGTTTTATCCATGATAAATCAAATCGTAGCGATGCCCCCTTTGTGGCTATTAACTGCGCTGCTATTCCTGAAAACATGCTTGAAGCAACCTTATTCGGTTACGAAAAAGGGGCGTTTACCGGCGCTATTCAAGCATGTCCGGGTAAGTTTGAACAAGCTCAAGGTGGCACCATCTTACTTGATGAAATCACTGAGATGGATTTAGGCTTACAAGCAAAATTACTGCGTGTACTTCAAGAGCGCGAAGTAGAGCGCTTAGGCGGTCGTAAAACCATAGAGCTTGATGTTCGCGTACTTGCTACAAGTAACCGAGATTTGAAAGAAGCGGTGAGCGAAAATCTATTTAGGGAAGATTTATATTATCGCTTAAATGTATTCCCGCTAATGTGGAAACCATTAGCCGAGCGTCCTGGTGACATTGTTGTGTTGGCTGAGCATCTAATTGAGCGTCATTGCCTGAAAAGTAAAGAGCCTATAGCTCAACTAAGTGAGGGTGCGAAACAAAAGCTGCTATCGCATGCTTGGCCAGGTAACGTACGAGAACTTGATAACGTTATTCAACGGGCATTGATATTATGCGATGGGAATAGTATTCATCAAGATGATGTCTTTATTGAAGAGTTGCTTACGGCGGATATCAAGCCAGTCGCTACGCCACCACACAACGCTCCGGTATATCAAGAACAGCCTGTTGAAGTTAATCTAGATACCGTACCGCAAGTGAGTGAGCAGGGTAATTATAAAGACGAGCTGAAAGACAAAGAGCATCGTATTATTTTAGAAACCTTAGCGCGCTGTAATGGTAAGCGTAAAGAGGTTGCAGAAACCTTAGGTATCAGTCCGCGCACGTTACGTTATAAACTGGCGCAAATGCGAGACTTGGGTATCGCCTTACCTGCATAAACTCCTTCCAAAAAGTTAGTCAAACAAGCTCGCATTTTTGTGAGCTTGTTTGCTGTCAAAACTCTGACAAGTAAATTTATTCTGTTAAGTTGTTGAAAATGTTGATTTTATTTTGTGGCACGGTTTGTGCTTTATCAGTGCATAAGTAAACTGCATTGTCAGAGAGTATTATGAAAGTTCAAAACAGCGCATTATTTCAAGAAATGCAATCTATGGCTTCAGAAGTTGGTCGTAGTAACTCAATTAATAATTTACCAACACAAACTCAGCCAACTTCATCGGCACAGTTTGGTGATTTACTTACCAATGCACTTGATACAGTGAATGGCTTACAACAAGAAGCAAAACAAAAAGTAACCGCGCTTGAAATGGGCGATCGCAGTGTTTCACTTGCGGACGTAATGATTGCTTCGCAAAAGTCATCAGTTGCCTTTGAAGCGACGGTACAGGTTCGCAATAAACTTGTTGAAGCTTATAAAGAAATCATGAACATGCCTGTGTAACTAGGTAGTGGAGAATTATTGTGGCGCAATCTAATCAATCAACTGATCTAGCCTTAGCAGGCGGCGGTATCGATGCAACCGATACTGACGATCAACAAGAGCAAAAGTCAGGCTACCTAAGTGCCTTAAATGGTGTAGACGTTTTACGCCAGGCTACTTTAGTGATTGCTTTAGCAATCTGTTTGGCTATCGCAATTTTTATTATTATTTGGGCTCGTCAGCCAGATATGCGTCCGCTTGGCAAAATGCCAACGGAAGAGCTTATTCAAACGCTGGACTTTTTAGACGCTCAAAAGATTGATTACGAACTTGATGGTAACGTCATCTCTGTTGAAGAAGGTGAATACCAAAACATCAAATTATTGATGGCTCGTGAAGGCCTAGAGCAAGCGCCAAGCTCAGGTACTGACATCATCATGCAAGACATGGGGTTTGGTGTAAGCCAACGCCTTGAACGTGAACGTTTAAAGCATGGTCGTGAGCAACAGCTTGCACGTACCATCGAAGAGCTAAAAAATGTTACTCGCGCCAAAGTACTTTTAGCTATTCCAAAAGAAAACGTATTTGCTCGTCGTGAAAAACAACCTTCAGCGACGGTAGTACTAACCTTAAAACGCGGCCGTACGCTTGATGGTGAAGAAGTTGACTCAGTAGTTGATATTGTTGCCTCAGCAGTCCAAGGTTTATCGCCAGAGCGTGTTACTGTTACCGATCAAAATGGTCGTTTACTGAATTCAGGTTCACAAAACTCACTTGCTGCTCGCTCTCGTAAAGAGTATGAAATTGAGCGTAAGCGTGAAGAAGAATACTTAAATAAAATCGATAGCATCCTTATTCCAGTTGTAGGTTTAGGTAACTACACAGCGCAAGTCGACTTAAATATGGATTTTAGTGCAGTCGAAGAAACACAAAAACGTTATAACCCAGACTTACCCGCTGTGCGCAGTGAAACCACTTTCGAAGAAAACAACATTGGTGGTCTTGCGGTGGGCATTCCAGGTGCGCTAACGAATCAGCCGCCAGTTAACTCTAATATTCCTGAGGTCGCTGGCCAAGGTAGTGCGGGTTCAGCAACGAACCCAAGTCGTTCGCATAAAGAAGCAACACGTAACTACGAACTTGATACCACAATTTCGCATAAGCGCCAGCAAACCGGTGTTATCCGCCGCATCAGTGTGTCAGTTGCCGTTGATTATGTACCACAAGTAGGTGAAAACGGTGAGACAACTATGGTTCCTCGCTCTGTCGAAGCATTGTCAAATATTCGTCGCTTACTACAAGGTGGTGTTGGGTTTGATATGCAACGCGGTGATGCACTTGAAGTCGTCACAGTGCCATTTGTAAGACAAGATACAGGTGAAGCGATTGAAGTTCCACTTTGGGAGCAAGATTGGTTCATGAAGATGCTACGCTTAGCATTAGGTGCACTGGTTATCATCGTACTTATTGTCTTTGTTGTAAGACCTATGCTGAAACGTCTAATTTACCCAGACGATACACTAGAAGAATATGATGAAGATGCATTAAGTGCAGGTGTAGATATTGGTGATAGCACGCTAGATATGCTAAATAAAGACTTTGACTCTGCTGCTGTAGGATTCTCAAGTGATGGTACACTACAGCTGCCAGACTTACATGGCGATGAAGATTTACTCAAAGCAGTTCGTGCATTGGTTGCAAATGAACCAGAACTGTCTTCTCAAGTAGTGAAAGCGTGGTTAACAGAAGATGACTGATCAAGAACAAAAACAATTACCACCGGCGTTTGATGTTGATAAATTAGACGGTGTTGATAAGGCGGCAATCTTATTGCTGAGCTTATCAGAAGAAGATGCTGCGCAAATCCTTAAGCACTTAGAGCCAAAGCAAGTGCAAAAAGTGGGTATGGCAATGGCTGCGCTAGATGATTTATCGCAAGCGAAAATTAGCGCAGTCCATAATTTGTTTATTGAGCAAATTCAAAGCTTCAGTACCATTGGCTTCCAGTCTGAAGACTTTATCAAAAAAGCCCTTACAGCAGCGCTTGGTGAAGACAAGGCAGCCAGCCTTATTGACCAAATTGTTATGGGCTCAGGGGCGAAAGGTCTTGATTCATTGAAGTGGATGGACTCAAAGCAAGTGGCGAATATCATTCGCAACGAGCACCCGCAAATTCAAACCATTGTTTTATCTTATTTAGAGCCAGAACAATCAGCGGAAATCTTGTCGCAATTCCCAGAAAAAGTGCGTTTAGATTTAACCATGCGTATTGCAAACCTTGAAGAAGTTCAACCAGCAGCATTGCAAGAGTTGAATGAAATCATGGAGAAACAGTTCGCAGGTCAAGCTGGTGCGCAAGCTGCGAAAATGGGTGGCTTGAAAGCAGCCGCTGATATCATGAACTACCTAGATACCAATGTTGAAGGTCAGTTAATGGATTCAATCCGTGAACACGATGAAGAGATGTCACAGCAAATCCAAGACCTTATGTTTGTCTTTGAGAACTTAATGGATGTTGAAGACCGTGGTATTCAAGCAATTCTTCGTGAAGTACAGCAAGATGTATTAATGAAAGCAATTAAAGGTACTGACGAAGCATTAAAAGAGAAGATTTTGGGCAATATGTCAAAACGTGCCGCTGAATTACTCGCTGATGATCTTGAGGCAATGGGCCCTGTTCGTATTAGCGAAGTAGAAGCGGCACAGAAAGAAATTCTTTCTACGGCACGACGTTTAGCTGACTCAGGCGAAATTATGCTTGGTGGCGGTGGTGGTGAGGAGTTCCTGTAAGCCATGAGTAAGTCTTCATTTCATACAGGACGCCCAGTACATGCCAGTGAAGCAGCCGATGAACTATTGGAAAACTGGCCAATTCCTGAGGTTACGCAAGATACAACAAAACTCGCTGGACGCTCAACGGCGTATGGCACGCCTTTAGCTGACTTATATCGTAAAGAGCAGCAAAAGCAGCAGGCCGAAGAGCAGCCAGAAGAGCCTGAAATTCCGTCATTGACCATGGCTGAACTTGAAAAAATCCGTCAAGATGCCTATGAAGAAGGGCTAAAGCAAGGTCATGAACAAGGCTATATAGATGGTTTTGAAAAAGGCGCGCATGAGGGGAAAGAAGCTGGTTTTAAAGAAGGTGTTGAGCTTGGTAAGGAGCAAGGCCAAGAAGAAATTAAGCCTATTTTAGAAGAGCAGCTGACCAACTTAAGAAGCTTACTTGATAGTCTTTCTCAACCATTATCTAAAGTCGATGAAAGTGCCGAAAAGCAGTTAGTGCAATTAGCTGTTATGTTAACTGAAGTCTTAGTTTACCAAGAAATCAAAACCTCACCAGAAGTCATTTTACATGCTTTGAAGCAAGCCATTGATGCGTTAGGTGAAGAGCAAGTGAAAGTACGTATTCACTTACATCCTGATGATATTGCTTTAATTACCGAAAGTTATGGCGAACAAACTATCGCAGATAACCATTGGCAGTTAGTGGCAGAGCCGACTTTAGAGCGCGGTGGCTGCGAAATTAAAACCCCGCAATCATCCCTCGATATGACGATAAAAACTCGCGTCAAAGAAACGTTGGAAAACTTTTTGCATAGCAGTGGTATCTAACACTTTTTAGGCTCATCATGAGTGCTCAATCAATGACTCTTAGCGAACGCTTACAGCGCTATGAAAAACATATCAAGGCTCCAAAACCGGCTGTTGCCGGTATTCTGACGCGTGTTGTTGGTTTAACGCTAGAAGCAAAAGGGCTTAGAGCACCTGTTGGTAGTCAATGTAAAATTGAAACCATTAACGGCTTTGTTGATGCTGAAGTTGTTGGCTTTAATGACCAAACACTGTACTTAATGCCAAATGATCACATCTCTGGCGTACTACCAGGTGCGCGAGTTATCCCAAAAGTAAACGAAACAGGATTGCCTGTAGGCATGAGTTTACTTGGCCGCGTAGTGGATGGCCTTGGTCGGCCACTTGATGGCTTAGGTGCAATTAATGCTGAGCATCACTTAAAGTTTGCGCAAAACGCAATTAACCCGCTGGCAAGACGACCAATCAGTCAACCTATGGATGTAGGTGTACGAGCCATCAACTCCGTTATTACCGTGGGTCAAGGCCAGCGCATGGGTCTGTTTGCAGGCTCTGGTGTTGGTAAATCAGTGCTACTAGGTATGATGACTCGTGGTTCTGAAGCAGATGTAATCGTGGTTGGCCTTGTGGGTGAACGTGGTCGTGAGGTAAAAGAGTTTATTGAAGAAATTTTAGGAGTCGAAGGGCGTAAGCGCTCAGTGGTGGTTGCAGCCCCTGCGGATGCGTCACCATTAATGCGTTTAAAAGGCTGTGAAAGTGCAGTGACCATTGCGGAATACTTTCGCGATCAAGGTCTTAACGTGTTGTTATTACTTGACTCTGTTACCCGTTATGCCATGGCACAACGTGAAATTGCCTTAGCGGTTGGTGAGCCTCCGGCTACGAAAGGTTATCCGCCTTCAGTATTTGCTAAATTACCTGCGCTGGTGGAGCGTGCCGGTAATGGTGGTGAAGGGCAAGGTGCCATTACAGCGTTTTTTACTGTACTTAGTGAGGGCGATGATATGCAAGATCCAATTGCTGACTCTGCCCGTGCTATTTTAGATGGCCACATTGTTTTATCTCGAGATTTAGCCGACAGTGGTCACTATCCGGCTATTGATATTGAAAAGTCGATTTCTCGTGTAATGCCGCAGGTTGTATCTGAAGCGCATATGCAACAAGCGCGTGTGCTCAAGCAAGTGTATTCAATGTATCAACAAAACAAAGATATGATCACCTTAGGGGCGTACCAAAAAGGCACCGATCCTATGCTCGACCAAGCAATTAATATGATGCCGCGAGTCAATCAATTCCTTCAACAAGGTATGAAAGATGTGATCAGTTATGATGAAGGTCTGCAAGGTCTCGCGCAGTTATTAGGGCAAGGTTAATGGCTAAAAGTAAACTTGATTTATTGTTAAAGCTTGAGAGCGATAAAGAAGAGTCTTTACGCATGGATTATTTAAAAGCACAGCAGCACTTACAAAGTAATCAACAAAAACTGCAAGGGCTTAATAACTTTCGTTTAGAGTATTCTCAGCAGTTACATTTGAAAGGACGCTCTGGTTTGTCTAGTGCTGGCTTCAGCCAATATCATGCTTTTATTGCAAAAATTGAAGAAGCGATACGCCAGCAAGCAAGTACAGTGAATACCGCAAAACAAGTTGTGACACAGCGAAAAGCACTGTGGTTAAAGCAACAAGTAAAAGCAAAAGCAGTAGCGAAGTTAATCGAAAAGCAAGCTGAAAAACAAGCGATGCAAGTGGCAAAAGCAGAACAAAAAATGCTGGATGAATTTGCTGCAAATCAGTTTTATCAGCGTCAACTTAAAAATGCACTTCTTTAAAATACTTCTTTTTTAGGCATGTTAATTGCATTTACCTAACCAGTAGCATTAATTTTGGCACTTGCGGCGGCAAATTGCCTCATTACTTTAGATGACTAGGTTTAGGTGAATTATGGCGATCAGTGATATCAATTTGCAGGTTAAAACTGAGCAAGGTACTGGTTTTTCAGGCAAAGACTCAGAGTCTAACAACAAAGCATCGGGCTTAAGTTTTTTAACTTCACTGACAGAAGCAAGTGAAGCGGCAAACGCGCAAGCAAAAAGTGATGCAGATGCTGACTCAGTTGATGAACCTAAAGCTATCAGTACTTCTGAAGAACCTAAATCAGATGCAAAACCAGGCGATGAGAATACAGCGACTGATGCTAAAGCTGCAACTACTCCCACATCTACAGATCAGCAGCCTAAAATAAATCCAGATGTTCGTAATGAAGCTGTAACTAAAGAGCAAAGCGATGAGCTTGCACTTGTAGAAGGTGAAGATAACTCACTGCTTTCGCAAATTAATGCGGCTCAAGCTATGAGTACACGTGTTAATAAATTGATTGAAAATAATGACTTTAGCTCGGTAGTTGTTGATAAAAAACCAACCCCAATCGATACCATTACACCTGTAATACCTTCACCTATGACAGACGTTGCGCAAACCGATGATTCAAAAGTCGCAGAAGAAGATGACAACTCAATCGCAAGTTTATTACATAAGTCTAAAGTTGCGACAGCGGTAGATAGTCAACTAAAAGCGATTGGTGATTTACCGCCAAAAGATAGCGTGACTCCTATTGTTGATGGCCCATTAACAGACAAAGAAAAGCAGGGGGTTTCAGCTGTTAATACACCGGATACAAAACCTCAGGTAGCTAACTTTGCCAGTGCAATACAAGCAACGGACAGTAAAGAAACCACTGTTGATTTAGACGCTGTAAAAACAGCTGATGGAAATGAACTCAGCGCGAATGATAAAAGCAAAGCTGTTTTAAACAAGATGCTCAGCGATGCAAATAATAGCGTTCAAACTGATGCAAAAGCGGCAGAAGTGACGACAAAGCAAGCGCATGGCAACGTTGATAAGCCAGCAGTAAATCTAGCTACTGAGCAGTTAGCTCCGAAGAGCGTTGAAGCAAGCGCGGCAAAAGCATCAGATAAACCAGTAACTGATAAGTCAATCGTTAACCTGCTTGCCAAACTACAAAGTGGCGACGGGCAGGCTTTAAGTGAGTTCGTTAAAGGTTTGTCGCTAACCTCTGATCAACAAAAGCAACTTGAACAACAAATCAATCAACTAAAAGTTGACAATAAACTCGGCGCTGATGAGCTGGCAACAATCAAGTCGCTATTGACTGATGTGATGAGTAGTAAGCCTGCACAGAGCCCTGTATCACAATTTGCTGTAGAGCAAGGCATTGCTGATGAAAGTCTGACAAAACAAGATGCTAAATTAGCTGATAATAAAGCGCTTGATACTAAACTGCCGACTAGCATCGAAAAGCAAATCACTGCACTGACGAAAGATGAGCAGCAAGCACTGTTAAATAAAGTGAATACTCAACTGCAAACGTTAACGCCGGGTACTGCTCAGTACGAAAAACTTTCTGCGGCACAAACTGTGCTCAAAGAGGCTATTAATGCTCCTGCAATAGTCAACACAGCGATGCCGATAACCGCCGCCACAGTCAATGCTGAAAATAATAATACAAAACAAAACAATACTGCGCAGGTTACAGCCGATGTTACAAAGGCTGCAACTAGTGAAGAAGTAACTTTAGAGCTTGATACAAAAATTAATACCGAACGTACACAAGAAGCTGTGTCTTCGCGTGTAGCTCAGTTATTTACTCAGTTAACGACTCAAGCCAATGCAGCAACACAACCGGGTGCCTATGAGGTGGCTCATCAGCAATATGAGCAAGCAATTGATGCACAAACAATGCAGACTCAAGCAACGACACAAACTCAGGCTCATTCTAAATCGGTGAGCATTGACCCTGGTGTAATGCAAGCGATCAATATTATAAAGAGTGACGCCGCAAAGATGCTTCAAGAGCGAGTTAGTGCGTTACTCAATATAAATAACAAAGAAGCGGAAATTCGCTTAGATCCACCAGAAATGGGCAGTATGCAAATTCGTATACGTAGCGATGCTGAACAAGCGCAAATTAATTTTGTTGTTCAAAATCAGCAGGCTAAAGAAGCTTTAGAGCAATCAATGCCACGTTTGCGAGAAATGCTTGCGCAGCAAGGTATTGAACTTGGTGAAAGTAGTATTCAGCAAGGTAACCCTGAGCAACAACAAGAGCAGTCTGGGCAAGGGCAGCTTGCAGGAAATCAACAAGCTGAGGAGCAACAACCAGAAGTAACAGCGCAAAGCGCAGAAACTTCTCGACAACAATCTTCATCATCAATAGATTACTATGCATAAGTCCTGCTATTATAAGAAATAAAATAGTTACAGTGTGATAAACAACTTGCTGTAACTTTGAGGGAAGTAACAATGGCCGAAGAAGCAAATTTAGAAATAGAAGATACGGGTAAAGGCAAAAAGAAGCTGATTATCATTATTGCAGCTGTAGTGTTGATTGTTGGCGCCGCCGCAGGTTACTTTTTATTTATGGGTGATGATGCCCCTGAAGAGAGCCTAGCAGATGAAACCACAGTGACTGAGGCTGCTGCACCATCGAGCTCCGCACAGATTGGTTCGGCTCTATATGTCGCAATGCCACGCCCATTTGTATTTAATGTACCCGGTGCGAGTCGCGACCGTATTGTACAAATAAAAGTTCAGCTACTTGTTCGCGGTGAAGTGAACGAAGAAACTGCCAAAAAGCATATTCCACTTATCGAAAGTACCTTACTTGGCGTTCTTTCAACAACGACCGCAGATGAATTAGGTACCAGTGAAGGTAAAGAGTCAGTGCGTGTTGCTGCACTTGAAAAAGTACAATCAGCATTAAGTGATGTTGAAGGTAGCAAAGTGATAGAGCGGGTATTATTCACCGGCTTTGTGATGCAATAAGGGGTCAGCGTGAGCGATTTATTATCTCAAGACGAAATTGATGCGCTTTTACACGGCGTTGATGAAGTCGAAGAGGAAGATATTCACGAAGGTGATGACTTAGACAGTAATACCTTACAGTATGACTTCTCATCACAAGATCGTATTGTCCGTGGTCGTATGCCGACCTTGGAGATCGTGAATGAACGTTTTGCCCGTCATATGCGAATTAGCCTATTTAACATGATGCGCCGCACAGCTGAGGTGTCAATCAACGGCGTGCAAATGATTAAATTTGGCGAATATATCCATACCTTATTCGTGCCAACTAGTTTGAACATGGTACGTTTTCGTCCGTTGAAGGGCACTGGCTTAATTACCATGGAGGCCCGATTAGTATTCATTTTAGTGGATAACTTTTTTGGTGGTGATGGCCGCTATCATGCAAAAATAGAAGGCCGTGAATTTACGCCAACAGAACGCCGTATTGTTCAAATGCTCCTTAAAATTATCTTCGAAGATTATAAAGAAGCATGGGCGCCGGTAATGGATGTATCTTTTGAGTACCTTGACTCAGAAGTTAACCCAGCAATGGCGAACATCGTAAGTCCAACTGAAGTGGTTGTTATTAGCTCCTTCCATATTGAGCTAGATGGTGGTGGTGGTGATTTCCATATCGCATTACCGTATTCAATGCTTGAGCCTATTCGCGAATTGCTCGATGCCGGTGTGCAATCAGACACCGAAGACACCGACTTACGTTGGAGTAAAGCATTACGTGATGAGATCATGGATGTAGAAGTCGACCTATCGACTCAATTGCTTGAGGTTGATTTAACGCTACAACAGATCATGGAGCTTAAAGCTGGCGATATTATCCCGGTTGAAATGCCAGAGCATATCACCGTATTTGTAGAAGAACTGCCGACCTTTAGAGCGAAAATGGGCCGCTCACGTGACAATGTGGCACTACAAATTAGCGAAAAAATTAAACGCCCTGAATCAGTTAAGTCAGAACTACATGTGTTCACAAAAGGTGGCAAAAAACTGGATTCAGATGCAGAATTAGCAGAACTAGAAGAAGATCTACATCTATCTGAAGGTGTAGATTTAGACTGGTAGTCGATTTATAAGGTTAAACATAATGAGTGATGATCAAGATACAATGGACGAATGGGCCGCGGCACTAGCCGAAGCTGAAGAGGCTGAGGGTGGCTCAGGCGATGCTGCTGTGGCAGAGCTTGATGAATTAAAAGATGAAAGACATGAGCTATCGGGCGACGAAAAACGAAAACTTGATACCATCTTGGACATTCCGGTTACCATTTCTATGGAAGTGGGCCGTTCAAAAATCAACATTCGTAACTTATTACAACTTAACCAAGGTTCGGTGGTAGAACTAGACCGAGTCGCTGGTGAGCCGCTTGATGTATTGGTTAACGGCACGCTGATTGCCCATGGTGAGGTGGTCGTTGTAAACGATAAGTTCGGTATTCGTTTAACTGACGTTATTAGCCAAGTTGAGCGTATTAAAAAGTTACGATGAGTGCTTTAGTTGCTTTAACAAGTGCGTCGAGCACTGCATTTCCTACGGCATCACCGACGGCAGATTTACTGTCTATGGTGATGTCTTTGCTTTTAGTGCTGGTGGTTATTATTGCTTTGGCTTTTTTGGTTAAAAAACTAAATCCAAATCTTGCTAATAGTGATGAATTTAAAGTAGTGCGCAGTTTGCCTTTAGGTTCTCGTGAGCGTTTGATGGTCATTGAAATTGATAACGCACAGCACTTAATTGGTGTGACTCCGCACAGTATTAACTACCTGCATAAACTAGAAACACCATTACAAGAAAAAGAACTGCCAGAACTAGCCAAGAAATTTGGAAAGTTACTGAACCCACAATCACCTTCAAATAAAAAGAATTAACGCTATGATCAAGTGGATACTTATTTTAGCAAGTGTGTTGTTTTTGCCGTCGGTTAACGCTGAAGGCATAGAAGCACTGACCATTACCACCAACCCTGATGGCTCTCAAGATTACTCAGTGACGCTACAAGTATTAGCGATCATGACGGCACTGAGTTTTATTCCAGCAGCGGTCATTATGATGACTTCATTTACACGGATTATTGTGGTTCTGGCGATATTACGCCAAGCAATAGGCTTACAACAAACACCATCGAATCAAATTTTGTTAGGCATGTCGCTGTTTTTAAGTATTTTTATTATGGCGCCAATTTATCAGCAAGTGAATGAGCGCGCTATTGAGCCGTACTTGAATGAACAAGTTACCTCAGTTCAAGCATTAGAACTTGCCAAAGAGCCAATGAAAGCGTTTATGCTCTCGCAAGTTCGTATAAAAGATTTAGAGACCTTTGCGAAAATAGCTGGTTATGAGCAATTAGATTCGCCAGAAGACACGCCGCTGATTGTATTGATCCCAGCGTTTGTTACCAGCGAATTGCAAACGGCCTTTATCATTGGTTTTATGTTCTTTATCCCATTTTTGATAGTTGATTTAGTGGTGGCCTCCGTATTAATGGCCATGGGTATGATGATGCTTTCGCCGATGATTGTATCTTTGCCGTTTAAGATCATGCTGTTTGTGTTGGTGGATGGCTGGAGCCTTGTGATGGGCACGCTGGCGAAGAGCTTTGGGCTCGGGGTGTAACAATGCAATTCAAGGCACATAATTAGGTAGGAGAGACAAAATGGAACCCGAAATTTTTGTCGATATACTCAGTGACGCGCTATTTTTAGTTATAAAGTTAGTGTCTGCAATCGTAGTACCTGGCTTATTAGTCGGTCTAGTCGTGGCAGTTTTCCAAGCGGCAACATCAATCAATGAGCAAACCTTAAGCTTTTTACCTCGTTTGCTAATTACCATAAGCGCACTTATTATAGGTGGTCACTGGTTCACGCAAGAGCTTATGGACTATTTTACCCGTTTAGTGATGTCGATACCGGAGATAGCAGGTTAAATGGAATTTCCATTTGCGGTCATTATTCAATGGCTCAGCGACTTTTTGCTGCCATTAGTGCGTATTAGCTCAATGATAATGATTATGGCAGGCCTTGGTGCGAAGAATGTACCAAGCCGAATTAAGCTTGGTTTAGCTGTAGTTGTAACCTTTGTTGCTGTGCCTATGCTGCCCCCTGCGACTTTCAACAATCTTTTTTCGTTTGAGATGATTCTTGTGGTCATTCAGCAAATGCTTATTGGTGTGGCGATTGGGTTTGCATCTGTTTTATTGCTAAATACTTTTGTTCTTGCAGGGCAAATACTCGCGATGCAAACAGGTCTTGGTTTTGCGTCCGTAGTTGATCCATCGAATGGTCTGAGTGTACCCGCTGTGGGACAATTTTATCTAATCTTGGCGACCTTGCTTTTCTTTGTGTTCAATGGCCACTTAATGATGATTCAAATGGTCATTCATAGCTTTGAAGTGCTACCAATTGATGGCAATTGGTGGGCGGTTGATCATTACTGGGATATCGTTACTTGGGGTGGTTGGATGTTCACCACAGCCTTGGTGCTTGCTTTAGCTCCACTGACAGCCATGCTTGTTATTAACATGTCGTTTGGTGTAATGACCCGAGCGGCACCGCAGTTAAATATTTTCTCAATTGGCTTTCCGTTTACCTTAGTAGCTGGTCTTGTGATTATTTGGGCAACATTAGGCAACTTTATGACTCAATTTGAGTTTCAGTGGTTAAAAATGGTTGAGTTAATGTGCAGCCTTGTTGGTTGTACACCTTAGGAGCGCGCCATGGCTGAAGATTCTGGTCAAGAAAAAACCGAAGAACCCACGCAGAAAAAAATTGATGATGCCAAGAAGAAAGGTCAGGTTGCCCGCTCAAAAGAGCTAGGTACCATGTTTGTGCTTATTTTTTCTGCAGTTTCACTCTTGTTGTATGGCCCTGAAATTGGTAAAGGTCTTTATAATATAATGGGACGTTTATTAAGCCTTAACCGTAATGAAACCTACGACACCACTAAGATGTTTTCAGTGTGGGGAATTGTTGCGGATGCATTGTTATTCCCTATGGCAATGTTTGTGTTGATCATCGTCATAGCCGCTTTTGTTGGCAATACTTTACTGGGAGGTTATAACTTTAGTTGGCAAGCGGCAGCCCCAAAAGCAAGTAAGATGTCGCCAGCTAAAGGTATTAAGCGTATGCTTGGCCCTCAAGCAGGAGTAGAGCTAGTTAAGTCTATTTTAAAATTTGTAGTGGTTGCAGGCTTTGCTGTGTTCTTAATTAATACTTTCTTTGATGAAATACTGCACCTAAGCATTGAAAGCGCGCCCGGAAATTTTATCCATGCACTCGAAATACTATCTTGGATGTTCTTGGGGTTAACTTGTACGTTAATCATTATTGCTGCAATAGATTCTCCTTATCAAAGTCACAAACACCATAAACAGTTAAAAATGACCTTACAAGAGGTAAAAGACGAATTTAAAAACTCTGAGGGTGATCCGCAAATAAAAGCGCGTATTCGCCGTACTCAGCGTGAAATGTCGCAAAGGCGTATGATGCAAGACGTGCCTGATGCAGATGTGATCGTAACTAACCCGACCCATTATTCTGTAGCACTAAAATACGATACAGCTAAAGCGGGTGCGCCTATTGTTCTTGCCAAAGGCGTGGACGAGCTTGCTATGCAAATTCGTAAAGTGGGCAAGGGGAATGACGTGCCAATTGTTGAATCACCCATGCTTACTCGTGCGCTGTATCACACCACCGATGTTGGTCATCAAATACCTGATCAGCTATTCACTGCCGTTGCACAAGTGTTAGCTTATGTCTTCCAGTTAAAACGCTTCCAAAAAGGGCGCGGTAAACGTCCTGTACCACTCAATAAAAAGCTCCCAATACCCGATGCCTACAAATACTAAACAGTAAATTTATAACTTGGAATAGTTATTGCAAATTCCGTGTAGTGTCAATTTTTTGAAATTGTTGAATTATGGAATTTAAAGCGGTATTACAACAACTTAACAGAGATAAAAAAGAATATGCGAAGGGTATCGGCACGCCGTTAATGGTACTTGCTGCGCTGGGTATGGTGATTTTACCCCTGCCGCCATTTCTTTTAGATATTCTATTTTCGTTTAATATCGCGTTAGCACTGGTGGTGTTACTGGTTACAGTTTACACCATGAAACCCCTTGAATTTGGTATGTTCCCTGCGGTTCTACTGATTGCAACCATCATGCGCTTAGCGCTGAATGTCGCCAGTACCCGTGTAGTATTACTCGAAGGTCATAACGGCGGTGATGCAGCCGGTAAAGTTATCGAGGCCTTTGGTTCGGTGGTTATCGGCGGTAACTATGCAGTTGGTTTAGTGGTCTTCCTGATTTTAATCATTATTAACTTTGTGGTTATCACCAAAGGTGCAGGTCGTATTTCTGAAGTATCAGCTCGCTTTACTCTTGATGCAATGCCGGGTAAACAAATGGCGATTGATGCTGATTTAAACGCTGGTTTTATCAGTGCAGAGCAAGCCCGTGAACGCCGTGAAGAGGTTACCCGCGAAGCCGATTTCTATGGTTCAATGGATGGTGCGAGTAAGTTCGTAAAAGGTGATGCAATAGCGGGTATCGTTATTCTAGTGATTAACATCGTTGGTGGTTTATTTGTTGGTATGATCCAACATGATTTATCGTTCAGCCGTGCGATGGAAGTGTACACCTTGCTAACCATTGGTGATGGTCTAGTTGCACAACTGCCTTCATTGTTACTGTCAATCGGTACTGCAATCGTTGTTACCCGTCAAAATGAATCGCACAACATGGGCGACCAAGTTAAGACTCAGCTAGGTAACGAAAAGTCTTTGTATATCGCATCAGGTATTTTGATCATCATGGGTCTAGTGCCAGGTATGCCGCATATTGCATTTTTAAGCTTAGGTGGATTACTGGGTTACCTTGCTTACTTCACGCAACAACAAAAAGCCAAAGCAGAAGCCGAAAAAGCAGAGCAAGAAGCAAATGGAGGTGCACCAGGAACAGGTGTTGCTAATAAACAAGAGCAAAAAGAACTGGGTTGGGATGATGTTCAACAGGTTGACGTTATTGGTTTAGAAGTGGGTTATCGCTTAATTCCACTTGTTGACCAATCTCAAGGTGGTGAACTATTAAATCGTATCAAAGGTGTGCGTAAGAAATTGTCTCAGGAACTTGGTTTCTTGGTACCTCCTGTGCATATCCGCGATAACTTAGAGCTTGACCCAAATGCTTATAGAATCACTATGATGGGGGTTTCAAGCGGTGAGGGTGAGCTTAAGCATGGTGATGAGTTAGCGATTAATCCAGGCCAAGTATTTGGTCCAATCAAAGGGGTTGCCACAAAAGACCCTGCATTCGGATTAGATGCGGTTTGGATCAAACCAGATCAAAAAGATGAAGCACAATCACTTGGCTACACAGTCGTTGATTCAGCAACTGTGGTTGCAACTCATATTAGTCAGTTACTTACTAATAGCGCAGCTTTACTGCTTGGTCATGAAGAAGTGCAAAACTTATTAGATATGTTAGCGAAGAGTCATCCACGTTTAGTTGAAGGACTGGTTCCTGACGTATTACCACTCACTACTATCGTAAAAGTGCTACAAAACCTACTCAATGAAGGGGTGGCAATTCGCGATATGCGCTCGATTGTTCAAACTCTTGTTGAGTATGGCCCACGTAGCCAAGACCCAGATGTACTAACGGCTGCAGTGAGAATTTCACTACGCAGACTGATTGTTCAAGACGCTGTTGGTATGTCTTCTGAGATCCCTGTCATAACCTTGGCGCCTGAGTTGGAACAGATGTTGCATCAGTCACTTCAGAATGCAGGTGACGAAGGTGCCGGAATAGAGCCAGGCCTTGCAGAGCGACTTCAACAATCATTGAATGAAGCGCACCAAAACCAAGAAATGGCCGGCGAACCTTCGATACTGTTAACGTCAGGAATGTTACGGACTGTGCTATCTCGCTTCGTTAAGTACACCATCCCAGGTTTAAGGGTGATGTCTTACCAAGAGGTACCAGACGAAAGACAGATTAAGATTGTCAGCTCAGTAGGCCAACAATAGGATAGTAAAGGGGTTGAACCATGAAAATTAAACGTTTTTTTGCTAAAGATATGCGCACTGCACTGAAAGAAGTGAAAGATGAGTTAGGTGTTGATGCGGTTATTATGTCGAACAAAAAGCTTGCTAACGGCGTTGAAATCGTTGCAGCTGTTGATTACGACAAAGCAGCCCCGAAAGCCGAAGCTAAACCAGCAGTGGCACAATCAGCACCTGCACCACAGCATAACTTTGTTAAACCTGAGCCAATGCGTGCTAAACCTGAGCCGCAAGCGAAAGTTGCTGATAGCCTACAAGCGTTACTTGAGCGTCAAGCCCCACGCCCTCGTTCGCCAGAGCTTGCGTCAATGTTTAGTCAATCTGGTATTGATACGAGTGAACACTATCAACCAAAAGAGCCAAGCTTTGAGCAGCAACAGCCTGAATATAAGCAAGCTCCTCGTTATCAATCGCAGGCAGCACCTCGTGTACAAACTCAAGCACATAGCTTAGGTTTTGATGACGATTTAGATTCTGGTTTTGATGATTTAGATTCACCAGCCGAGCACAAAAACTCAGCACCTGCGAATCAATCAGAAATGACGACCATGCGGGAAGAAATGAATGCGATTCGTCAATTACTTGAACACCAAGTATCTGGCTTAATGCAACAAGATATGGCTCGCCGCGATCCGACTCGTGCATGTATGATTGACCGCTTAGCGGGTATGGGCATTGAACGTGATGTTGCTGAGCAAATGGCCTGTTTCATTCCTGACGACGTATCACGTCAACAAGCGTGGCAAGCATTACTGCAAATGGTTGAAAACCAAATGCATACAACGAATAACGAAATCCTACGTCAAGGTGGTGTATTCGCATTAGTGGGCCCAACGGGTGTTGGTAAAACAACGACTGTTGCGAAATTAGCTGCACTGGGTGCACAAAAATATGGTGCTGATAAAGTGGCGTTGATCACCACTGATACATATAGAATTGGTGCCTACGAACAATTGGCTACTTATGGTCGTATTATTGGCTGTGGTGTTAAGCAGGTAAAAGATGCGAATGAATTAGCTGAAGTGCTATACCATTTACGTAATAAGCGTCTAGTATTAATAGATACAGCGGGTATGAGCCAACGTGATTTACGTTTAACTGAGCAATTAAACACCCTAATGCGTAATCAGCGTGTTGATATTCGTAGTTATTTAGTATTAAGTGCGACAGCACAGATAAATGTGTTGCAAGAAACCGTAAGACACTTTAAAAAGGTTCATCTAAGTGGCTGTATCTTCACTAAATTGGATGAATCTTTAAGTTTAGGTGAGATTATTAGTATAGCGATTCAAAATCGCCTGCCAATAGGGTATCTTACTAACGGTCAGCGTGTTCCTGAAGATATTCGCGTAGCGAATGCTGAAAAACTAGTGAAAAAAGCTGAACAATTGTATTTAAAACGAGCAAAAGCACAACATTCACGACGTCAAGCAGTAGCGTCGAACACAGTAGGGATGTATGATTAACACAGTATTAGATCAAGCAAGCGGCCTGCGCAAAATGAATCAAAATAATAATAGTGGCGTTAAAGTTATCGCTGTGACTGGCGGTAAAGGTGGAGTGGGTAAAACCAATGTTTCACTCAACACCGCAATCGCATTAGGGCAGCAAGGAAATCGTGTATTAGTACTAGATGCCGATTTAGGTTTGGCAAACTGTGACGTGATGCTTGGCCTTCGTGTTGAACGTAACTTATCTCATGTTTTGTCAGGCGAGTGTGAGCTTGACGAAATTCTCGTTGAAGGTCCTGCAGGTATAAAAATTGTACCAGCGACGTCTGGTTCGCAAAGCATGGTGGAATTAACACCATCTGAGCATGCAGGTCTTATTCGCGCTTTTAGCGAGTTAAACACCGAGTTTGATATTTTAATTGTCGATACCGCCGCAGGTATTTCTGACATGGTATTAAGCTTTTCTCGTGCAGCCCAAGATGTTGTTGTGGTTGTATGTGATGAACCTACCTCAATTACCGATGCTTATGCGCTTATTAAAGTGCTTAGCCGTGAGCATGGCGTATATAAATTTAAAATTGTTGCTAATATGGTGCGCAGTTTGCGTGAAGGGCAAGAATTATTTGCTAAACTTTCAAAAGTAACGGATCGCTTTTTAGACGTTTCAATGGAGTTGGTAGCTACCATTCCTTATGACGAGAACATGCGTAAATCTACGCGACGCCAAAAGGTGATTGTTGAATTATTTCCAAACTCACCAGCTGCGGTGGCGTTTAAAACATTAGCAACAAAAGCAGTTAAGTGGCCGATCCCTAATCAACCTTCTGGCCATTTAGAATTTTTCATTGAAAAACTAGTAAACGGCTAACTATGACAACATCGGTGAATAAAGCGATGGGATATCAATCAGCACAAAACTTAAATGCGATTGTTGAAAAACATGCCTCTTTAGTTAAAAAAGTGGCGTGCCATCTAATTGCTCGTTTACCTGCCAGTGTCCAACTCGATGATTTAATTCAATCAGGCATGATAGGCCTAATTGAAGCATCAAAAAACTTTGATGCTAGCAAAGGGGCTAGTTTCGAAACTTTCGCTGGAATTCGTATTCGTGGTGCGATGTTAGACGAAATTCGTAGAGGTGACTGGGCACCACGCTCAGTTCACCGAAATGCTCGCCTTGTGGCTGAAACCATTTCCGAATTAGAAAGCACGCTAAATCGTGAACCTAAAGATACAGAAGTCGCTGAAAAACTTGATATAACGCTCGATGAGTACCATCATATTCTACATGATGTAAATTCTAGTAAAGTATTAGGTATAGAGGACTTAGGCGTTGATGAAGACGTGATTACACCTGTAGGTCAGGATTTAGGACTAGACAAACCGTTTAATAACGTTAAAAATGAGCGGTTTAACCAGTCTCTATTAACGGCTATCCAATCGTTACCAGAAAGAGATGCACTTGTTTTGTCTTTGTACTACAACGACGAAATGAACTTAAAAGAAATAGGACACATACTCGATGTTAGTGAATCGCGTGTGAGTCAGATACATGGTCAGGCGATGATTAAGCTCAAAGCAAAAATCAATGACTGGATTAATTAGTAGTAAGTAAATATAGGTTCAAACCTCACCGGAGGATGTTTTGGATAAAAACATGAAAATTCTTGTTGTTGATGATTTTTCTACAATGAGACGTATCATTAAAAATCTATTAAGGGATTTAGGTTTTACCAATGTGCAGGAAGCTGACGATGGGTCAACAGCATTGCCAATGCTACAAAATCAAGAATTTGATTTTGTTGTAACAGATTGGAACATGCCAGGTATGCAAGGCATTGATTTGTTAAGAGCAATTCGTGCTGATGATAGCCTTAAGCATATTCCTGTATTAATGGTGACAGCTGAAGCGAAAAAAGAACAAATTGTTGCTGCTGCTCAAGCGGGTGTTAATGGCTATATCGTTAAACCATTCACTGCTGCGACACTTAAAACCAAATTGGAAAAAGTGTTTGAACGTTTAGGTTAATCTAAGGGGAGAGGCTTATGTCAGCACTAGCTGCGCCTCAAATAAGTTTAGAGCAAGCTCGTCAACTTGTTGAGTTTCTTGAAAATGGTGAACAAGAAAAAGCTGATCAGCTGATACTTGAAACAGCATCAAAAGAACAATCAGAGCTGTTTGCTGAAATCGGTAAACTGACGCGACAATTACATGAAGCGCTAAAAAACTTTGATCTAGATACTCGTCTTTCAGATTTAACTACCGATGCGATCCCAGACGCTAAGCAGCGCTTAAATTATGTTATGGAAATGACAGAAAGCGCCGCTAACAAAACCATGGATGCAGTTGAAGCTAGTTTACCTATAGCGCAACAACTTGCAGATGAAATAGCGACGATTAAACCAACGTGGGATCGTTTAATGAGCCGAGAAATAGAGCTCGGTGAGTTTAAAAAGCTATGTCATAGCTTAGATAATTTTATGAATAACTCGCATACTAAAACCGATGAGCTACAGGGCTTGATGACCAATGTGCTGATGGCACAGGACTATCAAGATTTGACGGGGCAAGTAATCCGTCGCGTCATTGAGTTAGTGCGAGAAGTAGAAGACAGTTTAATTAATCTCTTAACTGTGTTTGGCAGTCAAGAAGATGGTCATCAACAACAAGAAAAACAGGCCATAGAAAAAGCACCTGCGACAAGTGATACACTAGCAGGTCCTGAAGGGCCGATTATTGATAAAGACTCTCGTGATGATGTTGTCTCAGGACAAGATGAAGTCGATGATCTATTATCAAGTCTGGGCTTCTAAGAGGAGAGTAGCTGCATGAGCTTTGAAGTCGATGAAGATATTTTACAGGATTTCCTTGTTGAGGCAGGAGAAATCTTAGAGCTTTTGTCAGAGCAATTAGTTGAGCTTGAGAACAATCCCGAAGACAAAGATCTCTTAAACGCCATTTTTAGAGGCTTCCACACTGTCAAAGGCGGTGCAGGCTTTTTAAGCATGACTGAACTTGTTGATGCGTGTCACGGTGCAGAGAATGTTTTCGATTTATTACGCCAAGGTGTTCGCAGTGTCACTCCTGAGCTTATGGATGTTATTTTACAAGCTCTGGATACCATCAACGAAATGTTCGCAACGATTCAAAATCGTGAGCAACCAGAGCCTGCAGATCCTGCGCTTCTAGACGTTCTTCATAAATTAAGCCAACCACCTACAGCGGAAGAGCTTGCAGGTGAAGATGTATCAGTAGCAGACGATGTAGCAGTTGCACCTGAAGAACCTGCTGTTGAAGAGGCTGTTGTTGATGCACCTGAAGTAACAGCTAACACGGCAGCAGACAATATTGATGAAGATGATCCATTTGCGTTTGATATGTTGTTTGATGGCGGCGGTCTTGCTGATAGTAAGGCAGAACCACAGAATATTGATGAAATTACTGAAGATGAGTTTGAAAGCCTCCTCGATGAATTACATGGTAAAGGTCAAGGGCCAGCAGCGGCTGCTCCTGAAGCTATTAGCAGTGATAGTGATGATATCACCGATGATGAATTCGACAGTTTATTAGACGAATTACATGGTGTTGGTAATTTTGGTGAAGTAAAACAAGAAAATATAGCCAAACCTGAAACAGTAAAACCTGCACAACCAACTCCTCAAGCACCAGCAGTAGATACTACAAGCAGTGACTCAGACGATGAAATTAGCGATGACGAGTTTGAGGCGTTGCTTGATGAATTACATGGTAAAGGTACAGCTCCACAGTCTTTAGAAACGGCTGCGCCAGAAAAAGCGCCTGAACCACCTAAAGCTGAACCTGCAAAACCGGCACAGCCTGCAGCATCAAAACCGGCACCTACTCCTAAGCCTGCCGCAGCTGCACCTAAACCGGCTCCAGCTCCTGCAAAAGCACCAGCTGCTTCTGCTGCACCGAAAAAAGCGCCACCACCACAAGCTGAAACAACGGTTCGTGTTGATACCAAGCGCTTGGACGAAATCATGAACATGGTGGGTGAGCTGGTATTAGTACGCAACCGTTTGGTTAGCCTTGCAAATAACAGTAACAGCGAATCAATGGGTAAAGCCATCTCTAATTTAGATGTGGTAACTGCAGACCTGCAAGGTGCGGTGATGAAAACCCGCATGCAGCCAATTAAGAAAGTATTTGGCCGCTTCCCACGCGTTGTGCGTGACTTAGCTCGCAGCTTGAAAAAAGACATTAACCTGCAGCTGGTTGGTGAAGAAACCGATTTAGATAAAAACTTAGTAGAAGCGCTTGCCGATCCGCTCGTGCATTTAGTTCGTAACTCGGTTGACCATGGTATTGAAATGCCAGATGTGCGTGAAGCCGCGGGTAAACCACGTACCGGTACAGTCACTCTTTCTGCTTCGCAAGAAGGCGATCATATCTTATTGACCATTCGTGATGATGGTGCAGGTATGGATGCTGAGAAGTTGAAAAAAATTGCTATCAGCAAAGGTGTGATTGATCACGACCAAGCAAGCCGCTTGTCGGATACCGAAGCTTACAACTTAATTTTTGCGCCTGGTTTCTCAACCAAAGAAGAGATATCTGATATTTCAGGCCGCGGCGTCGGCATGGATGTAGTAAAAACAAAAATCACCCAGTTAAATGGCTCTGTCAATATTCAGTCAGAGCTGGGTGTAGGTACTGTATTAGAAATCAAGGTGCCATTAACACTGGCTATTTTACCGACTCTTATGGTTATTGTTGGCGAGCAAACATTTGCTTTACCACTTGCTGGTGTGAGTGAAATTTTCCATCTTGATTTAACTAAAACTAATGTCGTTGATGGTCAACTGACAATAATTGTGCGTGAAAAAGCGATCCCGCTTTTCTATTTACAACATTGGTTAGTAAAAGGTGCCAACCGCCAAGAGCGTAAAGCTGAAGGTCACGTAGTTATTGTGCAAATCGGTACTAAACAAGTGGGCTTTGTGGTTGACTCGTTAATTGGCCAGGAAGAAGTTGTTATCAAACCTTTAGATGCCTTATTGCAAGGTACGCCAGGCATGGCTGGTGCGACAATTACTTCTGATGGTGGGATTGCATTGATCCTCGACGTACCTAGCATGCTTAAACACTACGTTGGCTAATAATAAATAATAAAGTGCAGCGTTTAACTGCACTTTAAGTGATATAAAACAAGAGAGTGCCAATGGCAGTCAAAGTATTAGTTGTTGATGATTCAAGCTTTTTTCGCCGCAGAGTCAGCGAAATTTTAGAGCAAGACAGCAATATTCAAGTAATTGGTTTTGCCGTAAACGGTCGTGAAGCGGTCGATAAAGCCCGTGAATTAAAACCTGATGTAATTACTATGGATGTTGAAATGCCGGTTCTTGATGGCATTAGTGCCGTGAAAGAAATAATGGCAGCAACACCGACTCCTATTTTAATGTTCTCATCACTCACCCGTGATGGCGCAACAGCAACCCTAGATGCATTGGATGCTGGGGCCCTTGATTTTTTACCGAAAAAGTTCGAAGACATTGCACGCAATAATGAAGATGCAATCGCGCTTTTACAAAATAAAGTAAAAGAAATTGGTCGCCGTCGCATTTCTCGTTTCTCGCGCCCAGCACCTATTTCGAGATCAACTCCGACTCCTACACTAAGAAGTAGTGGCGCTACAAGCAGTAACGGTATTGTCCAGCCTGATCGCAGTTTTAGCCGTCCTGCTGCTGCAAGTTCGCCGGCTGCATCGTCATCGAATACGAGTAATATTCGCGCTTCGGGCAAGAAATATCAATTGGTTGCTATCGGTACATCAACCGGTGGACCTGTGGCACTGCAAACAATTTTGACTCAGCTGCCAGCTAATTTCCCACATCCTATTTTGCTTATTCAGCATATGCCAGCTGCGTTTACGCCAGCTTTTGCTGCAAGGCTAAATGGCTTATGCAAAATCAATGTTAAAGAAGCGCAAAATGGTGACCGTTTAGTGCCTGGCACCGCTTACTTAGCGCCAGGTGGCCAACAAATGCTAATAGAGGGGCGTGGTGGTTCTCGCACTCTGCGAGTATTTGAAGACGATAGTCCGCGTATTACTTACAAGCCGAGTGTTGATGTGACTTTTGCAAGTGCTGCAAAAACCTTCGGCGGTGATGTGCTAGCTGTAGTATTAACGGGCATGGGCGCAGATGGCCGTGATGGTGCGCGTATGCTTAAGCAAGTCGGTGCGACTATTTGGGCGCAAGATGAAAAAACCAGTGTGGTGTATGGTATGCCACAAGCTGTTGCTAATGCCGGCTTGGCGAGTGAAAGCTTAGCGCTTGCAGATGTTGCGAATCGTTTAACGCGTGAGACTGGTTGTGGATAAACTGTCTTTCCTTGGCTTAATTGTCGCAGTAAGTGCCATCGCCTTTGGTTATGCATTAGAGGGCGGGGTTGTTTCTGCACTGTTTAATGGTCCTGCGCTTATCATCGTGCTTGGTGGTACGCTTGGGGCTGTCATGCTTCAGACCCCAGCAAGTGTTTTTACTAAAACACTTAAGATCAGTCATTGGGTGTTTTTTCCGCCGTATCACGATATTGATGCAGCCATCGAGCAAGTAAAGCGTTGGTCACATAAAGCACGTCAAGAAGGTTACTTAGCCCTTGAGTCGGAAGCGCTGTCGCACTCAGACCCGTATGCGGCAAAGGGCTTGAGTCTACTTGTTGATGGGATTGATGAGCAAAAGCTTAGAGATACGCTTGAAATTGATTTAATGCTTGAACGCGAACGCTTACTCGAGGTAAGTCGAGTTTATGAAGCTATGGGCGGTTATAGCCCTACAATCGGTATTTTAGGTGCAGTACTCGGTTTGATTCAGGCTATGCAATTTATAACGGATCCTGAAAAACTGGGTGCCGGTGTTGCTACAGCGTTTATTGCCACGATTTATGGTGTTGGCCTAGCGAACTTATTATTCTTGCCAATGGCGAATAAACTTAAGCAGCAAGTGGAACAAAAAATGCTGTATCATGAACTACTTGCTGAAGGCATTATTGCTATTTCGCAAGGTGAAAGCCCACTAAATATCGAACTAAAACTTGAGGCGTACCGTGTAGAGCGCCCAAGCTTAGTTGACGAGTAATTTATTATGATGCGCCGTCGTCTGCGTCATAACACGTCAAAAAACCAACATACTGAACGCTGGCTTGTCTCTTATGCCGATTATATGACCATCATGTTTGCTTTTTTTGTGGTCATGTATGCGATCGCAATTAGTAAAAATGAAGATTTTCAAATTCTCTCAGATTCACTAGAGCAGGTGTTTGAAAAGTCTGCTCGTCAGCAACAACAGGTTGGCACTGGGGTTAACGGCACAGGCATACTAACTGACAGAGTCAGCCCTGAGAACGACATTCTATACGGTGAGAGCATTCGTAAAGATGAGCAAGGCCCTGAATTACTCGATGGGCAAAGCGAAACCAGCAATATTGAGAAAAAACATCTCGGCAAGCCTCTCGACAGCTTACTTACTAAATTACAGTCTGCGCTCATTGATGAAATTCGTGATGGCGAAGCAAGTTTAGAGCTTCATCAAGATTGGCTCATCATTGAATTAAGCTCTGGTATGTTGTTTTCATCGGGCAGTGCTGTTGCACAGCAGCGTGCAAAACAAGTTGTTAGTTTAGTGAAAGATATTATTGCACCAGTTGATAATTACATTCGTGTGCGTGGTTATACCGATAACGAAGGTATTCGTAACGAGATGTTTCGCTCTAACTGGGAGCTATCTGTAGCGAGGGCGACATCTGTCCTAGTTGAGCTTGAGAGTTTAGGTATTAACCCTGCGCGTATGGCTATTGAAGGTTACGGGCAATATTCACCTTTCGCAAGTAATGACACTGAGCAAGGACGCGCAGAAAACCGCAAAGTGGTTGTTGCGTTGTCTAAATATGGTTTACCACCACAAGAGCCAGAAAACGCAGAACAAGAGTCACAAAACCAACCGCAACAGACGACAGAAATTGAGTTGCCAAGCGATGATAACAGCATTAAAGTGATTCAATTACCACATGGTGGAATTAGGATTACCACGCGCAATGAACAATAATAAGGTGTGATGTGAAAGTTTGGACCGTAGCGAATCAAAAAGGTGGGGTAGGGAAAACAACAACAGCCGTTAGCCTTGCTGGTATTCTCGCTTTACAAGGAAAACGCGTGTTACTTATTGACACCGATCCGCATGCATCATTGACTTATTATTTTGGTATAGATTCAGAAGACTTAGAAGTCAGCGTGTATGATATTTTCGCGCGTGGTAACAGCATGGCCAGTGAAGAAATTTTGCAGGCTCTATGTCCATCAACACTTGAAAACCTAGATATCTTACCTGCGACGATGGCAATCGCGACGCTTGATAGAAGCATGGGCAATAAAAATGGCATGGGCTTAATACTAAAAAAAGCGCTTGCCAAAATTAGCGACCATTATGACTATGCAATTATTGATTGCCCGCCTGTTTTAGGTGTTTTGATGGTCAATGCTCTTGCAGCTAGTGAGCGAATTTTAGTACCAGTACAAACAGAATTTTTGGCCTTAAAAGGGCTTGATCGTATGATGCGCACCATGGAGCTGATGCAAACATCGCAAGCAAAACAGTACCAATATACAATTATTCCTACAATGTACGATAAACGTACTAAAGCATCACTTGAAGCTTACAAGACTCTGCAGGATAATTACAAAGATAAAGTATGGTCAGGCGTGGTTCCTGTCGATACAAAGTTTAGAGATGCTAGTTTAGCACAGCAAGTGCCGATTCAATTTTGCCCGCGTTCGCGTGGCGTTTTTGCCTATCGCGCCCTGCTTGATTACTTAGTTGCACAAGGTTAAAGATGAGTAAGCATTTATTTGCCAATGAAAAAGTGATGACCCAATATTTGGGCGCTTTGTTGTGTGAAGATGAGCCTACAGACCAAAATCTTGAGCCAGTCGCAAAGCTGCTGGAGCAGGTTAAAGAGCCTGAAACTAAGACAGAAGAAAAGCTGACAGACGTTCAGCCTACTCCAGAACCTGTTTTACCACCCCCAGAACCGACTAAAGAGCTTGAGAAAACCGAGAACCAAGCTAATATCAAAGATATAGTCGCAGAACCTAAAGCTGAACTGGTTGCAAAAACCTCGTCTGATCGTCAAGAAGACTATTTTGATGGTGAATTTCAGGCATTATTCTTTGAGGTTGCAGGGTTAACCCTTGCTGTACCGTTAAAAGCATTAGGGGGAATTCATCAGCTGGCAGAGGTTAACCAATTATTTGGTAAACCAAAATGGTTTAAAGGTGTCATGCTAAACCGTGAAGAAAAACTAAATGTTGTTGATACTGCACGTTGGGTTATGCCAGAAAAGTATGATGAAAAATTAGAACAATCATTAGATTATCAGTATTTAATCACCTTAGGTGACAGTCAATGGGGATTATTGGCTGAAAAGCTCGTAAATAATATTACGCTTCGTAAAGAAGATGTAAAATGGCGAGCAAAATCAGGTAAGCGGCCTTGGCTTGCAGGTGTTATCAAAGAGAAAATGTGCGCCTTGATTGACGTTGAAAATTTAAATCAATTGCTAGAGCAGGGCTTAGACAGCCGTGAGCAGTAACTATTTTTACGGAGTAATAGCATGAGTGAAGAAAGACTACTGTCAGCAAATAAAAACGCTGATAGCAACGATGAAGTGTTACAGTGGGTAACCTTTAAACTTGAAGAAGAAACGTACGGCATTAACGTAATGCAAGTACAAGAAGTACTTCGCTATACCGAAATTGCTCCTGTGCCAGGTGCGCCTTCTTATGTGTTAGGTATTATTAACTTACGTGGTAATGTTGTTACTGTTATCGACACGCGTGCACGTTTTGGTTTAATGGGTGCTGAGGTCACTGATAACTCTCGTATCGTTATCATTGAAGCTGAAAAGCAAGTGATTGGTATTTTAGTCGATAGTGTTGCTGAAGTGGTTTACCTACGTAGCTCTGAAATTGACAGTGCGCCAAATATTGGCACAGAAGAAAGTGCTAAGTTTATCCAAGGTGTATCTAACCGTGATGGTGAGTTACTGATCTTGGTTGATCTTAATAAGTTATTAAATGACGATGAGTGGGACGAGCTAAGCGCACTATAAGCGTTTGGAAATTATATGCTGTTATACTCTTTGTTTGGTGCCTCAATCTTACTTGTATTAGTGTGTTTGGGGCTTATTTTTGTCAATAACAATAAGCAAGCGGCGGCGATTCAAGCTAAGCAAAAACAGTTACAAGAAGCTCAACAGCAATTGAGTATTTTACGTAGCGAAGTGGCTGAAATGCGAGCTGGCATGCTAAGTATTGGCAAACGTGTTGTTGCTGTTGAAGAAAAAAGTAAAGAGCTTGAACAGCTACAAGATGCACAAAAATATGATGATCCGAATGCGAAAATTTATTCGCGAGCGGTTAAAATGGTTGAGCTAGGCGCTGATTTAGAAGAAATAATTCGTGAATGCGAATTACCCAGAGCCGAAGCTGAGCTACTCATGTCACTTCATAAACAAAAAGGCGCCGAATAGGCGCTTTTTTATTTGAGCTAAGCTTTGATGTTGAGCTTACCTTGAAAGTCTTGCCATCCCGGTGGAAACTTACCACGTAATACGTACGAAAAAGCAATTAATTCGGCAATAACATAATAGAGCTCTTTCGGGATTTCTTCACCTAACTCAAGATGCGATAAGGTTTGAGCTAAGTCCGCATCTTGATGTATCAAAATGCCTTTTTGCTCAGCAAGTTTGACGATTTCTTCAGCCAATTCACCAAAGCCTTTACTGGTTACTCGTGGCGAGCTACCCGCTTCGTAGAGTAAGCCAATTGCTGATTTATGCACCGCTTGTTCACTCATAAAAATTACACCTTAATGTTAATAATCGCATGGGATTTATAAAAAGCTTGGTGGTTTGATGTCCCTTGTTGCAAGTTTAACTCACCTACATTTAAACCATGGCCTGCTAATTTATGACGCAGTGTTTCTAAATGCGGATGAGCAAGTGCTGTCACTTCTTGTGAAGAAGCGAGCAATTGGCAATCAACTGCTTTATCCATCACCTCTGCGGTAATTTGTAACTTGCCAAGCTGTGCATAATCAAAATTCAATCGCACAAACCAGACATTCTTAGCTTCGAGTTTATTTTTACTTGGCTTTTTATATTGTCCTAAGCTGATTTCTGTTTGCCCTGTTTCAGGAGGTAACTTCATAGGTAAGAAAAACTGCGCGAAAGCACTGTTATCTTGTTGCTGATTGATGGGCGTTGTTTGCACCTGAGCTAGAGTGTTTTTCAGTTGCGAGGCTTCAGCCGCCATGGCTTGCATCGCAGGCTGCTGTAGTTGCTCGAGTAATTTATTGCCGTTAACGGCTTTAAAGTTGGGCACTAACACTTGCAGTAAGGCATCAAGACCAGTTTGATTATTAAAACTAAGGTTGGTTGGTGCTTGATTAATAATTGGCGCGGCAAGTGAAGCCACTGCTAATTGTTCTAACCCTTGGCTGAAGCTTGCCTGCTGAGTTTGACTAGGCAGTGCTGTTGGCCTGAGGATACTTAAAAGCTCTCGTTCAATCGTTGTAGGGTGCATGTTTTGACTCGAGATCATGCGATTAAATGCTTGATTAACGAGCCTGTTTAAATCTACCGAAGGCGATGTGTTTTGCTCACTCAGGGCTACAAGTTTCTCTGTTAATTGCACTGGCAGAGGCATACTTGCTAACGGTTTACTTTCCGGGAGCGGTAATAGCTTAGCAATCAGCGTGGCTTCGATTGGCCTTATCGGCAATAATGGCTGACTCAAGTTCGGCTCTTTTGTTGCTAAGAAGGGGGCGTGTAATTGAGTTTGCTGTTGAACAACTTTTTGTAACCCTACGGTTTGCTCATTGGGTGCTCGAGTCACGAAGTTATGCTGTTTAGTTTGCTCACTCATCTTTTTCAGTACTGAATTAGCGAGGCTACTTTTAACTGGGGCAAGCTGTTCAGATGCTGCTTTGTCAGAGTTTAGTGTATTAACAGAACTGTTAATTGACTTGTTGTCTGCAGGTGCTTTTTGCATAGCATTGTCTATGCTCAATACAGGGTGTTGTGCTTTGCTATGGTTTGTAGCCAACTGAGTCGCTTGATTTTGTGCGCTAACAAGCGGCTCTAAACTGACTTTTATCCGTTGTAGTAACTGTATTAAAGGTGGAGCCTTGTTATAACTCACGGGTAAGCTAACTTGCTTTGCAGGCTGACTTTCGGTTAATGGCTCTGTGTGTTTAGTCGCAGGTAATGGCGTATTTGCTGAAACTGGCCTACTTTCTTTTTGCAGCACTTGAGACGAAGCAAGTTTTGGCGTGCTTTGTTGAGCAGCGGCAAACTTTACTATATTGATTTTATTAGCATTAAAACCTAATTGGCTAATCGTATTTTTGCTTTCAATCAGCTGATGGGTTGACTGGTTAACAGCCGCTTTAGTGGTAGCAGGAAGCTTTTCAAAATAGCGCACTGCATCACTAATACGCGTTTTTAAATCAGCAAAACTGTCTTTTAGCCAAGAGCTAATGGGTGAATGTGAGCTGCTCGATGGTGCTAACAACGTTTTCTTAGGTTCAACTGCTTGGCTTTTTAATGCTTGATTGAATGTCTCTGACAGCGAGTTCTTTAACAGTATTTGTTGCACAGGCGCTTTATTTATAAGTTCAACAGTATTTTTAACTTGCTGGGGGGTTAGTTTTAATGCATGAGGATGAAATTGCCACTGGGCTTGAATTTGCTTAGCTTGTTTTGGCGATATTGTAGGTAGCGGTAAAGTTAATTCATTACTTTGCTTGTTTGCAACGCTTAACTGTACTTGTTGCCCTGCTAATTTCAAATTCATTTCAGGGGTTAGCTTAGCCACCAACTCAGCTACTTTTTGTTGGCTAACACTTTGCTGATGGAGTGAATCCCCAAAGCGATTAATAATGTTTAAATTAAAGCTATTTTGTTGGTTGGTAGCAGGCAGCAAAATGGCTTTAAGCGGTGCTTCAGCTTTTAAAAGAGCAACCAGGCTATTATTAAGAGCAAACTCAGCTTTTAATGCCGGTAGTTGTAGTAAAGGTTTACTTGGCGCAATCTGAGCTGGGTGCGGCATATTTGTATTTGCACTCCCTTGCGTTAGCAAGTTCAGTAGTGCTTGTAATTGCTGGCTTTTGCCAAGAGTAATCGTCAGCGGTGCTGGTGTGATAGTCAGCTGTTTACCATCACTACTTAATTGAATATTGGCCGCTAAAAAGCGCTCAGTTTTGAGGTTTTCTTGCTCTGTTGATAAGCGCAGTGTTTGCCATGAGTTATTGATTAGCACGTCCATTTGCACACTGTGTTTACCAACCACAATATTACGAGCAGTTAGGCTCTGCTCAGCCAGCATTTTCAAGGCATCATTAGGTGATTGCTGTAGTGCACTGCTGATTGCTTTTGGGTCTAGATTAAGCTGAGTGCTGAGAGTCAACTGGCTTTGTTTATTCATTATTTTAGATCAAATATAAGTTAATCGTTTTAAAGCAATATTCGTATTACCCTATCATTATGGTAGACTAACGCCTAATTTTGGGTATAGAGAATCGTCATCTTGTTACACATTAAGGCCGTCACCTGCATCAAGCAAGATCGTTGTTTGTTTGCGGATCTTAATTTCAGCTTGAAATCGGGACAAATTATGCAATTAGCTGGTCCGAATGGGGCTGGTAAAACATCATTATTGCGTATTATCGCGGGTTTCGCTATGGCGGATGAAGGCGATGTTTTGTTCCAAGATCGCTCAATTACAAAATACTATGATGAATATGCACAAGAGTTATTATTCATCGGCCATAAAACTGGGGTAAATACACAGCTTACCGCCCTTGAGAATGTCGCATTTTGGCTAAAAATAAATGGCTACGATAGCAAACAAGACTTGTATCCGATCTTAGCAAAAATAGGCTTGGTAGGTCTTGAAGATGTACCTGTTCGTATGTTGTCAGCAGGGCAACAACGCCGTGTCGCTCTAGTAAGACTGTGGTTAAACAGTGCCAAACTATGGATCCTTGATGAGCCATTTACAGCCCTTGATAAAAGCGGTGTTGCATTTTTACAAGAACGCTTTGTTGAGCACCTAAATGCTGGCGGCGCGATTCTATTAACCACCCACCAAGATTTAACGACACATTTTAGTGACCTTCAAACAGTGACTTTGGAGTATCGCCACTGATGGTAAAACAGCATTCGTATTGGCAATTATTCTCTGCGGTTTTTTCTAAAGATCTTAAATTAGCGTTTCGTCAGCGTGCTGAAATCGTTAACCCTATCTTGTTTTTTCTTATCGTTATTACACTTTTTCCGTTAGCAATTGGCCCTGAACCCGGTCTACTTGCTCGTATGGCGCCGGGCATTATTTGGGTCGCTGCGTTACTCTCGACCATGTTAGGCCTAGATAAGCTATTTCGTGATGATTATCACGACGGAACACTAGAGCAATTAATTGCTTCATCATACCCTTTACCGTTAACTGTCCTTGCAAAAGTGGCAGCGCATTGGGTGATAACGGGGTTGCCTTTAGTGTTAATGACTCCGGTATTTGCTTTGTTATTGAATTTAGAAAGTTCAGCGCTTTTAGCAACCGTTCTGACCTTATTGTTAGGTACGCCATTGCTTAGCTTCATTGGCGCAATTGGCGCTGGACTTACTGTGGGACTACAAAAAGGCGGCATTTTAATGAGTTTGCTTGTTTTGCCTTTGTACATCCCTGTACTAATTTTTGCAACCTCGGCTATTGATACCAGCTCTATGGAGCTTGCCTATAGCGGACAGCTTGCAATCCTTGGTGCCATGCTAATCGTAGCGATTATAGCGGCACCAATTGCCATATCGTCAGCATTGAAAGTGAGTGTAAGTTAATATGTGGAAGTGGTTACATCCCTACGCAAAAGCAGATCGTGCTTACCAATTGTGTAACACCTTACTGCCTTATTTCGCCGTCGTTACGGTGGTTTGTATGATTGTTGGATGGGTCTGGGGGCTTGCTTATGCCCCAGCCGATTACCAACAAAAAGACAGCTACCGAATTATTTTTATCCATGTGCCTTCAGCTATTTTATCTATGGGCGCTTACTCTTCTATGGCGATTGCAGCAGTGATCGCACTAGTATGGCAATTACGTAATGCAGAACTTGCAGTGATTGCAATTGCACCTGTCGGGGCATGTGTGACAGCGATAGCATTAATTACCGGTGCAGCATGGGGTAAACCTATGTGGGGCGCATGGTGGGTGTGGGATGCACGTCTTACCTCTGAGTTAATCCTGTTATTTTTATACCTTGGTGTGTTATCGCTTTATCATGCTTTTGAAGATAAAAAAGCAGCGGGGCGTGCTGCTTGTATCTTAGCCATTGTTGGGGTTATCAACTTACCGATTATTCACTTCTCGGTGGAATGGTGGAATACCTTGCATCAAGGTGCAACCATTACAAAGTTTGATACTAAAGCCATTGATCCAAGCATGTTTTGGCCATTAATGGTTAACATTGTTGCGTTTGCAGGTTTTGTTGGTGTGGTGACGTTAATCCGCCTTAAAAACGAAATTCTACAACGTGAAAAGCATCGCCCTTGGGTGCGTGATATGGTTGAGCGAGGTTAATCATGCAGTTTGATTCTTTTGCAGATTTTATTGCCATGGGTGGCTATGGCTTTTATGTATGGTTGTCTTTTGGTAGCTGTGCATTAATTTTACTCGGTATTTTATTTAGTTCGTTAAACGATACAAAACGTATTTTCTCTTCAGTAAAGCAGCAAGCACAACGTGAAGAGCGCATTAAGAAAGCGAAGCAAGAGGCAGGGCAATGAATCCAAGACGTAAAAAACGTTTATTAGCAGTTGTAGCCATTATTTTTGGTGTGGGTGCAACCATTGGTTTAGTGCTGTATGCACTGCAAGAAAACATCAATTTATTCTATACCCCAAGTGAACTTGTTGATGGTAAAGGACCAAATAAAGAAAAACCGCATATTGGTCAAAAGTTACGTATTGGTGGCATGGTTGTACCTGGCTCAGTTGTTCGTGACGAATCAAGCTTAAAGGTAAGCTTTAAGCTGATTGATAAAGGCCCTATGGTGACAATTAATTATCAAGGGATTTTGCCGGACTTATTCCGTGAAGGCCAAGGGATTGTGGCGCAGGGCGTGTTAGTTAAAGCCAATGAAATTGATGCCTTTGAAGTACTTGCAAAGCATGATGAAGAATACATGCCTGCAGAAGTTGCTGAAGCAGTGAAGGGTATCAAGCACGAAAAACCGACGTATAACTTAGATAACGGCAATTAATATGATCCCAGAACTCGGTTATTTTTCTTTAACACTGGCCATGGTGCTCAGTGTTCTATTGTGTATTTTTCCTATGTGGGGGGCGCATACCGGCAATTTACGTTTAATGCGTGCCGCCCCATCACTGGCAATTGGACAGTTCGTATTTGTGCTTTTGTCTTTTGCGGCACTTGTTTATGCTAGTTTAACCGACGACTTTACTGTTTCGTATGTTGCTTATCATTCAAGTAGCACCTTACCTTGGTACTACAAAATAACCTCGACATGGGGGGGTCATGAAGGGGCGATATTACTTTGGTTAGTGATGCAAGCGGGTTGGACAGCCGTAGTAGCTATACGCTCGCAATCATTACCTTGGGTATTACGTGCTCGTGTACTTGGTGTACTAGGCTTTTTAGGTGTTGGCTTTATGTTATACACCTTGTTAATGTCGAGCCCATTTGAGCGCTTATTACCGTATTTCCCTGTTGAAGGTCGCGATTTAAATCCGTTATTGCAAGACCCAGGTATGATTATTCACCCGCCATTGCTTTATATGGGCTATGTAGGTTTATCTGTGTCATTCTCATTCGCTATTGCAGCGTTACTTACTGGTAAGCTTGATAATACTTGGGCTAAGTGGTCTCGTCCTTGGACTATGACAGCATGGGGCTTTTTAACACTTGGTATTACCATTGGTAGTTGGTGGGCATACTCAGAACTTGGCTGGGGCGGCTGGTGGTTCTGGGATCCCGTTGAAAACGCATCATTAATGCCATGGCTTGTGGCAACCGCATTGCTGCACTCATTATCAACCACCGAAAAGCGTGGTGTATTTAAGTCGTGGACCGTATTACTGGCTATTGCAGCATTCTCGTTAAGCTTACTGGGTACCTTTATTGTTCGCTCGGGTATCATTGTATCTGTGCATGCTTTTGCCTCAGATCCTAACCGCGGTATGTTTATTTTAGCATTCTTAGCCATTGTAGTTGGTGGTGGTTTATCGCTTTATGCACTGCGTGTTTCGCAGGTGAAAAGTGAAGGCCGTTATAAGTTTGCCTCACGTGAAGTTGCGCTTTGGTTAAATAATATTTTCTTAGTTGTGGCAACGCTGATTGTATTATTAGGCACATTATTACCTATGGTCCATAAAGAGCTTGGCTTAGGCAGCATTTCGATTGGTGAGCCGTTCTTCAATAAGATGTTTGCTATTTTACTGGTACCGTTTGCCATTTTAATGGGTATGGGTCCGCTGTTACGCTGGAAACAAAATAAATGGTCAATGTTGCAAAACAAATTTGCACTATCGGCTGTTGTCAGTCTCGTGGCTACGGCAGCGTGGTTATATTCAAGTTACGATGTAATTGCGCCAATTACCTTTATTGCAACTGCGCTAGCGGTATGGATTGTTGTTACTACTCTGGTTGATTTAACGGCAAAAGTAACTATTCACAAAACCTTAGGCGAAGGCTTTAAACGTTTAGGACTAAGCTATTGGGCGATGGTATTAGGTCACGTTGGTTTAGCGTTCGTGATTGCAGGTGTAACGTTAACCTCTGCTTATTCAGTAGAGCGTGATGTATCAATGAAGCCGGGTGACACTGTGGCTTTAAATGAATACCAGTACCGTTTTGATGGTGTTAAGTCTATTCGCGGCGCTAACTATAGCGGCCATGCTGGGGTTGTCACTGTGCTGAAAAATGATAAACAAGTAACCGTTTTACATGCTGAAAAACGCCGTTATGACATTGGCATGCAGTTTATGACAGAAGCAGCTGTTGATGCTGGCTTTACGCGTGACTTATACCTAGCACTGGGTGAGCAATTAAGCCAAGGTGCGTGGTCGTTACGTATTTACCATAAGCCTTATGTTCGTTGGATGTGGCTCGGTGGTATCTTGATTTCACTGGCAGGCTTTTTAGTGCTTGGTGATAAACGCTATCGCCAAAAATCGACTAAGCAGGAGGCATCAGCATGAACCGTAAACTACTCGCACTAGCACCTTTACTGGTTTTCGTTTTACTGTGTGTGTTTTTATATCAAGGCTTGTTTGCTAACCCGCGTGAGCTGCAAACTGGGCGTATTGGGCAGGCTATGCCAGCTTTCAACTTGCCAGACTTGATGGATGAGTCAACGCGTTGGACAGATAGTGATTTAAAAGGTGAAGTTTACTTACTCAATGTGTGGGGCACATGGTGCCCGACCTGTTTAGCTGAGTTGGGCTATTTAACTGAGCTTAGAGAGCAGGGCGTTAAGATTGTTGGCTTATACTACGAGCAAGGCTACGACCCTGACTTTGATGGCCAGTTTGATATTAACGCACTACGCGAAGACGTTACCAGTATGCTTAATCGTGCTGGCGACCCATATCAATTCAATATCTTAGATTTAAAGCGCACATTAGCCCTTGATTTAGGGGTGTCTGGCGCGCCAGAGACCTTCTTAGTTGATAAGCAAGGCACCATTTTGCTGCACCATACCGGCGATATTAATCCGCGTGTGTGGCGAGCCAAATTCGCACCGTTAATGCAGGAGTTACAGTAATGAGACTCGTGATTTTTTTAGCAAGTTTGCTTATCACGTTTAGTGCATTTGCAGAGCAAGACAAATATCAATTTGATGACAAAGAGCAAGCTGTACGCTTCAGTGAGCTTACCAAAGAGCTGCGTTGCCCTAAATGTCAAAACCAAAACATTGCCGACTCAGACGCGGTTGTAGCCAAAGACTTGCGCGACAAAGTGTTAGCGCTGGTAAAAGATGGCAAAACTAAAGATGAAGTCATCGAATATATGATTGACCGTTATGGCTACTTCGTACATTACGATCCACCCGTAACACCCGCAACCTTAGTATTATGGGTATTGCCAGTATTGATTGTGGTACTTGGCTTTGGGTTTATTGTTTTACGCCAACGTAAGGCATCGGTAAAACAAACATGGACAGAGCAAGACGAGGCACTACTTGCAAAGTTAATTGAACAAAATCAACGTCAGGAGCAAAGCTAGATGGCATTAATGTGGGCTTCTTTTGTTTTACTCACGCTGGTTGCATTGCTATTTGTTGTCGTTCCTTTTTTTAAACGCGAACGTATTCAACGCCTTGATCACAATGCAAACTCGGAGTTAATCCGAATTTATCATCAACGTTTAGATGAGCTTAAAACAGACTTAGATAACCAACGTATTGATGCACAAATGCACGACGAATCAGTTATCGAACAAAAACGTCGTTTGCTCAATGAGCTGTCTCCAGAAAAAGCGCTAAATAGTAAAGGTAACAACCGTATTTTTGCCCTTACTGGCGCTGGCTTTTTAATTGTTTTAACGGCTATCTTTTACGGTTACACGGGTAGTCAGCAGCAAATAAAAGGCTGGCATGACGCGATGGCAAACCTTAAGTCGTATGGTGAACGTGCCGTAATGCAAGATGGTGAGCCATTGACACCGAATGAGTTGCAAGCATTTGCTTTAGCATTGCGTACCAAGCTTGATCAAAGTGGTGATGATGAAGTGGCGTGGATGCTGCTAGGTCGTGTTGCGATGTCATTAAATGAATTTGATATGGCGATGCAGTCATTTGATAAAGTGCTAAAAATGAACCCGGATAACAAGCAAGTGCTGATCAGCTACTCGCAAGTTCTGCTAATGGAAGGCAGTGATGCGAATATGTCACGTGCAGCAACGATGTTATCGAGAGTGTTAAAAGCAGAGCCGACTAATATTGATGCAATCTCATTGTTAGCTCTGATTGCTTATGAGCGCAAGGATTGGCTGCAAGCTAAAACTGCGTTTGAAGTACTGCTTGCAAGTATGCAGCAAAATGATCCGCGTTATAGCATGATTGCAGAGCGTATTGCTGAAATTGATGCTCACTTAAATAATCAGCAGCAAGTTACAAATACAGAAATTGCAGAGGCTTCACACAGTGAAATTCGCATCACAGTTGATTTAGACTCAGCTCTAGCAGATTCGCAGCCACAAAACGGCACCTTGTTTGTTTTTGCAAAAGCAGCCAGTGGCCCACAGATGCCATTAGCTGTGGTAAAAATGACGGAATACAGCTTTCCGCTAACAGTGACATTGAGTGATTCGAATGCAATGGTTGAAGGTCTGAATTTATCAAGTGTCGATAAAATTATTTTAACTGCGCGTTTATCAAAAGATGCAACTGTGGTAACTTCTAGCGGCGAGTTGGAAGGCAAGTCGGGTATTTTAGAACGTGCGAACGTTAAAGAGTACGCGTTGCTAATTAATGAGTTAATACCGTAAGGATAGCCGATGTTTAGGCACAGTATATTTTTTATCTTTTTTGTAGTGCTTGCAGGATGCGCACAAATACCCGAAGAAAAAGCGGATGAGCGAGATCCGTTACAGTCGTTTAACCGTCCTATGTATGATTTTAATATGGACGTGCTTGACGCCTATATTCTTCGCCCAGCAGCTGTTGGCTACGTTACAGTAACGCCAACACCGGTAAGACGCAGTGTTGTTAATTTTACCGATAACATCACCGCACCAACGGATATGGTCAATGCTGGTCTGCAGGGTAAGCCTGGTAATATGGGTATTAGCTTAGCGCGCTTTTTAGTGAACTCTACAGTAGGTCTACTCGGTTTTTTTGATGTTGCTTCATCGCTGGGCTTAGAAATTGTCGATGAAGATTTTGGCCAAACTCTTGGTGTATGGGGAGTGGGTGATGGTGCTTACTTGATGATCCCTGGTATGGGACCAAGTACCGCACGAAACCTAACTGGTGATGTTGTTGATAATTTCGTATTACCTGAAATAACACTAACAACACCTCAAACAATATTAGTGTTTGCACTTAAAGCGGTTGAAGCCCGTGCTTCATTAATGCCACAAGAGAGCCTATTAAATGAGTCGCTAGACCCTTATATCTTCATGAAGGATATCTACTTCCAGCGTCAATTATATGAGCTACATGATGGTAATCCGCCACTAGAAAAAGAACCAGATGACTTTGACGAAGACTTCTTAGAGAATCTTTAAAAGTGTTAAATAAAAATGCCAGCAATTGCTGGCATTTTTATATCGTTAAGGGATGGGTATTCATCAGTCCCCAAACACACTCATTTGGTCATTAGACCAACTTAATGCATCATGGTAAGCGTCCGGTACTTCTTCAGGTTTAAGTCCAAGTTGTTGTTGGATTTCTTTCGCTTTTTCCCAATTTGCTTGCTCATAAAATTTTACCAGCTTTAAATACGTTGCTAATAAGCCTTCATCTTTGAGTAGCGCATCTTTAATTTCAATAGTCAGCGGTAACTTGTTCATTACACTTGGCATATCTTCGTCGAGGATTGCATCCATTAACGACATCATACCCGTTAAAAATGCCATACCAGTATCTCGCATTTTGCCGTGGCTGATTGCCAATAATTCAGCAAACCGAGCACGGGTCAATGAAAGGCGAATTAGTTCGGCTGGCTTATCTGCTGCGACTTGCGCTGCAAATAAAAGTGATAAGAAACGTTTAATTTCTTCACTTCCTAATACAATAAGCGCTTGTTTAATTGTGCTGATTTCAGCGCGACGTTTAAAGGCCGCTGAGTTTGAGTAGCGTAGCAACTTATAAGATAAGTTAACGTCACGTTCAAACACTTCAGTGATTTTTCTGAGGTTTAGATCAATACTCGATGTTTCGTATAGAAGCTCGGCAAGAGCCATCTCTGATGGCGGCAAAGTTTTGCTTTGTACCATCTCAGGTTTTGAAAAGAAAAACCCTTGGAAGTAGCTAAAGCCCATTTCTAGGGCAAGCTGATACTTTTCGTATGTTTCAACTTTCTCAGCAAGCAACTTTATGTGTGGATACGGCTTAATAGCCTCGATGATCGCTTTTATTGAGTCTAAATCACAAGTTAGAAAGTCAATCTTAATAATATCGATGTAAGGATAAAAGTGTCGCCATACAGGTTGGTGAATGTAATCATCAAGTGCAAGTATATAGCCTTTTTCTTTTAGATCTTTAACTAATGCCAGTAGGCGTTTACCTGGTTGGATTGTTTCTAATATCTCTACTACCACCTGCTCTTTACCAAGTAAAAGTGGATAACCCTTTTGCAAGGTTTCTAGAGTAAAGTTGATATAAGCAGGTTTGTTATCCGTTAAATCCTCTAAACCAAAATTAAATTGGCTGCCTTCAATAAGTCGTGACGTTGCTTCATCGCCATCAATATCAGGAAAAACGTTGTCTACGCCATCTCGAAATAAAAGCTCGTAGCCAATTAGTTTTTTATCCCTGTCTAAAATAGGTTGGCGTGCAGCGTAAAAATACATAGTCCAAACATGTCCACATCTGTTAATTCATTTACTTCTCGCAATATATTGCATTGTGCCTGAAATAGCATTAGCTAAATGTTCATTTGCGAGGAAAAGTTATTATTTTATTAAGAATTAAAGACTAGGATAATTTGCAGATAAATTCTATAACTTGCGATTAAATATAAGAAAAATGTTAGATAAAAGTTGAAAAATTGAGCTTTGTCATTTATCTGCTTGATTGGAGTTAAGGGGGGTAAGCATGATATAGTCGTGGGTGATATAGGTTTTTACCCCAATAATGTCTTTAAATTAAATAACTTGCGAGTCATTATTCGGATTAAAAGCCAACATTAAACAACTTTTGGAGGCTAATTTGGAAACAGGAATGATAATTTCGTTAGCATTGTACTTCATCGTCATGTTGGGGATTGGGCTATATGCTTATAAGCAATCTACCGACGATGTATCAGGCTATATGCTAGGTGGTCGTAATTTATCACCAAGTGTTGCTGCGCTTTCAGCTGGCGCATCTGACATGAGTGGTTGGCTGCTAATGGGCCTACCAGGTGCAATGTACTTGTTTGGTTTAAGTAAGGTTTGGATTGCCATTGGTCTAGTACTCGGTGCTTGGGCTAACTACTTCTTAGTCGCGCCTCGCTTGCGTGTTTACACAGAAAAGGCGAATGACTCAATCACCATTCCTGATTACTTCGCAAACCGATTTGATGATAATAAGAATATTCTGCGTGTTATTTCTGCGATTGTAATCATTGTTTTCTTTACTTTATATACCTCATCAGGTGTTGTTGCAGGTGGTAAGTTGTTCGAAAACTCATTTAATATGAGCTACGAAATGGGTCTATACATCACAACAGGTGTCGTCGTGTTATATACCTTGTTTGGTGGCTTCTTAGCCGTGAGCCTGACTGACTTTGTACAAGGTTGTATCATGTTTATCTCACTGCTGGCTGTGCCAATTGCGACGTTTATCATGCTTGATCAGCCAGTTATGGATACACTTGCCAATGCACGCTATGACTTATTATTAAGCTCACCAAAAGAATCAGAAATTCATGCACTTAATATGATGGATTGGTTTGCAGGTGGTTCGACTATAGCGATTATTTCAGCAATGGCATGGGGCCTTGGTTATTTTGGTCAGCCACATATTATTGTGCGTTTTATGTCTGTACGTTCAGTGAAAGATATGCCAACCATGCGTCGTGTGGGTATGTCGTGGATGACGCTATCAGCAATAGGTGCTGTGCTAACTGGTCTATTTGGTGCTGCTTATATGCTTGAAAACCAAATGCCTATTGATGATAAAGAAACTATTTTCTTAGTGTTGTCTGAGCTTATCTTCCATCCTTTAATTGCCGGTTTCTTATTGGCAGCAATTTTAGCGGCAATTATGAGTACTATCTCTTCACAGTTGTTAGTGTGTTCAAGCTCTCTAACTGAGGATTTCTACAAAATTTACTTAAACCGTAGTGCATCTCAAAAAGAGCTGGTTTTAGTTGGTCGTATTAGTGTTATCTTAGTTGCCTTATTTGCTATTTACCTAGCTTATGACCGTAATAGCTCTATTTTAGACTTAGTAAGTAATGCATGGGCTGGTTTCGGTGCAGCATTTGGTCCACTGGTGTTACTGAGCCTTTACTGGAAACGCATGAACTTACAAGGGGCTATTAGTGGCATGGTTGTTGGTGCAGCAACAGTGCTGTTTTGGATATACGCGCCAATTACTATTGATGGCCAAGCACTAAGTGCAATCATTTATGAGATTGTCCCTGGCTTTATTTTATCAACAATAGCCATTGTTGTTGTTAGCCTTATGACGGCTGAGCCGAAAAAAGAAATTACAGACTTATTTGATGAAGTTGAATCGTCATTGTAGTTTTTGATTAAACACAAAAAAGGGCAACGGATGTTGCCCTTTTTTTATGATCTAAATTTGCGTTTAGCTTGCCGCTTTTTCTTTTATATCAGCAACGTTATCGTCTGACTTTGCTTTTTTAGGTTTAGCTGGCGCGTCTTTTGCACCTTTAAGTACCGCCATAAATTGGTCTTTTTGTTTTGCCATTTCAAGCGCCAGTGACTCAATTTGTTGCTCGCTTAATGGTACATCAACTTTTTCAAGCATAAGTTCTAATGACTCAGCAATGTCGAGCATTTTGTCATACGCATCAGCTTCTTTCTTAGTAGTAAACGTCATGCGCTCGACTCCGTTTCTTTCTACAACATATTTAACAACAACAGCCATGATTTCTCCTGCATTTAAGCCTGGCATTGCAGCGTAAAATCGCTGCCAAGATTACTGTTTTTATATACAGTAATGCTTCGAGCCTTACTTTGCAAGTAACTTGAGAAAATTTTTATTTAGTAAATTTGACAATACTTTGTGTATTAGCTTTATTTAAAATGTTACCCAAAGTTAAACACAAGCGATGGAGTGAGTGTTGGGTAATCGCTAACTATCAGTCCAAACAAGGGCGTCATGGAGGAAATTATGAAATTACTATCAAGTATTTTACTTGCCGCTACTCTTGCATTACTACCTGCTACACAGGTATCAGCCGAAACACCAACCAAAGCAACACAAGTTAAAATGCAAAAGCTCAGTATAAACAAAGCCAGCATTGAGCAGCTAACTCAATTACCGGGTATTGGTGAATCAAAAGCGAAAGCGATTGTCGAGCATCGCACCAAGCAAGGCTCGTTTAAGTCGCTAGAACAATTAAAAGAAGTAAAAGGAATTGGTGATAAGCTATTCGCTAAACTTGAGGGGAAAATTACACTATAAATAGCAGGTTATCACCTATACAGGGCGTTATTCGCCCTGTTTAAATTCATTGATAGCCTTGTCTAAATGCGCTAACGCGAACATGTTTTCGATAGGTGTTGTGATAAGAGGGTAACTTAAACCTGCTAACAGCAACCAAGGAATAAGCATCCACCCTTCAAAGTAAGCTAAACCTAAAAATAATGGCGCTAAAAAGGCAAGTTTACATACCGATAAAATGATCTTTTTGCTCGGGCTTAAATGAGCTAAAGCAAGAGCAATAATCTGTTGGCGTTGCCTTACTTTAAAGTTTTTTAAAGTAGGGATTTGGCTAGTAAAAAAATAAATCATTATAGCGACTTTTTGCTCACTAATCGGCTAACTAAAACAGCCACAAATACCACTGAAAATGCTGCAAAAATCACTTCCATCCATGCCGGCATGCTCATTGAAGCAAACTGCCAATCGATATTGCCACAATCACCAGTGGCAGCAAAGAAGCTAGGGATCCATTCATGCAAAGGCATAAAACTTGGGAAGTTAGGTTCAAATGCACAGCTAAATGCAAACGGGTCGGTATTGTTTTGCATTGCAATGTGTTCTTTAGCAATAAAGTAACCCCAAATTGCTGAGATACCCCAAGTGGCAAATGCGACTAAGCGAACAACCATACTTTTTGGGTTAATCGCACCAATCACACCCGCTGCAAGTAAGCCTAAAACAGCGGTGCGCTGATAAATACACATGATGCATGGCTCAAGTCCCATGTTGTATTGAAAAAACAATGCTGTGACTTCAAATGCGAGTGAAATAAACGCTAGTAATAACCAAGGTGTTCTTTTAGTTGCTAATTCTGCTAACCAATTCATGAAAGATCCAATTTCAAATTGTTTTCAAGATTATGCTTAGACAGGGCTATGGGTGCAAGTATCTAAGATGAAATTATACGAAAAAGGAGTCGACAGACTCCTTTTCATTAGTCATATCTAGGCAGGCTATTACACACTAACAGCCTGCAAAGACTCACTTTGGTAACAGCCTAATACACGTGTGTACTGAGTGTGTTCTTTCAGCTCTTCAAGCGCTTGCTTAACATGTAAGTCATCAAGGTTTGCTTCGAGGTCAACATAAAACACTTCTTCCCACGGATTTCCTGGTACGGGGCGAGATTCTAGTTTTACTAGGTTAATTTGGTGATGTTTAAAAATCATTAAAGCATCAGCCAATGAACCTGCTTGTTGTTTAGTCGCCATGATTAAACTGGTTTTGGTCGGAATTTGTTTCGATACTTGTAGCGGCTTACGGGCGACAACAATAAAGCGGCTGTGGTTTTCGCTTTGGTTTGCAAGGCCTGACTTAATTACTTCTAAACCAACATTTTTGCCAGCTTGAGCTGAGCCGATAGCGGCGCTATTTGCTGTTTCAACCGCAGATTGCAATGCGTGGAAGGTTGAATCACAGGTTTCATGTTGAATGTCACCTAGGCCTTGAATGAAACGGCTACATTGAGCAAAAGGTTGTGGATGAGCAAAAATTTTATTGATATGAGATAGCTCAGTACCTGGCATTGCTAATAAACAGTGCTCAACGCTATGGGTTACTTCACCTACAATTGATACTTGTGCGTGTTGTAATAAGTCGAATACTTCATTGATGCTTCCTGAGCTGGTGTTTTCAATTGGCAGTAAGCCAAAATCAGCCTGTCCACTTTCAACTTTACCAGTGATCTGTTCAAAGCTAGAGCAACCCATTTCAATCACTTTGCCAGGGCGGCGGCTAAAATATTTATGGCAGGCTAGTTGGCTATATGAGCCTTGCCCACCCAAATACGCAACACGATGGCTTTCGCTCATAGCTTCTGGGTTGAGGTTCTTTTGCAGCATGGCTTGCTGGTTTAAAACTGAGTCTTCAAGAATAGTTTGAAACACATTATTAATGTAGTAAGCGTCAAGACCTAATGACTTACCATAACTGATTAGTTTTTCCAGTAGTGCTTGTTCGCGAGCTTCATCACGAATTGGTTTGTTATTGGCTATTTTATATTCGACTACGCTGTGGCTTATACGGCGTCTTTTAGCCAGTAACACAAGTAAGTCGGAGTCGATTTCATTTATATCGTGTCGTAACGCATTTAATGTATCAATGCTCATGTTGGTTTCCTCATTCCAAAACAGTGCACAAACAAAAAAGCCTCCCAAGAGGGAGGCTTTAGCTATTCGGTGAAATTATCTCGCAAACAGTTAAGCCTCCTCTATCTAAAGAAGCTAAAAAAAGAAAAATAAGTGCGAGAGATAATTTGTTTCATTGGACTAATGTAAAAATACTTCTATGTAAAGTCAACTGCATAAACATGCTATTTTGGACAAAGCAAAAGATTCCTCAGAAATTTCATTAATCTTCATAAAAAATTTATAAATCTAAAAATGAATCTGGTATATTTGTTTTTGCATAATAAATAATAACAATTATTAATAAGGTAGTCCTGTGGTGTATCGACGACCGCCATCCCGGTTTGGGGTGAATTCATTAAGTATGAAATTGTCGCTGTTAATCTCTGCTATTTGTTTAATTGCAGGTATTTGCGCTGCAGCTTTAATGCTTAAATCAGAAGAAAAACAGCTTGTTTTTGAAGAGCACGAACTTTTAAAGCATTCGAGTGAACGCTTGAGTCGTCAATTCAATCGCTTAATTAACACCAAAATAAATATTGCAGAGCAAGCTAACAATGTCGTTAGTAGTCAGCTACTGCATAATGAGTCACATCTACAAAATAACCGCAGCGCAGATATAAAGTTTGCAGTTGATGGCAGTATTCGCAGCACTTCTGAGGATGGTTTATCAGCTTCATTTATTCCACAAGACCAGTACTCTAATTTTTATAAGCAGCTGATTAACGATTCTGAGTCGCTATGGAAAATTGTCTCACCAACGCTTATCCAAGACTTTTTTAATTTTTATTTAATCACTAAAGATAACTTTATACGTATTGCTCCACCTAATTGGGCGCTCAATGTACCGGGCGATTTTGACTTTACCAAAGGCGAGACATTTAATTACGCACAAGCTGCAACAAACCCGAGCCGAGAAGCTGTATGGTCAAAGGTGTATTACGATACTATTTGGCATAAGTGGGTAGTAAGCGTGCTTGTGCCAATCTATCTTGATAACGAATTTTTTGGTGTCACTGGTAGTGATATTGCTCTTGAAACCTTATTGGCACAGCTGCCTATTGGCGATCGTGAGCAACATTTATTAGTGTTTGATGCGAAAGGTCAGCTTTTAGCTCATCCTGATTTAGATAAAACAACGCTTGAGCAATATGGCCGTGAAGGTAAAAAGTTACTGACTGAAGATTTTGTTAATCCTGATCTACAAAAATTAGTGTCTGAAACCATTCGCTTAAAATTACCAGAGTCTGCAAATTCATTTGTACAAGATGGTGAAACCCATATTATCAATATCCGCAAAGTCGAGAACCTTAATTGGTATATTGGTATTTATAAAAAGCGCTCGTCGGCACTTTCTGCGCTTGAAGAGCTAAAAGTAAAGTTCTTTGGCTTGTTTATCCTGTACGCTATTTTAGTTGCTTTGTTATTGCATCAAGCACTTTATCAATTAGTACTGCGTCGTATTCACTCTTTGGTAAATGCGGTTGTTAGTTTTGGCAAAGGGCAATTTCAAACTGAATTTCCTAAAGTGAACAAAGACGAAATAGGCACGCTTAATGGCTCTTTTAGAGACATGGCAATAGAAATTCGTAAATTAATCGATGGTTTAAATCAGCGCATTAGCGAAAAAGAAATAGCTGAAAAAGCAGCGAACCGATTATCCAAAGCAGTTGCCTTCTCAGGTACAGGCGTTGTGATCACTAATCAAGACTTTGAAATCAAATACGTGAACCCGAAAATGGTTGAGATGACGGGTTTCGAGGAACGCCACTTTATTGGCTCACCATTGATGAATATTATCTCTCAAGAAATGGCGATTTTAGTTGACGATATTGATATCGACCTACGTAGCCGTAACTATTGGCGAGGAGATACTTTATTACAGGGTAATGAGCGTCAATCTGTATGGGTTTCATTGAGTATTTCTCCAATCCGCGAAGAAGGGGGGGAAATCACCAGTTACGTGGCTTCAGCTCAAGATATTTCGTTTGTGAAAGAAAGTCAGCGAAAAATGGAACAGCTTGCCTATTTTGATACATTAACAGGGCTTGCAAACCGAACTTTCTTTAGAATGCAGCTACGCAAGTCTATGGCACTTGCTGAACGTGGTCATTATGCATTTGCTTTATTTTACTTTGACTTAGATGAATTTAAACGTATCAACGATACGCTAGGTCACGATGCGGGCGATCAGTTATTGGTTGAAGTTGCTAATCGTTTGAAAAAGCGTTTACGCACCGAAGATACCATTGCACGTTTAGGTGGTGATGAGTTCGCAGTCCTGTTAAGTGGTATTGAGCATCAAACTCACGCCATGGAAGTGGCGAATACCATTCAACGTACTCTTAATGAGCCTATCAAACTAGGTAACAATGAAGTGATAATTAGTGCCAGTATTGGTATCACGATGGCACCATTTGATAGCCAAGAGGAAGATCAGCTACTGAAGCATGCTGACCTTGCTATGTATGAAGCAAAAGCGAAAGGGCGTAATACTTACCACTTTTATAGCCAAGAGCTTAATGCTGCTGCCAATGAACGCTTGTTTATTGAAAATGAGTTACGTACAGGTATTCGTGAGGGGCAGTTCCAGGTTTACTATCAGCCACAAGTAGATTGTCGCAGGAATCAAGTTGTTGGCTATGAAGCACTCATACGGTGGTTCCATCCAAATGAAGGCATGATACCGCCAACTAAATTCATTCCTATTGCTGAAGCTACAGGTTTGATTGTTGAGCTTGGAGCGTGGATATTGCAAGAAGCGTGTGAGTTTGCTGCACGTTTAGCAAGCCAAGACTTAAAAAATAATATTTCAATCAACTTATCAGCACGTCAATTTAAAGATGCTAATTTGGTGTCGACGCTTGATAAAATCATCAAGCAAACAGGTGTTGAACCAAAACGCATTCACTTAGAATTGACTGAAAGTATGTTAATGGGACATGTTGAGGCGGCGATCTTACAACTGCATCAACTAAAAGCACTTGGCGTTTCAATTTCAATTGATGATTTTGGTACCGGATACTCGTCACTGAGTTATTTGAAACGCTTCCCAGTCGATATTTTAAAAGTTGACCGCTCTTTTGTGAAAGATATCCCTGAAGACAGTAATGATATGGAGATCACTGCTGCGATTATCGCAATGGCACAAAAACTTAAGCTTAACGTTGTTGCTGAAGGGGTCGAAACTAAAGAGCAAATTGAGTTTTTACAAAATAATAACTGCTTTGTTGTGCAAGGGTATTACTTCAGTCCGCCTGTGAGTGAGGCTGAATTACCTAAGTTATATGAGCATTTACAGTCACTAGATTTAATCAAGAATGATTAATAAAGTAGGGGGGATGTTAACCCCCTGCTATTTTTACTTTGAATTTCAGCGCTTCGAGAATCGCTTTTAGCTTATCTCTGTCATCACCTTGAACTTCGATGATACCCTCTTTTACTGCACCGCCTTGACCCATCTTACTTTTAATGGTTTTGGCTAATTTTTTTAAGTCATGTTGTTGGCTATCAATACCAACCACTAACATCACACCTTTACCTTTGCGTCCTTTTGTTTGGCGTTCGATTCGTAAAAAACCATCTTTAAACATTTTACTTTGTGCAGGTTTGCTTTCTTTGGGTTGTTCAATGCGCCCTGTAGAAGTTGAGTAAACTAGATTATTTTCGCTCATAGTGGATCTCGTTGTAGAAGCTTAGATAAATGATAACAAATTTAATCCTAAGTGTTTTATTTTTTGGCTTATTTGTTCTAAGCAGTTATATTTAGATAAGTCTTCGGAAAGATTTGTTAAATAGGAGTTTATTATGAGTTTGACGCGCAGTACATCTGCTGATGGCGCTATTTTAACCGTACAGATAAAAGGAAAGTTTGATTTTAATTTGGTGCAATCTTTTCGTCAGGCATACGCCGACTTAAACAGCAATATCAATAAAGTCGTTATTGACCTTAGAGAAACTGATTATATGGACAGTTCAGCATTAGGTATGTTGCTCAATATGAAAAAAAACCTAACGGGCAAAGTTGATACAATACAAATAAGTAACTGTCAGCCTCAATTAAAGAAAATCTTACAAATATCTCGTTTTGATAAAAAATTTGATATCGATTGATGCTTAATATATTGGTAGTCGATGATTTAGAGCTAAATCGTCGTTTATTAACTGTGATGTTAGAGCAACAAGGCTACCGAGTTTTCACTGCCGAAAATGGACTTGTTGCTTTAAGTCTTCTTGATGAACAAAAGATAGACATCGTACTGCTTGATGTCATTATGCCAGTAATGGACGGCTTTGAAACAGCTGCAATTATAAAAGAGCGCTACAGCCAAGTTTACTTACCTATTATTTTTATAACCTCTTTAGAAGACGAAGCAAGTTTTGAACGCTGCTTAGCGGTCGGTGGGGATGACTTTTTACACAAGCCATTCCAAGAGGTAATCTTAAATGCGAAAATTAAAGCACACAGCCGCATTCGCAACCTAAGTCAAAAAGCAAGAGAGCAGAATTTACAACTTGAGTACCATCAAAATCAAGTTGAACGTGAGCATGAAATTGTCGAGCACATTTTTAATAACGCGCTTGAAAACCAACAGTCATTCCCTACCCATTTAGATTTTCATTTATCGCCTGCCGCTATGTTTAATGGCGACATGTTCTTGGTTGGGCAAAGTCCAATTGGCAGCTTGTATTGTATGCTAGGAGACTTTACTGGTCATGGCTTAGCTGCTGCTGTTGGTGCATTACCGGCATCTAGAGTCTTTTATACGATGGTAAGTAAGGGCATGTCGGTAAGTGACATTGCAGCTGAGATTAACTCAGTATTGGCGAAGTTATTACCTGGGCATATGTTTTGTGCGGCAACTATTCTAGAGCTTAGCAATACAGGTAAAAGTGTTTCTGCATGGTTAGGTGGTCTGCCAGACACCTATATCATCGATCAGCAGGGAAATATAATTCGTACATTAGAATCTCAACATATGGCGTTGGGAATTTTAGAGGATGATGAATTTGAACGCGCTTTGATCCATACAGAGGTTGAAACTACATCACGAATCGTTATGGCGACTGACGGAATTATTGAAACGATTAATCCAAGAGAAGTTTATTTTGGAGAAAAACGGTTTAAAGATGTGCTTGCCTCTAGAGATAACATTTCCTGTCATCAAGTGCTCGAAAGAGTTAAGCGTTTTGCACAAGGTAACGAGCAGCAAGACGATTTAAGTTTAGTGTTGTTAAATTGTTTGCCGGTGCCTGAACCTGAACAAATGGTAGAACCTTATTCTGAATTGCCATTTAACTTCTCTTTAAGCTTAAATTCAAAGCAGATTAAAAGCACTGATCCTGTTTTAGAGGTTGTTAATGTAATCAGTCGGGTACCAGGTTTAAACGCTCACCGAGCCAATATTTTTCTTATCTTATCTGAGGCTTATAATAATGCGCTTGATCATGGTGTTTTAGGACTAGACTCTGATGTGAAAAATCATGACGATGGTTTTTTAATTTATTATCAACAACGAGAAAAAGCATTAGCTAATTTAACCGATGCATTAATTATCATTGATATCCGCTATAGCCCTGAAGAGTATGCTTTGTATTTTACAATTTGTGACTCGGGACATGGATTTAACAAACAAGATTCTGAGCAACAAAACTTAGTGCGAGAGCATGGCAGAGGTTTATGTTTGCTGAGCGAAATTGCGACTGGCGTCACATTTAATAGTGCTGGCAATCAGGTCGAAATTTATTATCAATTAACAGCAAGCAGTACTAGCTCACAGTAAAATCGCATGTTATCATCTCGGCATTATAGATGTTTGGATGGCTAAATGATTTCTAACTACTTATCGACTGCTCAACTTGATTTACCAGAAAGCTTGGTTGTTGATCAATTATCAAACCTTGAACATTACCTTGCACAGTCAGCTTTACCTGCAGTGCGCTGGGAATACCAAATTCCTGAGCTAGGCGAGGGGGGTGCGTGTAGTTTATTTGGTTACTTACAAGATGAACCATTCAAATTAAACGACTATGTTGCAGAGGATGCTACCAATACTGAAAAGCTGGCCAAGCTTCAGCAAATCATCGATTTTGTCGTTGCCCAGACTCACGTTGATTGGTTTGGTATTTACCAAGCGACCAATACTGAAGAAGGTTCTCAGTTATTAAAGCTGGTTTATCATGGTGCACCGAGCCGTCCATTATTCCCGCTAACTGAAGCGTTTGCTAAAGGCAGTAACAATGTTCAAGTTGCGCTTTCTAAGCAAGGGCGTGTGATCAATAACGTAGCCGATTACCTTGCACAAGGTGGAGAGTATTATACTTGCGACCCTAAAGTGAAAGCAGAGACCTGTCTACCGCTGTTATCAGACAAAAATGAATGCTTAGGTATTATAGATGCGGAAGCATTTAATAATGATTTCTTTGATCAGCAAACCCTTGCATTACTTGTGGCTTGTTGTATTAAAATTCCTCAACTCTTGGTCTAATTTAACTAGTAATCAGGCTGGGTTTTTATGTTAAGCTAGTGGCAACGCTAACCCCTATAAAAAGAGATAGTCAATGTTCTCAGAATTAAAACCATTACCAACAGATCCTATTCTTGGCCTAATGGCGGCCTTTAAACAAGATACAAACCCAAAGAAAATCGATTTGGGTGTAGGTGTTTATAAGGATGAGCAAGGCAATACGCCTGTATTAAAAGCGGTTAAAAAAGCGGAAGCGTTTCGTTTAGAAAACGAAACCAGTAAATCGTACATTGGCTTGGCAGGTAACCTAGATTACTGCCAAAAAATGGAAAACTTATTACTGGGTGAGCATCCAGCACTTTTAGCTAATCGTGTTCGCACTGCACAAGCACCAGGTGGTACAGGTGCATTGCGTGTTGCAGCTGAATTCATCAAGCGTTGCAACAAAGATGCGACTGTATGGGTAACTACGCCAACGTGGGCAAACCACATCAGCTTATTTGAAGCGGCGGGCTTAACAGTAAAAGAATACCCTTACTATGATTACGAAAATAAAGACCTTTTATTTGATGACATGATTAATACCCTTAAGCAAGTGCCTAAAGGTGATGTTGTGTTATTCCACGCATGTTGTCACAACCCAAGCGGTATGGATTTAAATGCTGAGCAATGGAGCACAGTTGCTGATCTTGCTGTTGAAGTTGGTTTCACGCCACTGGTTGATATTGCTTACCAAGGTTTTGGTTCAAGCCTTGAAGAAGACGCAGCGGGTCTTCGTAAATTAGCAGCAGCGGTAGATGAGCTAATCATCTGTTCTTCTTGTTCGAAAAACTTCGGTCTATACCGCGAGCGTATCGGTGCATGTTCAATCATCGCTAAAGATGCAGCAACTGCTGATATCTCAAACTCTGTATTATTAAGCGTTGTACGTAGTATCTATTCAATGCCACCTGCCCATGGTGCTGATATTGTTAGCACGATTTTAGGTAGCACTGAGCTGACGCAAATGTGGCATGACGAGCTTGATGAAATGCGTAATCGCATTAATGGTTTGCGTACTTTAATCAAAGAAAGCTTAGCTGCGAAAGGCATTGAGCAAGACTTCTCATTTATTGACCGTCAAAATGGTATGTTCTCATTCCTAGGTATTAATAAAGAGCAAATCGAGCGCTTACAAAAAGAGTACTCAATCTACATTGTTGGTTCTAGCCGTGTAAACGTTGCTGGTATCAGTGATGCAAACATTGATTACTTTGCAAATGCAGTAGCAGACGTTTGTAAGTAACCTGCTTTATAGCGATAAAAAAACCGCAGTAGCTGCGGTTTTTTTATGCCTGTAACATGTGTTACTACGAGTAGGTATTAATGCAGCCAGCGAATGGCGTCATTGATCATACTGTTGTAGCTATCAAGTGGCGCACCAATACTCGCGATTAAGATGGTATCAGCCCGATCGCCTCGGTTGATGTGGCCAGCGAAACGCTCATCATTGAAATCGTCAGAGCCAGTGCCAAATGGTTGCTCGTCAGAAGGCACAATGAATACCGTCATCGGGCCAAAATCAGACTCAAATACCAAGTGCAGACCTTTTTTGCCTTGAAAGTCACAAAACATTAAATAGGTTACTTTACCTGGTAGCTCATCTAAATGTCCGCCAATGGTGGCAAACTTTTCGTTTACCGAAGCAAGATCTATTGCCTCATGTTTATCTAGCGAGCCAATTTCATGGTAAAGGTGCGCAAAGGCATGCTCACCCACACTGTATAACGTATGTTGTTTGTTACTGACAAAGAACACACTAATTGCCACTAAAAATGACGCTGCAGCGGCTAAATACAGTCGATTAAAGGCAAAGCGTGACTTAGCCTCAACAATGGTGTCTAGCGGTTGCTCAGCGCTTTCTGCTTCAGAACTATATGTATTATCAATAATTCGCTGTGCTAAATTTTCAGGCACGGGGATGTTAAGTGCTTTGCTTAGTTCATCGTCAAAGGCACGTACATCATCAATAAACGCCTGTTTATCTGTGTCCTGCTCGGCAAACGCTTTAAGTTCCTTATCAATAGTGCTTGGCTCGGCGAGGATGCGGCGGCGAAACTCGAGTTCATCCATTAATTTGATGCTCCTCTAAGTTGGTCATCATCACTGCTTAAAGCCTCTTTAAGCTGGTTTCTGGCACGAAAAAGTCGTGTCATGACAGTATTTTTATTTAAATCGAGGATCTCGGCGATTTCATCGCCAGAGCAACCCATTACCACTTGCAGCAGCAATGGTTCTCGATATTCTTGTGATAACTTTCCTATTTGTCGTTGAATCACTGTTTGTTCCATTTCAGCATCAAGGGTTGAACTTTGTTCATCTACAAGGGTGTCGTTTTCAACATCGGCGTAATCAAATTGTTTACGTTCAAAACGGCGTGCATTCTCGCGGCGCAAAATAGTCAACAGCCAAGGTTTAACTGCTTGTTGGTCTTGCAGTGAATCCAAGGCACGCCAAGCCCTCAGGAAGGTTTCCTGCACTAAGTCCTCAGCAATGTTCTGATCACGACACAACCAATACGCAAAGCGAAAAAGCTCACTGTGGTAGACATGAACCAGCGCTTCATATCGCTTTTGTTTTTCTGTCATAGTAACTAAGACCTGCCTATCAGAAAAAAACTTTCTGAGATTATTATTTTTTTCTTAAAAAAACGGCTAACTCAAGATTAGCCGTTTATTTTCAACTATTTAGGTTAATAGTTAATCATAAAGATTCTTTAATTCAGTGTCATTACTTGTTGATTTAGTTTGCTTTGCGGCTTGGCTTAGCAAGCTGACGATTAAACTTAAATCAACCTGTTCATCTGCTGAACTATAAAGTTTAGTGCGTAATTTAGCAATTTCATCATTAAGTTGTGTGTTTTTCAGTGATGCTAGTAAACACTCGATGGCCGCAGCATTTTTACCAGTCTGTTGTTTTGCGTAGTGGTTCAATGCGTTATAAAACCCAGAGTTATTGTTTTGTTTTGCAAACTGCTTAAGCTCATTTAACGATGCTGATGAACCACTGGTAGGTAATGGCTCAGCTGTCGGTTGCTGAGGACGCTTTTTAAAGTAAAGCACTAAGGTGATTAGCCAAAGTCCATAGCCGACCACTGCCACGATAATAAGCCACACAGGGGTCGTTACTTTTGTGACCGTTTGCATATTAGTTGGCGTATCACCCAGCTCATTAGAGCTTGCGGTTTGCGGCTCTGCGATAGCAGGAGCTGTTGGTGTGAGTGGGTTTGTACTTGGCACAACTGTTAATGTACGAGCAGGTATGGTTGCGTAGCTAATACGATTGATTTTAGTATTAAACCAAGGCAGCTTTATTTCAGGCAATGTGTAAGTGCCCGGTGTTTGCGGTAATAAAGCATAAGAAGCTGTTTGCTGAGAAATAACACGGCCATCACGTACCAGATGGTTACTCTCTTTTTCATCAGGGTAGCTTCTAAAGCCTTGCACCTGTGGCATATCGATATCAGGAAGTTGCTCTTTAGTAACCCCCAATGCAGTTAAAGTAATGGTGCGAGTGATAGGGGTGCCAACTTCAACGGTGTCGTCTTTTGGTTGCCATTGCTCATCAAGGTTAACCAGTTCGCTTGGTAGCCATGCACCTGTGTAGTTATCTGGGATTGGCTTGATTTCAACATCAACATCTTCGCCCATCGCTGAGACAGCCATTTGGCGATAGTTTTGACGAATACGGCCATTGAACACAGGTGCCGTAATAGTATTTACGCCACTTTTTTGTGGCTGCACTAAGTACTCACGGGTGATCACTAAATAGCGTTTGCCATCAATTAACTCATAGTCTTCAGATTGTTTGTTAATTGGGGTTAGCTCAGCGTTTTCCATTTCTGGCGTAGTTAAGTTGCCATCCAGCAATTCTTTGTTGTTGTCTAAATACAATTTAACCGTATAAACACCGGCTTCTTGCACGTATAAGCTAGTTGGCTTGATGCTTGTTTTAATGAAGGCTTCTTTATTTTGTTCTGAGGTTTGACTGCGCTTAGCTACCGTAAGCTCAATCGGTTTTGAACTGACACCGGCAACAGTAAAGGCAGGGATGGTATAAGTGCCTTCTTTGCGGGTCATCAGCTTTACAGACCAGTTAGTTTGCTTACTGATTTCACCATTAATAATATTAGTACGTGAGCTGACACTGGTTGGCCCAACAACAAAGTCTTTTAATAGCACCGAAGTGTCTGGTTGTTCGCTGTTAATAGAGTCGTCTGCTGAGATGGTTAAAACAAAAAACTCACCAGCAAGGACAGGGTTTTTATCAACACTTGCCTGTAGCTGGGTGGCAGCCCAAAGCGGCGCTGCCGCGATTAGCAATAAACAACATAATAATCGCATTACCATGATTTTTCGGCTCCTCGTGGACGACGTTGGTAGTTTCGTTTTTGTGCTTCTAATTGCATTTTATTTCTTAATAAGATCGCTGGATCATCGGGAACTTTACGCAGCAGCTGGTTAAGTTGCTGGGCTTTTTCTTTCTCTTCATTGGTCAGTTCAGCAGCTTGTGCTTGCATAGCCTGTTGCTCTGCTTGCTGTTTAGCTTGTTCATCGCTTTGCGATGGCTGTGGCTGGGCCTCTTGTTGCTCGGGAGCTTGCTCTGGCTGTTGTTCTCCTGATTGTGACGACGTGTCTGCTTGTGATTCCATTTCAGGTTTGTTTTGCTGGTCACTATTAGACTCGCTTTGCTCACCTTTTTGATCTGATTGCTCACCTTGCTCTGACGGTTGTTGACCATCTTGCTGCTCACTCTGCTCTGAGTTTTCACCTTGCTGTGAATTTTCACCCTGTTGCTTTTGCTGGTTATCTTGCTGGCCATCAGAGTTTTGTTGATCGTTGTTTTGCTGTTGATCTTGTTGCTGTTGTTGCTCTTGCTGCTGCAATAGCTGTTCAACGAGGGCTTGGTTTTCTTTTGCCTCAGTGAAGTCATTTTTAAGCTGTTGGGCTTGCTTATACGCTTCTATGGCTTGTTCTAGCTCTCCCGCCTTAGCAAGGGCATTTCCGTAGTTGTAAAAACCCGTCGCAGATTTATCTTCACTAAACACATCCATGGCCGCTTGGTAATTACCTTGCTGATAAAGAGCTGCGCCTTTAAGTTGTGTGTTTTGTGCTTGGGCGGCTTGTTCAAATTGATTTTGCTGATAGGCATCAAGAGCACGTTGGTCTTGGTTTTTAAATACATCTGGTAACTCAGCAGCGTAAACCTGTTGCTGAGGTAGAAGCATAACAAACAAAAAGCCAAACACTAAGCTGCTATGGCGAATTAAAAAGAGCGCTAACGGCAATAAAATAATCAGGCCGTAAATACCGGCATCAACTCGCCATAATGCTTGGCTTTGTTTCTCATCTTTGAGTATTTCTGCATTGGCGGTGGGGGCAAATGTTTGAATATCCTGATTACTGGTTTGATACAGTGCAAATTTGCCACCGCTGTTGCGCGCAAGCGAGCTTAAACGGCTAACATTAAGCGTCGGAATCACAATCTGTCCTTGCATATCTTTTAAAAAGCCACCTTCTGGTAGCTTAATCGGCGCACCTTGCTCTGTGCCGACGCCATAGACATTTAAACGATAACTAGACTGAGCGGTAAAGCGGCTAATATCTTCTTGATCTAGGCTATCAACCCCATCGGTGACTAAAATAATATCACCATCTAAATAGCCAGCTTGTTTAAGTAAATCGTCTGCTTTTTCTAGGCCTTCAATAACATTCGAACCTTTGCTAGGCATGATATCAGGGCTTAGGCTTGGGATAAGGTTAGCCAACGTGCTAGCGTCATTAGTTAGCGGTGAAATAGTAAATGCAGAGCCTGCATAAGCCACTAATGCCGTATCACCTTCTTTGAAAAGCTCAATCATATCAAGTGCTTTAAATCTAGCCTGCACTAATCGGCTTGGTGCGATGTCGGTACTGAACATGGAGTACGACATATCCATCACAATGACCCGCGCATTCTTTGCTTGAAACACCGGAACTTGTTTCTTTTCAAAGCTTGGACCTGCTGCAAAAACGATGGCTAAAAGAGTAAATACAGCAACTAGCCAAAGCGGTTGGCTTTGTTTTTTATGATTGTCGCTCATTACAAACTGCGCCAAATGGGGCGCAATTAAATCAGCAGGGGCGCTTTTTTTGTTGCGTACCAACAGCACACTAAAAATAATCAGCGCGGGAATTAATAACCAAAGTAGGGCAGGGCGAATAAATTCAAAATCCATACTAGCTCTCCTGCTTAAATTGGCGAATAAAACTGACGAGCATTGCTAAGCTTATTAAGCCCAGCGCCACAAGCAGTGGAATATAAAACAATGAAATTTGTGGGCGGAACGTTTGCTCATCGCTACTGATAGGCTCAAGTTTATCGAGCTCTTGGTAAATTTGCTGTAAACCAGCCACATCTTTTGCTCTAAAGTATAAGCCGCCAGTTTGCTCGGCAATGCGTTTTAGTAGGTTTTCATCTAAGTTACCACCACTCATACCACCCATATTAAACAGGCTAAAGCCACGTTTACTATCTGAGCCAACACCTATGGTATACACTTTAATGCCTTCTTCGCGGGCTAACAGTAGCGCATCTTCAGGATCAAGGTTACCGGCAGTGTTTTGACCATCGGTTAATAGCACTACGATACGGTTACTTTCATCTTTATTAGCAAAACGTTTTACGGATAAACCTAACGCATCACCAATGGCGGTTGCTCTACCTACTAGGCCAATTTGCGCTTCGCTGAGCATTTGGCTCACCGTTTTAACATCACGGGTAAGGGGGGTTTGTAAAAATGCGGTATCCCCAAATAAGATAAGACCAAGGCGGTCACCTTGACGCTGCTCGATAAAATCACTGAGTACAGCTTTTACCATAGTGAGCCTATCTACATATTGATTATTTCGATACTCCATATCTTGCTCTGTCATTGAGCCAGATAAGTCCACCGCAAGCATAATATCGCGTCCTTCATTAGGCAGCGTGATTGGTTCATCAAGCCAAGTTGGGTTTGCAATAGCGACAACCAAAGAGACCCAAATAGCCCATTCGAGAAACGAAACTTTGCGGCTATGTTGTTGTACTGCTTGATTATTTAAGCCGAGCTTAGCAAAGCCAGGAATACGTAAACGTAACTGCCCTTGTTGTTTTAAGGGCATGAAGCGGCTCAATAACCAAGGCAGTGGTAAAAGTAGAAAACACCATGGCCAACTAAACTCAAACATTAATTGGCTCCTTGAGTTTAAAGTTGCTGATAGCACTGCGCAATTTAGCCCCAAGCTCAGCATTATTACTATGCTGTTGATAAAGCGGCATAAGTTCATCGTAACTAAAGTTGTCGCCACTGAGTTTAGATAAACTTTCTGACCACTTAGCCAAAGGCTGAGAGGCAAGTTGGCTGTTGTAATAATGGCGAGTTAAGCGTTTTAAAATAATGTGCAGCTCTTGTGTATCCTCATCGCTGAGGGTTTTGCTTAATTTAATAGCTTGTTTTTTGGCTTTTTTAAACTGCTGGTTTTTATATAAAAGCACTAAGCCGATAATTAATAACGAACCAACTAAGGCGATGATCAGCCACCAAATTGGAGCAAGTGGCCACCATGCAACCTCGGTCGGTGCAATGACCTCATGTAAGCCATCTAGCGGATTTTTTTGCATTGTTACTTTCTCACTAATTGCAGCTCAAGTGGAGTGGCTGCACTGAATGAAATTAAACTAAGCCCAGATTTTTGTAAGCGCTTTAATCTATTAGAAAACGACTCTTCGGCAGACTTAGCAAAGCGCTCGCGAAATTGCTTATCCATTAACGGTAACGCAAGCTCTTGGCCATTCGCCGACACGGTCACAGTTTGTTTAAAAGCAGGTAGCTGGTGCTCGAACGGATCGCTTATATGACAGCCAATCAATTCACAGTGCCTGCTCAGCATTTCAAGTTGTTTGAAGCTGGCTTCATCAAGGGCACTAAAATCCGAGACGATATAAACCAAGCTCCCTGGTTTTGCTAAATGATTAAGGCGTTTAAGGTTTTCGCTAAATAAGCTGGTGGCTGTTTGGTCGATATTAGTCAGAGCTTGGCTGTGAATATCACATAAGTTGTGACACAGCTTTAACACGGCTTTTTCTCGAGAGGTCGGTTTTAATTCGTGATGACCTTGCTGATTAAACACCAAACCACCGATGCGATCACCTCGTTGACACGCCGACCAAGCAACCAGTGCGCTGATGTGCGCTGCTTGCACTGACTTCAACAGTAACTTTGAGCCAAACAGCATCGAGTTAGAAAAGTCGGTAAAGACAAAAACAGGGCGTTCTTTTTCTTCTTGAAACAGCTTAGTGTGGGTTTCGCCAGTCCGTGCAGTAACACGCCAGTCGATAGAACGTATGTCATCACCGGCTTGGTAATGACGCACCTCGGCAAACTCCATTCCGCGGCCTTTATGGGGCGCAAGGTATTGCCCAGCTAAGCTGTTTTTGATTTTTACTTTGGGCGCAAGTTCTAGCAAACGAGCTTTGGCTTTGTAATACATCAACTCTTTGAGTGATAAATTGACGCCTTGACTATGACTCGCTGCTAACCACGCCGCTGTATCAAATTGGCTCGACATAGCTTATGGCACTGCCACCAATTCTAAAATACGGCTGATCACATCGTCTTTACTGATGCCATCGGCCTGTGCTTCGTAACTTAAGATAATACGGTGACGCAATACATTATGCAGCACTGCTTGAATATCATCTGGGGCAACAAAGTCACGGCCTTCTAGCCAAGCATGCGCGCGGGCACACTTATCAAGGGCAATGGTTGCACGTGGGCTTGCGCCATATTCAATCCAGCGGCCAAGTTGTTCATCAAGCTCTGCTGCTTCACGAGTGGCAACAATTAACTGTACTAGGTATTTCTCAAGCGGCTCAGCTAAATACAAACCTAATATCGCTTTACGGGCAGCAAATAGCTCACTTTGACTAATTTGCTGTGTCGTTGCTTGCTTGTCAGAAATAGCCTCGCCACGGGTTAGGCGTAGGATATCTAATTCGTGTTCAGCACCCGGGTAATCAATGCTCAAATGCAATAAGAAGCGGTCAAGCTGAGCTTCTGGTAGTGGGTAAGTGCCTTCTTGTTCTAGCGGGTTTTGGGTTGCCATAACCATAAATAGATCAGACAGTGGATAGGTGTTTTTACCTACTGTTACTTGGCGTTCAGCCATGGCTTCTAGTAGGGCTGATTGCACTTTAGCAGGAGCACGGTTTATTTCATCTGCCAAGATTAGGTTATGAAATAAAGGGCCTTTTTCAAATACGAACTCACTGGTTTGCTGGCGATAAATATCGGTACCAGTTACATCTGCAGGTAATAAGTCTGGGGTAAATTGTACACGTTGGAAACTGCCTTCAACGCCTTTTGCTAAGGCATTGACAGCACGCGTTTTCGCAAGACCCGGAGGGCCTTCAACTAATAAGTGGCCATCTGCCAAAATTACGATTAACAGTGCTTGAGTTAATTGTGGTTGGCCGATAATTTGCGTGTCTAGATATGATTTTAATTGTGAAAATGCGTTAACTGCCATAATAAAAAGACTGTCCTAAAAGCGTGAGTCAAAAATTGTTTTTGTTATGCGCCAATGCGTTATATTCAGTACCGATAAATTATTTGCGCGGTACCGTGGTGGGGCGCTATTAACAAGTTATAAGGATTCAAAAGTTATAACACAAGTGTTAGACACAAAATCCCCAAATAGTTCGTTATTTTTTAAGGATTTTTAGCCTACCATATAAATACGGTGTTTTTTTGTAAATAGGCCGAAAAAAGCCTATGGTTGAAAACTTACTATTGGCATTCGTACACGGGTTGTTTTAGAATCAGGAAAAACAAACAGGTCAGACCTGTCAGCGGGAGAGCATAAATGTCTGAGCAAAATATACTTAAAACAGCAAAAGGCGATCGTATCGCTATCGTTAGCGGCCTGCGAACGCCATTCGCAAAGCAAGCCACAGCATTCCATCATGTACCAGCCCTTGATATGGGTAAGTTAGTTGTCAACGAAATGCTTGAACGACTTAACTTTGATAAATCTGAAATTGACCAACTTGTATTTGGACAAGTAGTGCAAATGCCAGAAGCGCCAAATATTGCCCGTGAAATCGTATTAGGTACGGGTATGCCTGTTTCTGTTGATGCTTATTCTGTTTCGCGTGCGTGTGCAACAAGTTTCCAAGCCATTGCTAACGTAGCCGAGTCAATTATGGCAGGCTCAGTGCAAGTAGGTATCGCTGGTGGTGCTGACTCATCGTCTGTATTACCTATTGGTGTTAGTAAAAAATTAGCGGGCAGCCTTGTTGATTTAAACAAAGCACGTACGCTTGGTCAGCGATTAAAGATTTTCTCTAAATTACGTTTAAAAGATTTACTTCCGGTTCCGCCTGCGGTCGCTGAGTACTCTACTGGTTTATCTATGGGTCAAACAGCAGAGCAAATGGCGAAAACGCACAACATCAGCCGTGAAGATCAAGATGCCTTAGCACATCGTTCGCACACCCTTGCAAGTCAGGCGTGGGCTGATGGTAAACTGAAAGATGAAGTAATGACTGCCCATGTTGCACCTTATAAGAGCTTTATTGAGCAAGACAATAACATTCGTCATAACTCAACCGTTGAAGGCTACGCGAAGTTAAAACCAGTGTTTGACCGCCAACATGGTTCAGTGACTGCAGCTAACGCAACGCCATTAACTGATGGGGCGGCTGCGGTATTAATGATGAGTGAGAGTAAAGCCAAAGCATTGGGTTACGACATTCTAGGTTATGTACGCAGTTTTGCTTTCTCAGCAATTGGTGTACATGAAGATATGCTAATGGGTCCGGCGCACTCAACGCCAATTGCCTTAGATAGAGCAGGTATCACATTAGCTGATTTAGATTTAATCGAAATGCATGAAGCATTTGCAGCGCAAACACTGGCTAATATGAAGATGTTTGCGTCAGATAAATTTGCACAAGAAAAGCTAGGTCGCAGCAAAGCGATCGGCGAAATTAACATGGACAAGTTCAATGTATTAGGTGGCTCACTTGCATACGGTCACCCATTTGCGGCAACAGGTGCGCGCCTGATCACGCAAAGCTTACATGAACTTAATCGTCGCGGTGGCGGCTTAGCGCTTACGACTGCGTGTGCAGCGGGTGGCTTAGGCGCAGCCTTTGTATTGGAGAGTGCGTAATGACAGATTCAGTATTTAGTTTATCAGTGGCTGATGACGGCGTAGCCGTTGTAACCATTGATGTGCCGGGTGAAAAAATGAACACCCTGCGCAGCAGTTTTGCAGAAGATTTAAAAACCTTACTCAAAGACGCACAAGCGCAAGCAGTAAAAGGCATGGTATTTATCAGTGGTAAAAGCGATAACTTTATCGCCGGTGCTGATATTAAAATGCTTGATAGCGCCAATAGCCGTGAAGATGCATTAGCGTTAAGCGAAATGTGTCAGCAAGCATTTTTTGATATGAAAAAGCTGCCTTTCCCAACAGTAAGTGCTATTCATGGTGCTGCATTGGGCGGCGGTTTAGAGTTTGCTTTAGCGTGTGATTATCGCGTGTGTTCAGATAGCGATATCACTAAGCTTGGTTTGCCAGAAGTACAGTTAGGCTTATTACCTGGTGGTGGCGGTACTCAACGTTTACCAAAATTAGTTGGCCTGCAAAAAGCACTTGAGTGGATGCTTACAGGTAAGCAAGTGCGTGCTAAGCAAGCGAAGAAAACAGGCTTAGTAAATGACTGTGTACCACATAGCGTATTGCTAGATGTTGCTAAAGAGTTTGCTCTGAAAGGTAAGGCGAAGGTTACTAAACCTAAGTTAGATCGTTTAAGCCAATTACTTGAGTCGAACCCATTTGGCCGCAATATTATTTTCAAAAAAGCACAAGAAAACGTGCTGAAGAAAACAGGTGGTCATTACCCAGCACCTTTAGCCATTATTAAAGCGGTTCGTGCAAGTGTTGAACTTGATCAGTTAAAAGCATACAAAACTGAAGCTGAAGGTTTTGCCACGCTGGTAATGAGTGATGAGTCAAAAGCATTACGCGGTATTTTCTTTGCAACCACTGAAATGAAAAAAGAGTGGCGTAATGATGATGCACCAGCGATCGCTAAAGCGGCAGTATTAGGTGGCGGTCTCATGGGCGCGGGTATCGCTCATGTTAGTGCCGTGAAAGCGGGTGTTCCAGTGCGCATTAAAGATGTGGCTGAAAAGGGCATCAGCAATGCAATGAACTACAGCTATAAGATTTTAGATAAAAAGCAAAAGCGTCGTATTTTATCTAAAGCTGATCTACAGCAAACCATGAACCGCATTACCGGTACTACCGATTACAGCGGCTTTAAACACATTGATATCGTTATTGAAGCGGTGTTTGAAGATCTTGCTTTAAAGCAAGGTATGGTGGCTGATGTAGAACGTGAATGCCAAGACAACACGATTTTTGCAAGTAATACCTCATCATTACCAATTGCACAAATTGCTGCTGATGCAGCACGCCCAGAAAATGTAATTGGTCTGCATTACTTCTCACCTGTTGAGAAAATGCCACTTGTTGAGATCATTCCACACGCTGGTACCTCTGAAGAAACCATCGCTCGTGTCGTTAACTTTGCCCGTAAACAAGGTAAAACACCAATTGTGGTTAAAGATATGGCTGGTTTCTATGTAAACCGTATCTTAGCGCCTTATGTCAATGAAGCGGCTAATTTACTGCTTGCAGGTGAGCCAATTGAAAAGATTGATCAAGCATTGGTTGAGTTTGGTTTCCCTGTTGGGCCTTTAGCGTTACTTGATGAAGTCGGGATTGATATCGGTTCTAAAATTGCGCCAATCCTTGAAAAAGAATTGGGCGAGCGCTTTAAAGCACCTGACGCCTTTAATCGCTTAATCGACTCTAAGCGTTTAGGTCGTAAGACTGGCCGTGGTTTTTATCTTTACGACAAGAAAGATAAAAAAGTGGATGAGTCAGTTTATGAGCTACTTGGTGTTACGCCATCACCTCGTTTAAACAAGAGCGAAATTGCTAAACGTTGTGTTGCGCAAATGCTTAACGAAGCGGTGCGCTGTTTAGATGATGGCATTATTGCAAGCCCGCGTGACGGTGATATTGGTGCTATTTTTGGTATCGGTTTCCCACCATTCTTAGGCGGTCCATTTAGCTATATGGATAAACTGGGTGCAGCACAAGTGAGCTCAGAAATGGCGACTTTTGCTAACTACAACCCAATTTTCACACCTTGCGATACGTTAAAAGCAATGGCTGAAAAGGGTGGTCGTTTTTACCAAGCAGAAAGCGAAGAGCCGGCTGTAGCTGAAGCTAAGCCTGTCGATCCGGTTGAAGTAACCAAAGAAGTGGTTGAAGACGAGCAAGCGTCAGAAGATGCTGATACAGAAACGACTAAAAGCTAATTCTTTAAATTAGTTAATTTTAAAAGCCCTGCTCATTGAGCGGGGCTTTTTTATTGGTTCGAACTTGGTTAGAAGTTGAGCGGATTAAATCTTGACTATAGGTTATTATCTATATAGATTTAAATCTATGATCAAGGAAGACTCATATGTGGTTAGTTGAAACAACCGACAGGTTCGATAATTGGTTTGACGCCTTAGATGACACAGACCGAACTAATGTACTTGCGTGTTTATTGGTTCTTCAGGAGCGAGGTCCTATGCTAGCAAGACCTTATGCAGATACAGTGTATGGTTCTTGTTTTAGTAATATGAAGGAGTTAAGGATTCAAAGTAAAGGGATTCCGATACGTGCTTTTTTTGCTTTTGATCCTAACCGAAAAGCGATTGTTCTCTGTGCGGGTAATAAAAACTCAAATGAAAAAAGGTTTATGAGCAAATGATCCCGATAGCTGATAGTGAATATTCGGCTCACCTAGATAAGTTAGAAAAGAGGTAAATATAATGGCTAGAACACTGGAAAAGTTATTGGCGAATGAAAAACCAGAAGTGGTAGCCAAAGCTAAGAAAGCGGCGTCAGATATGCTTCTTAATATTCATTTAGCAGAGCTTCGTGAACATATGAAACTAACACAAGGTGAGATGGCAAAAGAGCTTGGCGTCAAGCAGCCAACGATATCTGACATGGAGAAACCAGGTCGTGACGTTAGATTATCATCATTAAAGCGCTATGTTGAAGCTGCTGGGGGTACCTTAAGACTTGATGTTGAGCTCCCGGACGGGAGTCATTTTGGCTTTGAAGTATAACTAAGTTAAGTCTAAAAAATGTGGGCTTTTCTTCTATATTGGCCATAAGTGGTATTTAACTCACGAAATCAGTTTGTTATAACTAGGTTTATTTACAAAGCGATTAATCACCATGACTCTCACCACTGCGCGATTAACATTAAGGCTGTTAAATGCCGATGACTGGCCGCTGTTTTATACTTTGCATAATGATGCTCAAGTGATAGAGAAGTGCTTCGATAAGCCCTCAGAGGCGCAACTACGAGCAAAGTTTAATGAGCGTTTAAAGCCTTGGCAGCCAAATTCGAATTCACCACTTTGTTTAGTTATTGTTGAAACCAGTACGGGTAAAGAGGTGGGTGTGACGGGGTTTACTTCATCAACAGTGCCAGATAGTCAAGAAGTTGGTTATTTGCTACTGCCTAACTTTCATGGTCGTGGCTATGCCACAGAGTCTTTGCAAGCGGTGCTTGATTACGCCAAATCAGAGCATGCTGTGCGTGAATTTAAAGCGGTTGTCACCGAGGGTAATATCGGTTCAGAAAAAGTACTTGAGAAATGTGGTTTTCAGTTAGTCGATAAGCAACTAGATGCGTATGCTATTGGCGGTGTTTTGTATACCGATCATCATTTTCATTTAAGTTGCACTGATCACAGAGCGTGATCAGTGCGCAATTTTACAGATGAAGCTCAATTGCTTTTCTGTCTTTTTCTGGCATATTCGCAACCACTAAATCAAACGAATTATCAATCATTCGTTCAATCTCTCCCTGTGGTACGGTGCCATCTAAAATAACCGTATTCCATAAACGTTTGTTCATGTGATAACCCGGGATCACCGACGGGAAAATATCACGCAGTGCTTGGGCTTCATCTGGATCGCATTTCAGATTTAGCCACCATACAAGGTTTCCCTCATCGTCAGTTTGACCTTCTTTGCCCTCGGCAAGGGTAGCAAACATTTTATGATTCACCTTGTAAACGTCGACATCTTGGCCAAATGGTTGGGTGATCATCACCAATGGCTTTTTCATTAAATACTCGTGTACTGTGTGTTGATTCATGATCCAATCCTTGAAGTCATTTTTCGTAGTTATAAACATAGCAGCTTTTTCGTAGTTTGGAGACAACTATCGTTATAATTTGCTGAAAAATAATATAAATAAAGGCTCTGAGATTAAACTGTAAATTTTTATTGAACAAAAGCTATTACGTGGTAAATTTCTGTCATCAAAAAACGATAGGAATACACCCATGCCTAAGGCAAGTGAAGTTAAAAAAGGCGCCGCTATCGAGCATAACGGCCGTGTTTTAGTAGTTAAAGATATTCAACGTTCTGTACCACAAGGTCGTGCTGGTGGCAGTTTATACCGCATGCGTTTATACGATGTGGTAACAGGCGGTAAAGTTGATGAAACATTTAAAGACAGCGATATGTTAAAGCTTGCTGATCTCATTCGTCGCGAAGCAATGTTCTCTTACATTGATGGTGAAGAGTATGTTTTCATGGATAATGAAGACTACACGCCATATAACCTTAATAAAGAAGCGATCAGCGAAGAGATTTTATTCGTTAATGAAGAAACTCAAGGCCTTCACGTGATTGTGATTGATGGCTCACCAGTTGGCTTAGATTTACCATCAAGTGTTGAGCTTGTTGTTGAAGAAACAGACCCTTCAATCAAAGGCGCTTCAGCAAGTGCACGTTCAAAGCCAGCACGTTTAACAACGGGTTTAACGATTCAAGTTCCTGAGCATATTTCAACAGGTGACCGTATTCGTATCAACACCGTTGAACAAAAATTTATGGGACGCGCAGAAAAATAACTCTGTGGTCCATTAGAGAACCGGCTTTTTGCCGGTTTTTTGCTTTATTAGTAACTCGCTCATTACAAAATTCATTGAAAAAGGAACGAAAAACGCGCATTATTATTGGCTTACGAAAACAATAATAATTATCAGTAGTAGATTAATGTTGAACCACGGATTGGAAAACAGAGAATACATCAAACTCCCTGAAGGCGTTGATATCGCCATTACTCCCGCTGGCGTTGTTGCCAGAAGCTATGCCTACATTATCGATTTTATTATCCGTAGTTTGGTTCTACTTGCTGTTGGTACTGTATTGGCCTTCTTTGGTGATGCAGGGCAGGGGCTTATCTTAATTGCTTACTTTTTAATTTCATGGGGATATAACATCCTGTTTGAAATGGAAAATGGCCAAACGCCGGGTAAAAAACGCCTTAAAATCCGTGTTGTGCAAGACAATGGCTTACCAGCGAGCTTTTCGCAAATTGTAGTGCGTAACTTACTACGTCCAGCCGATATGCTACCTATAGGCTATTTCTTAGGCCTTGTGGTTATGTTGTTTAACAACCGTTTTAAACGCATTGGTGATTGGGCTGCAGGCACTATGGTTATTTACGACGATGAGTTAGCTATGCGCCCAGAATTATCACAAGGAGAAGTGCATATTCCTACCATTAGCTTAACCACCGAAGAGCAATTAGCGGTGCTTGCTTTTGCAGAGCGTCATGATGAACTATCTGATGCAAGGCGCCGTGAGTTGGCAGCTATTTTAGCTACTCCTTTTTCTGCCGCAGAGCATGAGATTGAGGCGCAGCTTGTTAGTTACGCACGCCATTTTGCAGGTCAAGTTCAACACGATAACGATTACCCGCAGCAGGAGGGTAAGCAATGAAGCAAACTCAATTTGTAAAATCAAATAGTGTCAGTTGGGATGAGTTTGAAGCGCTTTGCGAGCAAAATAGTGCAAAGTCTTTACCTGTTAATTTCCCTAACTTGTATCGCAAAGTCTGTAATGATTTAGCCATTGCGCAAAGTCGTCAATACAGCCCAGTGTTGATTGAGCAAATAAACAGGCTGGTGCAATTAGGACAAAAGCGCCTTTATTTATCTCGAAGCAATCAATTTTCTGAAATATGGCATGTGGCCCGCACGGCATTTCCACGTGCACTGTATGAAAATCGTTTAATGCTTGGCATTAACTTATTGGCATTTTGGGGATTGGCCTTAATTGCTTTTATTTGGGTGACAATTGACCCTGATGCCGCGTATACATTTTTAGGGCAAGGCACCGTCCTTAATATCGAACAAATGTATAACCCCAGTGGTAGCGTTCAAACGGCTGAGCGCGGCGCATCACAAGATCTGATGATGTTCGGGGTCTATATTTACAATAATATTGGCATTGCATTTCAGATGTTTGCAGGTGGTGTTCTGTTCTGTGTTGGCGCTGCTTTTTTCTTGTTGTTCAATAGTTTTTATTTTGGTGCCGTTGCAGCTCACATTGTCAATGTTGGATTTGAAGGGCCGTTCTTTTCGTTTGTAATAACCCATGGCTCGTTTGAGTTAACCGCTATCATCATTGCCTCAGCGGCCGGGTGTCAAATAGGTTATGGCTTGTTAAACCCTGGACAGTATACCCGCGCATATGCGATGAAACAGGCTGCACAAAAAGCACTTCCACTGATTGTTGGCGCATTTTTAATGTTAGTCATTGCCGCTTTTATCGAAGCATTTTGGTCACCCCGTGATATTGCTAACGAAATTAAATATTTAGTTGGCAGCGGTTGTTGGGCTTATGTCATTTTTCGCTTGTACAGGGGAATGCGCTATGGAGCTTAATCGTCTTAGCTTCAATCCTCGCAAGCGCAGTGCTTACGAAACCTTTGATTTAACAGTGTTGCTAGTTAAGCAGCATGCTGTCGCATTGGTCTCTTTGTATTTGATGATGGCCGTGCCCGTATTTTTAATTGTTGGTTTTCTAGTAAACTGGGGCATAGGCGGCTTTGTTGTTTGGTGGCTTAAACCTGTATTTGAGCGACCATTACTTGATTACATGTCAAAAGCGGTTTTCAATCAGCCAGCCAGCATAATGAGTAGCTTAAAGTTACTCAAGCAGTTAAAAATGACTGATATGCTTGCGCATTTAACCGTTTTTAGGCTCAGCCCTAATAGAGCATTTTTAGCCCCCGTAGAGCAACTTGAACGACTATCAGGTGAACGCAAAACCAAACGTAAGCAGGTGTTGTTTGCTTCAACTAAGCCTAAGCAGACATTGTGGATGCTGTTTTGTGTACATTTTGAGTTTATCTTATTGATGGGAATATCTGCACTGACAATTGCACTTGTGCCCCATTCATTCTCTGCACAAGAAGCCATGTACCAAATTTTTGAAGCGCCAATCTGGGTTGAGATAGCGTTTAACTTTATTTATATCTTCAGTATTTCATTAGTGGCGCCGCTTTTTGTTACTGGCGGTTTCCTTGCTTATTTACACCGCCGAGTTGAACTAGAGGGCTGGGATATCGAGCTGGCATTTAAAAATATTCGCACCCGTCTTGCAGGCGTAGTCAGTGCTGTAGCACTTCTTCTGCTGACAACATTTACGCTGCAACCATCAACAAGCTATGCAGAGCAAATCGATAAGCAAGCGGTAAAAGAGCAAGTTACTGCTCTTTATAATGAGCCTAATGTCATCGAAACCGAGACTACGTGGGTGCCAAATATCGAAGCAAAAGCGAGTTCATCAGATAGTGACTGGTCTTGGCTTATCGATGTATTTACTGCCATTGGTGAAGTGTTTGGCGTGTTAGTTTGGGTATTGGTCGGCTTATTAGTTATTTGGCTAGTGTATTACCTGATGCAAAAACGTGGCTTTTTTGCCAACTTAAGCTTGCCTGAGCGCAGTAAAGTGAATGAACAGCCAGTGATCCCAACCTTATTTGCAGAAATTAAAAGTAAGGATTTACCTACTGATTTAATTGCTGCTGCAAAGCAGTGTTTTGAGCAAGGGCAGCACCGCTTGGCGCTGGCGTATTTGCTTCATCATGCGCTGAGTTGGGCGCAGCAACGACATGAAGTGCGCTTACACCGCTCGATGACTGAGCGCGAATGTAAACGTGCAATTGATGCTAGGGTGCCAAATCAAGGGCAAGCAATTTTTGCTCGCTTATTTTCTGCGTGGGTCACGGTCGCTTGGGGCCATAAAACCCCTGATATCGACTTTATCGAGCTGATTGAGCAAATTACAGCTATGACAGCAGAGACTAAGGAACAAGCCCATGAAGCTTAAGGTTGTGCTTATTGCGGCGCTCGTATTGTTTAGCCTATTTGCTATTGCGGGTATTGCCTCTTTAGATTGGCAGAAAAAAGAAATAGAGATTGGCTTTCATAGTGATGTCGCAAAAGATAACTTTACGATGGCTCAACGGCTACTTAAAGCCAATGGTATCGATTGGAATAAAAACAAGCGCTTGGCAGAGCAAGCTCAAAGTGATGAGTTAAACATAGACCCACAAAGTATCTTAATTTTAGATGAGGCAGTGCTTGCTGATTCTTACCTGTTAGATGTACAGCTGGCTGATTGGGTCGCTGAAGGCGGACGCTTGATTTATGTATTAAACAGGCAACGTGATGAGCTGGCAATTGATAGCACCGTATTTTTTAGTCAGCTTAGTATTAATATAGAAAGCCAAGAAGATGTGTTTGAATATGATTTTGCAATGCTCAAAGAGGGGCATAAAAATAGTACGCTCTCAATTGATGAAAACACTCAGCTTGACCTTGAGCTAAGCCGTGCCTTTTTTATTGAAAACTGCCCCGGTGTGAATACCAATAATGATAACGGCGACACCCTAATGTGTGACTTTGCGTTTGGTCAAGGTCGGGTCATTGTGATGCCATCGCTGTTACCTTTTACTAATTACCGACTTCGCCACCTTGATCATGGCAGCTTATTACTTTGGTTAAGTAAAGGGGCTAAAAAAGTAACCTATGTCCCTTACCTGACTTACCCAAATTGGTTTGCCAAATTATGGCACTGGAGCTGGCAATGTGTGGTGACGTTGCTGTTATTAATTGTGCTTGCAGTATGGCACATCAGTAGTCGCATCGGCCGCTCTTATGCTCCTGACTTCGATGTAAAAACCAGCTTTAATCAGCATATTCGAGCAGTAGCAAACTTTTATTCTGAGCATGGTCACGAAGCCGTGTTATTTACTGCTCTAGAAAAAGATTTTTACGCCAAAGTTGAGTCGCGAGTACCTAATTTTAAAATGCTCAGTGCTGAAAAACAGGCGCAGATCATCGCTAATTTAACTCATTTTGAAAAACAACAGGTGGCTGAGTTGCTTGCTAGCAAGTTGCCTGAGTCCAAAGAACAACGAACAGAATATATAAAACGATTTAAACAATTAAGGAATGCCTTATGAGCACGGAATTAGACACTAATCGCATGAGCTTAGTTGAGGCAGCTGATGCAGTAAAACAAGTAAAGCATAACATTTCGCGTGTGTTAGTTGGTCAAGATGCCATTGTTGAAGATGTGCTTACGGTGCTCTTTGCGGGTGGTCATGTGTTACTTGAAGGGGTTCCAGGGCTTGGTAAAACGCTACTGGTTAGAGCCTTAGCAAAAAGCTTAAATGTAGACTTTTCGCGAGTGCAGTTTACACCGGATTTAATGCCTTCAGATGTTGTTGGCCATAGTTTGTATGATATGAAATCAGGTGAATTTAATATCAAAAAAGGCCCAGCATTTACTAATATTTTACTGGCTGATGAAATCAACCGTGCACCCGCAAAAACGCAATCAGCCCTTCTTGAGGTGATGCAAGAGCAACAAATCACCATTGATGGGGAGTCATTATCTATTGATTCACCGTTTATGGTATTAGCCACTCAAAACCCATTAGATCAAGAGGGGACGTATCCGCTGCCAGAGGCTGAATTAGACCGCTTTATGATGAAAGTTGAGCTTGGTTTTCCTTCTCATGAATCGGAAGTTGAGCTTTTAAAACTGAATACACAAATTGTGTCTAATGAAACCAAAGTAGAGCAGCTGCCAGCAGTATTAGATGCTAAGCGTATTGCGGAAATTAAACAGCTTTGTGCAGATATCTTAGTCGACGAACAAATACTTAATTATGCCGTTGATATCGTGCGTAGTTCACGAACTTGGCAGGGCGTGTTGCACGGTGCAGGGTTACGTGCCTCAATTAATATTATTAAAGCCGCAAAAGTAATGGCATTAATGAATGGTCGTGACTTTGTAACCCCAGATGACGTGAAGTCAGTGTCAGTGAATATTTTAAGGCACCGATTAATTTTATCGGCTGATCTGGAGCTGGAAGGGGTGTCATTTGATGAAGTGATCAATGCCATTTTAGCCAGTGTTGAAGCGCCGCGCTCATGAATCGCATCAAGCATAGACCTGCAAAACGCTTAGTACAATTAACAGCCTTGTTGCTGTTATTGTTGTTTGTCTGTGCCATTGCATCGGTTGACAGCTTAGTGTTAACGGCCTTGCTCCTAGTGCCTTTATTGCTCGCATTTTTCGATTATATGGCGGCAAAGTCAGAGCCTTTACTTGAAGTAAGCGCACAAACGAACCTCAACATGGCTTTGTATCGACGCCAACCCTTGCAGATAGTGATTAAAAACAAAGCGAAGCATGCGACCATGCTAGATGTCAGTGTTCATTTGAGCAATGCAATTGAGCTGCAAAAGCCACAGCAAACGGTGTTTATTGATGCAATGCAACAAGCAAAGCAGAGCTTTACATTACGCGCTCACAAGCGAGGCGATGCGCAGATCAGTGCCATTGAACTTAGGGTTGGGTCGCCATTTGGGCTTTGGCAAACAAACTGGCTAGCTGCGCAAGCGATTCAACTAAAAGTGTATCCCGATTTTAGCCGTGTGACTTCAAAGCAGCATTTAAATGGCGTAGTGAATAAGCCTATTTCAGGCTTAAAGCTCACTAAAAAGCGCGGTGATGGTATCGAATTTCAGCAATTACGCGAATATCGCCAAGGTGATAGTGTTAGACAAATAGACTGGCAGGCGACTAGTAAGCGTCGAAAACTCATTTCTCGAGAGTATCAAGAAGAGCAAAACCAACATGTTATAGTGATGCTCGATGCCTCTAAAAAAATGGCCATCGAAGCCAATGAAGGTAGCCACTTTGATCATGCTTTAAATGCATTGTTACTGCTGTCGCACACAGTTTTAAAGCAAGGTGATTGGTTTAGCATGCAAAGCTTTAACCAAAATCTGCGTTGGTTACCTGATGTAAAAGGTGCACAGAATGTATCACGGGTAATGAATCACTTTTATGATCTATACCCAGATCAGAGCAGCAGTGACTATTTAGTGGCTGTGAACCAATTAATTGCTAAACGCAGTAAACGTTCTTTAGTGTTATTAGTTACCACCCTTGATGAGCAAAGCATTGATGAGTTAATGCCTGCAATTAAGCTATTACAAAAACACCACTTAGTGGCACTTATTAATATTAATAACCGTGCTATAAATGAAGTACTCGATGAGCCTATAGAAAAGTACGAAGATGCAACCAGCTATTGTGCAGCTTTAGCACTGTTAAATTCACATAAAGCCAATATGGCAAAGCTGAAAAAACAAGGGGTGATAGCCATAGACTGTAACCCTGAGCAGCTACTACCGCATGTGCTTAACACCTATTTAAATGTGAAGCACTCCGGGGCATTGTAATACTAGCTAGCAATAAAAAAGGCATTGAACTCAATGCCTTTTTCAATAAATAACGAAACGATTATTTTTGATTATCAATAGCTTCGTTGATTTTGTATTGGAAATAAATAGCATAAAAGAAAAATGTCAGTATGCCACTTAAATGCACTGGTTCGTTACTGCCTTCATTGATTAGCTCTTTAAGTGAGGCACGTAACGAGAAAATGAATACCAGACCAACAATTAAAGAAATAATAGAAGCAATAGCAGACAAGACTTCAGAAATATCGGTGAATGCCAAAACAAAGTTGATTGCGTAAATAGCAATATAGCCATAAATTAAGTTTTGGTTAACTTGATGTTTAGCAAGCGCGTTTGCTTTGTTTGCGCGGCTTACTAGCCAGTAAATTGAGTAAATACCCAATGTAAAAAGGCTCAAAAAGAACACGCCCCAAGCAGAGAAGCGGTCAAAGTTTAAAATAGGTTTATTACCACCATTATTTTGCTGAGTAAGCTCAGCTTCTGGTGCTTCATAGATGTTAGCTGATTCTTCAGACATAACGATTCCTCATAATTATTTTTTATATTCCTTTGTGCTGATAGCACGCATCGATAATAACAGTGAGGTTGCTTTTTGTACATCATTTCAACAGCCTAGAAAGTAAAGCTTTGTAACATAAAGGCCAGTATAAATAAGCCTTATAGAGGTTATAGCATGAGTGAAGTTTTAAAGCTTGCGGAAATTATGTACACTGCCGCTGATTTTTATGAGGTGCTGTGTGTTATTTATCTTTTTGAGTTGTGTATTTATTTTGGTGATGTATTTAGAGTCTCTGTCTAAAGGAATGCCGGTAAAGCGCTGGATGCTGTTAGGCGGTGTGCTTGGGCCTGTTGCTTGGTGTTTATTTAACATGCACTACCGCCGCGCATTTGTGCGTCACGTTGGCCATCAATCGTGTGGCTGGCGACCTTAAGCTTTTGCTGTTTTTAGTAGGCTAGGCGCAGATTTATCGAGTTGCTTTTGTAAGAAGGCGGTAAATTCTGGCTGTGATAGTGGCTTTGAGTAATAGTAACCTTGTACCGTCTGACATTTTAACTGCTCTAACATCATGACTTGTTCGGCTTGTTCAACGCCTTCTGCAACCACATGTAAATCAAGGTTATGAGCAATGGTTACAATCGAGTCGACCATATTCCGGCCACGTTCTGTTTGCATGTCGTCAATAAAGGCTTTATCAACTTTCAAAGTATTAAGCGGGAACTGTTTTAGATAAGCTAACGATGAGTAGCCTGTACCAAAGTCATCCATTGCAAGGTGAATACCTCGGGCACTGAGTGAGCGCATGACAGAAATAGCTTCGTTTGGGTCGTCCATAACCGTACCTTCGGTGATCTCAAGTTCAAGGAAGTAAGAGGGCAGTTCATTCTTTTGCAAAATCACATCAATACGGGTGGTTAAATCGGGCAAGCTGAACTGTTTAGCGGATAAATTCACTGCAACACGACCGTTGAATAACCCTTGGTCAATCCACGCCTTTACATCGCGGCATGCTTTGTTTAAAACAACTTCACCAATTTCGATAATTTGCCCAGTTTCTTCAGCAATAGGAATAAACACACCTGGACTAATTACACCTTTTTTCGGGGTAATGAAGCGTACCAAGGCTTCCATACCATCTAGTTTACCTGTACGAATATTCATTTTTGGCTGGTAGTACACTTCAAAGTGGTCTTCTTTTAGACCGTAACGCATTAAGTTTTCGATTTGTAAGCGTTTAACCGCTTCACGGTTCATTGTGTCGTTGAAAAACAGATAGCTATTACCTTTTTTCTTAGCGTGATACATGGCTGTATCCGCATTTTTAAGTAATAACTCGGGGGTATTACCATCTTCAGGAAACAGCACAATACCGACACTTGAGGTGATCACCAGTTCATGGCCTGCCATATTAAAAGGTGTAGCAATTGCGGCTAAAAAGAGTTTAGCCATGCGAGTGATAGTATGAATATCGTTGGTGCCCGACATTACGAGCGCAAACTCATCCCCGCCAAGACGGTAAAACACATCTTTTTCGCGGGTTAACTTATTCAAGCGCATCGCAAGCTTAGACAATAAGCTATCACCAAGTTGGTGACCTAGAGAGTCGTTAATCTTCTTAAAGTTATCTAGGTCAAACACTAACAAAGCGTGATGATTATCTTGCTTAGCGAGCTTTTTCAGGTTGGTGAAAAACAAGTTTCGGTTAGGTAAGCCCGTTGTACGGTCACGGTTTGATAAGTTATGTAATTGTGACTCTGCTTTTTTACGCTCAGTTTCATCTGAAAAAACAACTACGTAGTTACATATTTGGTTGTGCTCATTTTTGATTTCATCAATTGAAATTTCAATTGGTAACAGCTGTCTTTTCGCATTGCGAAGTTTTACCTCTTGCTGCCAGTGTTCTGTCGCTTTTACAGTGGCTTTAATTTCATCTACATAGCTTTGGTCATAGCCATTTAAGGTAAAATCTTTCTTTAAGTATTGCTCTCGTGTACCACCAAATAGTGTTAAAAAACTTGGGTTTAAGTCAACCAATTTGAAGTTTTTATCGTAAATAGCAATGGCGTCAGTTAGCGACTCAACGCATTTAGCGAATAGGTTTAAACGTGCTTCTGTTGATTTCAGCTGAGAAATATCTCTTACAGTGCCAGTCATACGCAAAGGGTTGAGGTTTGCGTCTTTTTCGATGATCTTGCCGCGATCTAGTACCCAGTGCCAACGACCAAAGCTGTCTTTAATGCGGTAACTCGCTTCAAAAAAAGCGGTATGCTCGGCGAAGTGTTTTTTAAGAGCTGTTTCGACGTGTTGTAAGTCGTGTGGGTGAATTAATTCGCGATTAGGGGGAAAGCCGCTGCTACTATTTGTATCTGAAGTGTATTTATCATTAATTCGTAGCACCTCGCCGGTTTTAATATTCCAGTCCCAGAGGGTGTCACCACTACCTTCTACGGTACTTTTTAAACGATGTTCTGAGATACGAAGTTGCTGTCGAGAGCGTTTTAGTTTAAAAATTATGAATAATAAGTATGGCAATAACAGCATCATGATAGCACTTGGAATAAGCAACAATGTGCTCTGTTCAAGCTCTATGGGGCTGGCGGATGCAGAAAAAATCCCAGCCATACTTATTGTTAAAAAAGCAGAAATCATTTTTATTATTTTTGTCATTAATGCATTACTTTAATTCGCAACAATTAATCTAATCTAAGCTCACGTTCGAGTCAAAGAGAATGCGAAGAAAGGGTTGTTTTTGGCTGTTTTTTGGCCTTTGGCTCACTTAAAAGTTCTATTCTTGGCCTGTTTTCACTAAAGGTTTCGGTAATATACTGCTGCATTTGAGCAAGGCTTAACTTATCAAGTGCCTCTAAAAGCTGCCGTTGCATATTAAATTCAGTATCGCGATTACCGATTGCCAACCATAAACGTTGCGAGCGTAAGCGTAAATTTTTATCTTTTTCAGCAATATGTGTGACAAGACCCGCTTTGGTATCTAACCATTGCTGTTCAGAAATGCTGTTTACTTGTGATACATAATTATTAATAAATTGCTGGTGACGCTGAAGTATCTCATCAGCACTGTGCTTAGGTGACTGCACATAAAATGCGATACCCGCACGGGTATTAAACGGAGCATAGCCTGCACCAACTAAATAGCCGAGTTGTTGCTTTGTTCTTAGCTCATTAAAGTAATCTTGATTTATTAAATGGTTAAGTACCATCATTTGCACTTTTTCGCTGGTGTCATCCGTTTGTGCTTGATAGTACAGTACCATTGCATGATCGCTGCAATTTAACATGAAGCGCTGTTGATCTACTTCGGTTATATCGTTTAGTGGTCGCGTTAAATCAATAATTGTGGTGCTGCCAGCTAAGTGCTCAGTCACTTGTTTTTGGAACTTAAGCGCATCAGAGCGTTGCCAGTTACCATGTAAAAAAGACTCAACGTGCAAGGCTTTAAAAAACTCATTTCTAAAGCAATTAAACTGATGGAAACTCGTATCCTTTAAAGCCTGCGCTAAGGCATTCGGCTCTGGGTTCCATGGCATAATTTGCGCACCCAAAATACTAAATAGCTCGCTAACAGGTTTGTTTTGATTGCTGTTTCGCCAATGTCTAACTAGCTGCTTTTTGTACTCAGCAAAGCGTTTTGCGCAGATTTCAACATTAAAGAGTGCTTCAAGTAACTCATTAACTAGCTCCAACTGACTCGATGAAAGACCGGCAGTGTGTAGAGTTAACCCGCCTTGGTGAGAGGTTAAGTGATAACTAAGGCCAGCAAGCTCAGCCGGATAAAACTGCTCAGCTACACTGTCCATAAACAAGTCTGCAAATAAGCGGGTAAGGGCCATGTGCTTAACATCTTTAATCGCAAAGGTTGAGTCCATCGCTAAGTAAAAATGCCCTTTTGCCACTCTGAAAGTCGCATCTTGTTTAAACCAAAAATCAAAGCCCTCTCTTTTGACTAAAAGCTCTGGTGATTTAGTTGGCTTTTCTAAAGGCAATAACTCAACTTCTTTGGTGAGGTATGGGTTAGCACTTGGTAAGCACATCTGTGGTAATGGCGTGTTTATTTCGCTTAGCGCTTCTAACCAACTTGTTGAAATGTCCTCTACTTTATAAGGGGTGTTGTACCAAGCTGTAGTGTGCTCAGGCTCAACACCTGGATGAATGAGTACCAAGCGCATGTTATCAGGTGTTAGCCATTGCATGGCAATTTCATGAGCGCAGCGGTTAAAGCCTTCCATTAAATAATCGCCTTGCACATAATTGGCTTCATCGTAATGCTGCATATTAATGCTTAAGTTACTCACCCAATCAATTAAACGTGCTTTTTCTTGGTTATCAAAGGCAATTTGCAAGAGGTTCTTTTTGTCTTGATAAAGACGCGGCAATTTATCGCAGTTTTGGTTAATTAAGCAGATATACTCAAACACCATTTCGACGATATCTTCATAGTATTCAATACCTTCATCAGTCAACGCCATACTGATATTAAAATCTTTGAAGTTACTGCCATTAATGCCACCACCTGCTGAGAGGGCATTGATCCAGCCTTGCTCTTTTAGAATAGAGTACAGCGATCCTTTGCCTTCGTAGCCAAGTAAGTGAGCGATAAAACTAACGGTTTTGTGACGATAAAAGTCATCTATATTTGGCATCGCAAAGCTAATAATGAGCTTTTGCATATGTTTATGTGGCTCAATGTGTAACACCTTACCTAAGTCTTGTTTACGGTAAAGTGGCTGCTCTATAATCTCTTTACTTTTTGGCTGACCTTTTATTTCGCTAAATAACTGTTTTACCCAGGTGGTCATGGTCGCAATATCTTCATTGCTGCAGACCACCAGTGTCATCCACTGAGCCTGATAATGACTATCGAAGAAAGCACGAAGCTCATCACTGATGCAGCCCTCACGATCCGCGAGGGTTTGCTGGTTACCAACCGAAAACTTTGCAAAAGGGTGTGCTGGGTTCACCGTTTCTTTGTGAGCCTGATAAATTCGTCGGCCATCATCTTTTATTTTTAGTTTGAATTCTGCGTCTATGGCATTGCGTTCTTTTGTAGTCTCTTTAGGATTTAGTAGTGGTGCGATAAAAAAACGACTGAACTGTGCTAGTGCTTCAGCAAACTGCTGGCTGTTTATATCAAAGAAGTAGCAAGTGTGCTCAGTGCCAGTCCAGGCGTTGGTGTTGCCACCAGATTGTGATACAAAATTAGAAAAACCGCCCGATTCTGGGTACAAATCAGTGCCTAAAAAAAGCATGTGCTCTAAAAAGTGCGCAAGGCCTTGTCTGTCAAGAGGATCGTCGAAATGGCCTGCGTTAATTGCCATAGAAGCCGCTGATTTTGTTGACTCTAAGTCTTGCACTAAAAGTACTTTTAGACCATTGTCCAGTGTTAGGGGTTGATATGTTCTGTTATCATTGCGGCTGATATTCAAAAGATGCTCCTGAAAGAGTGCGTTAATGTCCTAACAACAGATGATATTTTCAGGAAAGCTAAAAAAGACAGAGCTACGAAAATCTACCTGAATATCATAAGCGGATGTTTAATGTATCTAGTGATGATATTCTAATATAGCGAACAATCAAGCAAACTGGCTACTGTTTTATATTCTTTAATCGGTTGATTTTTTATGAAAACAATCTTAATCATGCGCCATGGCGAAGCAACGCCAATGCAAGCAGATGATGCAGCAAGACAACTGACCGAGACCGGTCACCAAGAAGCTAGTCGAATGGGGCAATGGTTAGCAACACATCATAAACCGGATGCTCTGTTGGTAAGTCCTTACATTCGTGCTCAACAAACAGCTGCCGATGCTACGCAACATATTTCGTTACAATTTAATGAAACCTGTAACGACATTACCCCTGATGGTGTGCCGCAAGTTGCTGCTGATTACCTCGAAACCTTGATTGCTATGCATCCAGACTGCAATACTTGGTTGGTCGTTGCTCATATGCCTATTGTTAGCTATTTAGTTGATCAGTTAAGTCCAGGCCATATGCCTATTTTCAATACCGGGGCGATTGCTGTTATCGAATATGATGAACACAAACAGCGCAGTCACTACCTTAGTATTCACTCGCCAAATAACGTCGAAATCTAACAGTGGATTTGCTAAATTAGCGCCACTGTTAATTTTTTAAGCTATTACTATGACAATCGAACGTTTACAAACCGGTGCGCGTATGAGCCGCATCGTTAAGCATCACGGCACAGTATACCTATGCGGCCAAGTTTGTGCTGATGCCGAAAAAGATATCACCGAACAAACTCAAACCATGCTAGATAAGGTCGAAGCGCTACTTATTGAAGCAGGTAGTAGCAAAGAGCACATGCTAAGCGCCACAATTTACCTGAAGAGCATGGAGTACTTTGCACAGATGAATGCAGTTTGGGATGCTTGGGTACCACAAGGTCATGCGCCTGCTCGCGCTTGTGTTGAGGCAAAAATGGCGCGTGACGCACTACTTGTAGAGATTTCTGTCGTTGCAGCAGTTAAGTAACGAGCAGCGTATCGCGCAGCTGATTGCTCGCTTTAATGAGCAATCAGGCCGCGCAGTGACTGAACTACCAAGTTGGCATTTTTGTGACAATGAGCAAGATGCTAATGAATGCGCATTACTGGTTTTAAATGGCGTAAAACAAGCCACAACCCCTTCACTTTATTGGTTTAAAGCCAATAATGAAACCCTTCCTGAAGTTGGTGATTTAGCTATTTTTACCAATTGGCAGGGACAGCCCCTCGGCATTATTGAAACCGTCTCTGTAACTATTACCCCATATAATCAAATAAGCGCCGATTACGCCGCATTAGAAGGTGAGGGCGACAAAAGCCTTGAGTACTGGCAGCATGTGCATTGGGATTATTATCAGCGAGAGCTCGCAGGTACAGGCTATCAATGTCACCCTGAGATGCCGTTGGTGTGTGAGCAGTTTAGGTTAGTTTTCAAGGAGTCAGAATGAATACGAATCCAGTGGTTCTTATTACCGGAGGCGGCCGCGGTATAGGGGCAGCGACAGCAAAACTGTTTGCGAGACATGGTTATGATGTGTGTATTAACTATAAGTCAGATCACGCAAGTGCAGAGCCGGTCGCTGATGAGATAAAAGCGCTTGGCGTGAATGCCTATTTGTTGCAAGCTGATATAGCCGATGAGCAGCAAGTACTCGCCATGTTCGCTAAATTAGATACTCAGGTTTCTCGGTTAGATGTGTTAGTTAATAACGCAGCGATGATGATGCCACAAATGCCGTTATTAGAGATGGATGCTAAGCGTATCAACGCTATTTTAAGCTGTAATGTTACTGGCGCCTTTCTGTGCGCGCGCGAAGCAATAAAGCGTATGGACAAAGGCAGTATTGTGAATGTTTCATCGGGTGCTTCACGCACAGGTTCACCAAATGAATATTTAGATTATGCCGCATCAAAAGGAGCGCTTGATACCTTCACGATAGGCCTTGCTAAAGAAGTCGCGAGTAAAGGTATTCGGGTTAATGGGGTAAGACCAGGCCTTATTTATACCGATATGCACCGCGATGGCGGTGAAGCAAACCGAGTTGATAGGTTAAAATCTAAGTTGCCGCTAGGGCGTGGTGGTGAAGCAGAAGAGGTCGCCTCAGCGATTTACTTTTTGGCAAGTGAGCAAGCCTCATTCACAACAGGCAGTTTTATCGATGTATCGGGTGGGCTTTAAGTTAAAAAGCTTTACGCACACGATTGCGGCCTTGCTGCTTTGCTTCATACAACGCTCTATCAGCATCAGCTACAATGCTCTCAAGTTTTTCAGCTCTTTGTGCTTGAGTAACTCCGAAACTTGCCGTCACCTCTAATGATTGACTATTTACGGTAAATAAATTTAACTCAATGTCTTTTCTAATTTTTTCAGCTAACTGGCTCGCAACCGATAGACTTGTGTTAGGCATAAAAATAATAAATTCTTCACCTCCCCAACGGCTAGCAACATCTTGCTCTCCTAAGTTGCTTCTGAGTATTTTTGCTACCTCTTTAATAACCTTATCTCCGGTATTATGGCCATACAGATCATTAATGTTCTTAAAATGATCAATATCAACCATGATTAAAGCGAGGCTATTCTCTTTTTCGGTATGTTCTTCAAACCAGTGGTTTATTTTGTCTCTATTCGCTAGTTTTGTGAGTGGATCTATGTTTATTCTTGCCTCAATACTTTTACGTTGATAAGCAAATGCAGCATAAATAAACAATAATAAGAAAAACAAAATTGCAGCCAATTGAGCGCTGTGACTGAAAAATGCATAGTTAATTTCTGCTTGCCTTTTAGCCATAGGCGATATTAAAAAAACTCGCCAATCTAGCTGGGGCAAGTTGAATTGCGTAACAACATGATCATCCTGTTCTATTTGGATAATGATACTGCTCAAATTCTCCATGTTGGCCAGCTCTTGTGCCGCATTTTTGAACCAACTAAGTTCATTTAAGTTAACAATATCAGTAAACTGTGCTTGAAAGTCTCGATGAGAAGAAAGCACCACCTCGTCAACATTATTGACAAAAAGTAAGTCGTAGCCATGTGTAGCTTTATATTGTTGAAAAGCTTCCCAAAATGACTGAAGACTTTTACCTACACCTATAAAGCCTAAAAAGTCGCCTTGCTCAGAATAAACTTTGATATCTACGTATAAATGTACGTTCTCGCGGTTTCCTAAGATAGCAACGGTATCGCCTTGCATTGCTTTTACTTTTGGATACCACTCGATATTCTCTTTTTGTAAATCAATCGTTGTGCCATCAGAATTAAATTGCATTTGTTGTTGCTCACTTGCTAAAAAAACGAGCATATTTAAATTTTCCTGAAGCTGTTCTAAGTGGTTTAGAATGACGGCTTGGTCTAGTTCACTATCAGTAAGTAAGTTACTTAAGCTTCCTGTGCTCGCTAAGGCTTGAGCAGTATGAACAGGCTTGTAGAGTTCTTCGACAACCAATGAAAAAACAGGGGCAATAGACTGTTGTTGTAAGCGACTTTGTTCAGCCACTATATTACTTATAGTGAGATAAGATGCGTAACCTATGACGAAAATGATGCAAATTAAAATGCTATATAAGTTTCGTTGATGCCGTAAAATCGTTTTCACTGAAAGCCTTTCTAAAGTGGTGCTTATAAATTTGTGATTAGTTAAAAGACGATGTTGTGCAATTATAAGTCAAGTTCATTATAGCGAATATATTAAATACTGCTTTTTCAATATTTTTAGTAATGACTTCTAGCTAGAGTAATATGTTTAACCAAGCACTAAAGCTCACTACACTCAATACAGTTGAAAGCACGACGCTACTTGCCAGTGTCGCTTGGTGTTGCTTAATTTGATTGGCGATTAGATAAGCGTTGACCCCTAAAGGAGAGGCGCTTAAAAGTACTAACACGTTCAGTAATGATTGCTCTAGGTTGAATACGCTGCCTGCAAAAAAGTAGACCCCGCACGGTAACACTAAAAGCTTGATGATGGTTGCAATGAGTGATGCTTGTAAGTTGTCGGCCACTTTATAAAACGCAAGGTTCGCCCCTAATACAAATAACGCACAGGCAATGGCAGGTTTCGCAAGTAGACTCAGGCCATTTGCAAAATCATCAAAAAGTGTAAAGCCAAGTAGGTTAACAGCCAAGCCGCTACTGATGCTTAACACGACTGGATTGAGCAGCATGTTTTTAGCAAATGCTCGCCAAGAGAATGTTTGCTGCGATTTAGCGCTGAGCAAAAAGGTGAGGGTAAACAAAAGTGCGCTATGAAAAGTGATGATCATAAATACAATACCGACCATCTGTTGCCCAAGTGCTGCAATAATAATAGGCAAACCTACCAGTACCGTATTTGAGTAACTACTGCCAAGGGCAAATACAGCATGACGTGACGGCGCAGATTGCTTGCTAATGAGGTAGCGGTCAATAACATAGCCGAGGGCGTAAATGGCCAATACCGGGATGTAAAAACTCAAAAAGCCTGCAATAGATACACTATTTTGTAAATCGGCTTGGGCCATATTTAAAAATAGAAAAGCAGGCACGCTAATGTAAAAAGTAAACTTACTTAACCCTGCAATATGCTCTTTCGATAAAAACGTGCTTCGCGAGCTGATGTAACCACTTAACACGATAAAAATCAGTGGAAAGATAATCGAAAAAATATGCACTTTAGGCCTTATGACAAGAAGACGTTAGCGTCTGAACTCATCACTTTGTGGAAGATTAATTAAAATAAGTACAGCACCTTTACCACCAAATTCAAGAGGCGCTTGGTGCATAGCAATCACATCAGGGTGTTGAACTAAATATTGCGGTACCTTGTGTTTAAGTATGCGCTCACCAATGCCATGCACAACACAAGCGCAATAGTAATGCTGTTTTTTACACTCATGAATTAAACCCGCCAACTCATCTTTGGCTAATTCTTTATTTAAGCCATGTAAATCAAGGGTTAACTCAGGTGGGTAATCTCCACGGCGAAGTTGCTTTGCTAAAAAGCTATCGTGACCTGGTTTGACATAACTTACGGTGCCATGAGTGTCGATGTCTGGTACATATTCATCAGAAAAGAAAAATTCTGCCTGATGTTGCTTTTTTTGCTGGGAAAATTGCTTCGCTTGTGACACTTTAGGCTTATTGGTGAATCGAATAGTGTCTTGTTTAAATGCTTTGGCACCACTGATACTCTGACGAAATAAGTCAATATCGTCAGTGCTAATGTGGTTGTTGGCGTGGGGATCTTTTTTCATGGCGGCAGTCTAAACAAAAAAACGCTAAAAATCGAGTAAAAACCAACTGAAAAGACGGTACAATACGCGTCAGAACAGACTTTGAAAGTTAAGGAACATACATGAACCATTTCCAGATAGAAGACGCAATTTTAGACGAGGCAATTGCAGAACTTTCAACGTTGCATGATTGGTTACGTTGGACAACCAGTCAATTTGCCAGCAGTGGTATTTTCTTTGGGCACGGCACAGATAATGCGTGGGATGAAGCAGTTAGCTTACTATTACCTGCATTAAGTTTGCCAATCGATGCGCCAAAAGAGCTAATGCATGCGCGTTTAACCAGCACCGAGAAAAACCGCTTAGCTGAACTAATTGCAGAGCGTATTAATGATTGTACGCCAGTACCGTACCTAACCAACACTGCGTGGTTTGCAGGTATGCCGTTTTATGTTGATGAGCGCGTGTTAATTCCACGTTCGCCATTTGCTGAGCTAATTAACAATCGCTTTGCACCTTGGTTAGAAGAGCCAAGCTCAGTAACGCGCATTCTTGATTTATGCACCGGCTCTGCATGTATTGCTATTGCACTTGCGCAAGCATTTGAAGATGCACAGGTTGATGCGGTTGATATTTCATATGAAGCGCTCGAAGTTGCTGATATTAATATTAGCGATTACATGCTAAATGACCGTGTACTGCCAATTCAGTCAGACGTGTTTAGCGGTGTCCCGGGTCAAAAATATGACCTGATCGTAGCTAATCCACCGTATGTTGATGCTGAAGATATGGCTGATTTACCTCGTGAATTCCATCACGAGCCAGAGCTTGGTTTAGCATCGGGTCATGATGGTCTTGATGTTACTCGCACCATCCTAGCTGAAGCCGCAGAGCATCTAACTGATAACGGTTTGTTATTTGTCGAAGTTGGTAACTCTATGGTACATATGGAAGAGCTGTACCCGGGCGCTCCGTTTGAGTGGGTTGAATTTGAACAAGGTGGTCTTGGCGTGTTTGTGATCAGCAAACAACAGCTTGTTAACTATTTCGCAGATTAACAGCAGGTTTTAAAAGCCGAGCCTGAGGGCTCGGTCTCAGTAGTCATTAGGAATGAGGAAAATTAATGGCAGGTAATAGCATCGGGCAACTATTTAAAGTGTCCACCTTTGGTGAGAGCCACGGCGTTGCATTAGGCGGCGTTGTTGATGGCACACCAGCAGGTCTTGAAATTAGCGAGGCCGATTTACAAATAGATTTAGACCGTCGCAAGCCGGGGCAAAGTCGTTATACAACACAGCGCCGCGAAAGTGACGAAGTAAAAATTCTTTCAGGTGTGTTCGAAGGTAAAACCACTGGTACTAGCATTGGTTTACTGATTGAAAACACCGATCAACGTTCAAAAGATTACGGCAAAATTGCCGATGTATTTCGCCCAGGTCATGGTGATTATACCTATTGGCATAAGTACGGTATCCGTGATTACCGAGGTGGTGGTCGCTCTTCTGCCCGTGAAACGGCGATTCGTGTAGCGGCGGGTGCAATTGCAAAAAAATACCTAAAACAATTTCACGATATTGAAGTGCGTGCTTGTTTGAGCCAGCTTGGGCCAATTAAAGCTGAAGATTACAACTGGGATGAAGTGGAAAACAATGCATTTTTCTTTCCAGACACCAGCAAGCTAGAAGCGCTTGATGAGTACATGCGCGACCTAAAAAAACAAGGTGATTCGGTAGGCGCTAAAGTTAAAGTGGTTGCTAAAAATGTACCTGTTGGTCTTGGTGAGCCAGTATTTGATCGCCTAGATGCAGAGCTTGCACACTCATTAATGAGCATTAATGCAGTAAAAGGCGTTGAGATTGGTGATGGCTTTGATGTGGTAGAGCAAAAGGGCTCTGAACACCGTGATGAGTTAACTCCTGATGGTTTTACATCAAATCATGCGGGTGGTGTACTTGCAGGTATCTCGACAGGGCAAGACATCATTGCCTCTATCGCACTTAAGCCAACTTCAAGCATTACCATACCGGGTAATAGCATTAATACCAGCAACGAAGCGGTAGAGATGATCACTAAAGGACGTCATGATCCATGTGTAGGTATTCGTGCAATTCCTATTGCTGAGGCGATGATGGCGATTACTTTAATGGATCACTTATTGCGCCAACGTGGTCAAAATCCACATGTAAACCACGAACATGGACCAATAAAAGGTTCGATTTAAGCGCAGTCTTAAATAAAGAAAACGCAGTTAATGAGCGCGATGATTATCATCGCGCTTTTTTATGCCTGTTAGAATTTTAATAAGGGGAGTAGGCTGTGTTTGCTATCCGTCCACATTGCCAGCTCGCTATGTGGGTAGCGTTTAATAGGCGACAAATCACTGATAGATACACGATTTAAAAAAGCCTGATTATCAGTTAGCACCACCCAGTCTGAGCCTATGTCTGATGGGCTATGGCCTTGATAGCTAAACTTTAACATAGCCTTATTAAAGTGTTGGCTATGTGCCTGTAATACAGGCAGTAAGTCGATATGATTATTTGAAATATGCACAATCAATACGCCATTTTCATTGAGCCTTTGCCAATAAAGTGACATTGCTTCTTGGGTTAGTAAATGCGCAGGAATTACATCACTTGAAAATGCATCAATAATCAAGACATCAAATACTTCGTCCGCATTATTTTTTAGCGCAATACGACCATCCCCTAAGCTGACTGTGAGCTTAGCTTCACTGTTTTCTAAATATGAGAAATAGCGCTTTGCCATCTCGACCACAGCTGGGTTTAACTCAAAAAAGTGAATACTATCCTGTTGGTCTGCAAACCGCGCTAAAACGCCTGCACCCAAACCAATGACGCCAATGTTTAGTGCGCTGTGTTGCTTTAATATGGCAAGTGATTTAGCGACACCAGTATGCTGATGGTAATAACTTTGCTCAAACTGTTGGTTTGGATTTAGTGGCTCTGAGCCATGAATCGTGGTGCCGTCAATTAAGCGCCTTTCTTTTATTAATTGTGTGTTTATATCTTTTACCGCTAAATAACCATAAAAGTTGCGGCTAGTAGCAACGTTATATTGGTTAAAGTTTACCGCTAAAAAACAATAGCATGCTAACCAAGTAACTGAGCTGGTTGCGAGAGTGAATTTGAGCTGGTTTGTCTTTGTTTTAGCTTTTATTTGGAAGTAAGACACAAAACTAAAAATAACCGCTAAAGTAAGTACATACTCGTCAATCTGAACAAATAGCAATGGGGCAATGAGCGTACTGAAAAGCGACCCTAACACACCGCCAAGGGCGATATAAAAATAAAAAACGGTAAATTGCTCGTTTTCAGGGGCTTTGTTTCTAAGCTCTCCATGACAAATCATGCAGCTTGTTATTAGAATCAGACTGTAAATTAAAAGCTGGGCTAGGGCATTGAATAAGCTGCCAAAATAAAACATCAGCAGACCTGCAAAAGCCGAAAATATAAACGCATATGCCCACACATTACGCTGATAATTTGCTTTGTTAGCAAACGTATAACTAAAAGTGAGCAAGTAAATTACAAGAGGTAACGACCAAAGTAATGGCATGGGTGGAATATTAGTGCTGATCATATGCGTGGTAGATACCAACATGGCTGAGCTTAAGGCACTTAATAACAGCCATTGACCTTTACCTTTTAAGAGCGTGATAGGCCTAGTTTGAATCGACGCTCTTGATAAATCGGGTGCTTTTTTTAGTAAAAATATTACTAGAAGTGCTAATAACAAGCAGTAGCTGATGAGTCCAAATAGCCAGTAAGTAGTTTGCTGCTCTAAAGAAAATAGTAATTCATAAACGAGTGGGTAGCTTATTAACGCCAGTAAAGAACCCAAGTTTGAGATGGAATACCAATGGTAAGGCACCTGTGCTGAAGCAGTTTGCACATACCATCTTTGTAAAAGAACGCTGGTAGCGCTCAGTAGAATAAATATTGGACCAATTTCTATAAATAAATTAACAAACACCGCAAGCGCAGGTGGCCAATTTGTGAGATTTGGGACTGCAAATTCTGTCACAACAATGAGTGTGGCAAAGGTGACTAAAACTATATGGGAGACTACCTGCAACTTAATATGAAAGCGAACCATGTTATGCGCATAGAAATAGCCAATAAGTAACATGACTTGATAAAACACTAAACTCGCTGACCAGATAGAGGCACCACCCCCAAATTGCGGTAGAAGTTGCTTTGAAAGCATCGGCTGAATTTGAAAAATTAAAAAAGCACTGATGAAAATAGTAAGCGTTGATAAATATTTATACATTATTTTTATTACCTATATTGAGATAGCAAAAACAATCTAATAGCCAGAGTAAAGTGACAATGGAGTAACCCTTGAGTTTCTCTTAAGAAAACCTTAATCTTTGATTCGTAAATATTTATTGGAGAAGTAAGTGGCGCGTTATCGAATCGGTAAATTTGCAATTGATGAGAGTCGATGTTTAATTTCATCGCAAGATTATGAGCAAATAGTCGAGCCAAAGGTCATGGATGTATTACATACTCTTTATTTAAATAAAGGTGAAGTTGTAAGCCAAGAAGTAATCTTTGCAAAAGTGTGGCCTAATGCTACCTACAACCCAAGTTCGGTTCAGCGCTGTATCGCATTGCTACGAAAAGCACTCCAAGAAGATGCTAAAAATCCACAGTTTATAATCACACACCCTAAGCGTGGTTATAGCCTTGAAAAAGCAACACAGGGGCAAAGCAAAAAACTAAAAGCGCAACATCTTAGGTTGCTGTTTGTTTTACTAGCAAGCCTTATCGCTATTGCGTGGCAACTAGTGCCTAAGCAACAAGATAATGCTCACTTTACTCAGTTGATGCCACTCACTTCGAGTGAACTAAATGAAGCAAATTTGTCACTTTCACATAGTGGTAAGTACCTCGCTTTTGTTAGAGGTAAGAAAGGAAGTCAGCAGATTTGGATTAAAGAGCTTGCGACAGAGCGAGAAGTGAGGCTGACTAAGGACGCAGCAAGCTATTATGCTTTGGGGTGGTCGACCTCAGATAATGCGATTGCGTTTGCGAAAAGCACAGAGCAGAAACAATATCTAAACACGATAAGCATTGATTTATCAAATTTTCAGCCATTAGAACAAGCGACGGTGAGTGTTCTTAATGACACCGTTGTAACCAGTCACCACATCGATTGGCATGCTGATAAGCTGCTCTATTACATAGAAAAAGATAAACTAAACAACGATACTCGACTCGTTTCACTTAACTTAGAATCTAAACAAAAGACACACTTATTAGTCGCTACACAGCAAGATTGGTTACTCGTTAATGCGTTATCGAAAGATGGCCGTAAAGTCGCAATGGGTATTGAAGCGGGGCAAAACAAATACCGTATTGATGTACTCGACCTTGCCAGTAAAAAAATACAAACTATTGCCATCATAGAAAACGGTATTCAAGGGTTAAGTTGGCACCCGAACAATCAAGCGCTATTGATTAGCCAACGAAATCAGCTTGTTAATCTAGAGCTTGATGGTGAGCTTCAGTTAATTTCATTTAATAATTATCAAATAATTCGTGATGCCCAGTACACGCCAGACTCTGAAGCTATTTTGATGGAGCTAGTGAATGTTGATGTAGATATTGTTAGCCAAACACGTGCTAACCCTGACACTCTAACCAAACTCGTTGATACCTCATCAATCGACTTTTTACCTGTATTTTCGCCAGACTCAACGAAATTTGTTTTTGAGTCTCATCGTTTTGGATTAAAACAATTGTTTTTATACGATAATGGCAAGCAAACGCGCATTTTTGCTAACCCTGATAATCATGAGTTATTTGGCATTGTTTGGAGCCTGGACGCACGGCAGGTTTACACCGCAAGTAAAGATACATTGTTCAAAATTGATTTAAGCAGTGGTACTTATGAAACAATTCCTCACGGCAATCATTCTTTCTATTTGAGAGAAATGTATCACAATGAAGACGCGATTTTAGTTTCATATCGAGCAGAGGATGGACAGACATTTCACCCTGCAAAATTCGATTTAACAAGCCTAACTTTGACACCATTTACAGGCTCAGGGAAACGTTTAAGCTGCTATGGCATGGATTTAGATGAGCAAGACCAAATCTATTTTTCAAATAGCAACGAAGTGTTTCGAGTTAATAGCCGAGGAGATATTGAGACTGTTTGGCAGGCAGCTAACAATGATATTATTGGTATATCTGTAAGTAATCAGCAATTAGCGGTCACAATGGAGCATGCTGATACTATTAATTTCCAGCGTATTGATTTGGCAACCTCTGCAACAGAAAGTTGGCAATTAACTCAACCTAAGCAACATATGCTGATCAATAGTGCCCATGATTTAACAGAGTTTTTATACCTTACTGAGCCTAATAGAACTCGTAAGTTAGTAAAACTTCTATAGCTTGATATGTTTTTATGTCTTAATCAAATCTACAAGCTGCTTAAGCTGTTCATGACTGAGAGGGTTGTGGGCATGATTACCGTAAAGTAGGACGATATCAATAACAGGCAGTGTCGGAAGGGAGTTGTCGCTCAGCTCTTCCACACCTGATTGCATGCTTATTCGTGCCATACTGCCGATTGCTAGTCCCTGTTCAATCAAGCCATGTAACGCTCCCGCTGAGCCACAACAGGCAATAATATTAAAACGACGCTCGGTTTTTAATAGACCCTCAATACTGGCTTGGTGAAACTTACAGTCTCGTTGAAACAAGGCGATTGGAAGTGGGGTTGAATCGTTAATCTCAAAAGCAGGGCTTTTCACCCAGACACCTTGGCTTGATTGCAATAAGTAGCCTTCTTCGCTGTCTGGCGAGCGAGTGGCAATCACCAAATCGAGCATACCTTGGTCTAGTTTGGCTCTAAGCTCAGTGCTTGGGGCGCAGCTTATTTGTAAATCCAATGCATTAAACTGTTGGTGTAAGGCATCAACAAGCTCTGGTAGTAAAGAGTGGGCATAGTCGTCAGGACAACCAATGCGCACACGTAAATTGCCAGTGCCTGCTTTTAATTGCTTAAAGGCTTCATCATGAAGCGCTATCAATTGCTTTGCATAACTTGCTAGCTGGTGGCCTTGATGGGTTAGCACCAGTTGACGGCCTTGCTTTTCAAATAGCGGACTTGCGAGGTCTTGTTCCAGCTTTTTCATTTGCATACTTACTGCAGATTGGGTTCTGCAAATTTGTGCTGCAGCGCGGGTGAAACTACCTGTATCAACAAAGGCGCAAAAAGTCCTGAGGGCATCAATATCCATAATGTATCAGCATTTCTTATAGTTAACATAAAAACAATTGGCGAGTAATTACCCAATTGCTGTTTTATAGTGGGTCTAATCTAAACGTTAAAGGAAGCACAATGCAATTATTTATTGGCAATAAAAACTACTCAACTTGGTCATTGCGGGCGTGGTATTTACTAAGTAAATTCAATATCTCTTTTACAGAACAACAATTAGTTTTAGATACGCCTGAGTTTTATGAAGCATTAAAAAGTAAGTTTCCCGTGCAAAAAGTGCCGGCCCTTATTGATGCTGAGTTAATCGTGTGGGATTCACTCGCTATTTGTGAATACATCAATGATGCTTATCTAAATGGTGCTGCTTGGCCTAGTGAAATAGCCCAAAGAGCAAAAGCACGCAGTTTAGCTGCCGAGATGCACTCTGGTTTTGCTGCACTTCGTAATGAAATGCCAATGAATATTCGCGCTAAAAGGCATGTTGAATTATCAGAACAAGCTAAAAAAGATATTGCCCGTATCGATGAGATATTTTCTACTCAGCAGCAAAGGTATCCTAATGCGTGGTTATTTGGTGAGTTCTCTATTGTTGATGCGATGTTTGCACCTGTGGTACTGCGCTTTAAAACGTATCAGGTTACGCTTTCGCGTGCTGCACAAGCTTATTGTCAGCATGTATTTGCGTGTCCAGTCATGCAAACCTGGATTCGAGAAGCGTTAAAAGAAACCGATATAGTCAAGTCTGATGAGGCCGGCGAGAATGCTTGGTAAAAAAATAAAGAGTATTTTATTAATACTTTGTAACCAATCCCTGCTTTTTAATGGCTAATTTGAGGTATTTCTATACAAAATGACTAGTTTAATTAATGAACTATCATTCTATAATAGGGGAATAGCTCTTTATTTGAACATTCCTCTGTTACTCATTTCATTAGGCACGTATTTATGGGCGCATTTGCTGCAAAGTTATTAAACAAAGATCTGACAATAAAGCGCTTTGCTTGCCAGTTTAATTCATTGCAGGTCGAGCAAATATTTTTACAAAGCAAATTTAAACAGGATAAAAAAATTGCCCAATTCTTGTGTTGCACCATCGCGCTTCTCACTATTTTTATAACCTTTTTTGATAAAATGATCATCCAATCATTTTTTTGGCCAAATATTGCTTTGACTGGTCGTAGCATTATTGTCTCAGTTTGTATCTTTAGTGCTGTTGTTCTTGCTTACATTCAAACTCTAAGGCAGTTTAAGCTTGCAATTTCTTTGTTTATGGTTTTTTTATCAATCAGCATGCAATCAATGGCTTATACTTTTGACCGCGCCTATGTTTTACATCTGTTTTTTGACGTCATTATTCTTATTACGTTTTACTTTTCGGCGTTACTGCCTTTCAAATTGTCGGCATTTTTCGGGTGGGCTTACAGCTTAATAGCTTTATCTGTGATCTTTTTTACAAAAGAAATTAATAGCCATACCTCGTATATGGTTATTTTGGCACATGTTGCAGCGAACTTAACGGGTATGATTATGTCAGCCCATCAGCACCTAATGCGCCGCGAACTTTTTGTTCGAAATACGCAACTAGGTCAATTAGCGCAAGAAATGCAGAGCCAAGCATTTAAAGATGCACTGACTCAATTACCGAATAGAAGAGCCTTTGATAATAGTTATGAAGACTATCAACGGATAACTAAGCAACAGCAGCAAAAAATGAAGCAAGTGTGCGTTATTTTGGCTGATATAGATTATTTTAAACAGGTCAATGATAACCATGGTCATGAAGTTGGCGATGGCATACTTGAGCTTTTTTCTACTTTCTTAACTCAGTCATTACGCACTTCCGATGATGTTTATCGTTTTGGTGGTGAAGAATTTGTTATTGTTTTACCGCTTTGCTCGGTGTCTGATGCTGCAAAAATAATCGAAAATATGATCACCAAGCTTAATACTGAACCATTTGAAGTTGGAGAGCTTTCATTATTAATTAGAGCTAGCTTTGGTTTAACAGTAATGCGAGAGGAGCAGCAAAAATCAGTGATAGCTAGAGCTGATGCTGCACTCTACGAAGCAAAAGGTAGTGGTAGAAATCAGTTAGTAGTAAAAATTTAACGAGTCTAGATTATTTGGTTTATGTGTAAGTTTAGCAAAATGTATTAGATTTATTTATATCTGGATAATTATTTAGAGCTAGCAGGGAGTCGCACATTGTTTTCACAGAATGAAAGAAGATTTAAAATTTCAATACGCGTAAGTGTGTTATTAATATTTGCACTAGCGAGCTTGCTAACTGGAATCGTGGCGATCAGTCTGCACTATTATTTCAGTGAAAAATTAGTCCTTCAAACCAAAACCGAACAATTCAAATCAACCAGCCAACAAATAGCTGACCACATCACTCGAATTAATCAGCGGGTAGATAATACATTAAGTGTTATGATCCACGATAACAGACTGTTTTCAGGGAACTTTGATGAAAATAATTCTTTGCGAAATATTCTAATAGAAGTATTAAACAAACACCCAGACTTTCATTCATTATTGTTAGGGTATGCTAATGGTGACTTCATCGAAGTTGTGAATTTACGTGGTCATGCTCAATTACCTAAACCTAACGATCTTAGAGCTGAAGATAGATGGCTTATTTTTAAGGTGTTAGGGCAGGGTGAGTCTCGTCATCAAACTACATATTATTTAGATGAAAACCTATCATTAAATAGGAAATACAAACAAACTCCAGATTACGACCCTCGAAAGCGGTTATGGTTTAACGATGCAAAAGTTGGCACAGTTACCAAAACTCGACAGTATATTTTTAATCTACTAAAGATACCTGGTTATACGTACACAATAAAATCTGAACAAACGGGAGGAGTGCTTGCTATTGATGTTGCAAGTTCTAGCTTGAGTGCATTTTTAATTAAACAACAGCAAAAAATGCAGTTTCTAGTTTCTTCCGAAATGTACGTTTATCGTGGAGATGGTGAAATAATCGCTAAAAGTAAAACACAAGGTCATCATCACTCGTTTGATGACTTATCCAAGATAATCAAAACAAATGAGCAAACCATAGGACTCGCTAATGGACAACATCAATTTGGCAAAATGCTAAGTGTGAATGAGGATGGTGTTGAGAAATATATGTTTGTATTGCAGCTGCCACTCAGTAGTGAAATGCAATCTGATGAAATTGATTATTTTGCGGTTCTTGTGGCTAAAAACGATGTACTAGCAATTATTAAAGAAAAGATTCAGATCTCAATATTAGTTACAGGGTTATGTTTGCTTTTGCTGCTGCCTGTCTCTTGGTTTTTTGCCTCTTCAATCGTTAACCCAATACTTAAATTAGTGGGTGAGAATAAAAAAATTCAACAGCGTGACTACAATGAGGTTTCAACGCTTTCGAGTCATATTTTAGAAATTCATTATTTAGCTAGTTCGATGGTTGATATGAGTCGCTCGATTGAGCAACATGAAAACTCACAAAAAGCGTTGATGGAGTCGTTTGTAGAGCTTATAGCGCAAGCCATTGATGATAAATCGCCATATACGGCAGGGCATTGTGAGCGTGTGCCTGAGTTGGGTATTTGGCTTGCTGATGCAGCATCAGGTTCAACAGATGAGGCGTTTTCTGAGTTCAGTTTTAAAACCCCGGATGAGCGACGAGAGTTTCGCTTAGCGGCGTGGCTACATGACTGCGGTAAAATCACTACACCAGAGCATATTGTTGATAAAGGCACTAAGCTCGAAACCATTTATAACCGTATTCATGAGGTACGCACCCGATTTGAAGTGCTACTACGTGATGCAAAAATTACCTACTATGAGCAACTATTAGCGCATCCAGAGCAGCAATCTGTGCTTAAACAAAAGCTTGAGCAACAAACAGAGAAGTTACACGCAGACTTTAGCTTCATTGCCGCTTGTAATGTTGGTGGTGAGTTTATGGATGAAGCGCAGTTGTCTCGTTTACATGAGGTTGCTAGCATCAAGTGGCAGCGTCATTTTGACGCAAGTTTAGGTTTATCGCCCCTTGAAGAAATGCGTATGGCTGATTTGAAAAATCAGCATTTACCTGTTGAAGAGTCACTCCTGAGCGATAAGCCAAGTGATTTAATTCCACACGAAAAAGCCGTTGAGTACCCAGAAAGTTTAGGCATTAACATGGCAATTCCTGAGTATAAATATAACCTTGGTGAAGTGTATAACTTATCTGTGGCACGAGGCACGTTAACAGCGGAGGACCGATTTAAGATCAATGAGCATGTGATCAGCACAATTCGTATGCTAGGTAGTGTGCCATTCCCGAAAGAATTAGCGAAAGTTCCGCGCTATGCTTCTACTCATCACGAAACTTTAAAAGGGACAGGCTATCCGCGAAAATTAACCGCTGAGCAGTTATCAATACCCGAACGTGTGTTAGTACTTGCTGATATCTTCGAGGCATTAACCGCAGCCGATAGACCTTATAAAAAAGCCAAGCCACTGAGTGTTGCCATTGATATTTTAGCCAAGATGGTAGCCGATCAGCATGTTGATGAAGATGTGTTCAAATTGTTTTTAACTTCTGGTATTTACCTAAAGTATGCAAAACGCTATTTAAACCCAGAGCAAATCGATGATGTTGATATCGCAAAATACCTGTAACTGAGGGCGGTTGCTTTTACTTTGGAGTGAAAAGTCCGTACAATTCGCCTCGTTTTTAGTGACGCTTTTAACGAGATGAATTCAAGCCGTATGCATCAGATTGCTGACTTAATCGCTATTTTTGAAAGCACCTTTTATCAAAGCCATAACACGCGTTTGATAAAGGGTGATGATGAGCCTATTTACCTACCTGCTGATGAGCAAACGCCTTATCACCAAATTGTGTTTGCCCACGGTTTTTATGCCAGTGCTTTGCACGAAATAGCCCATTGGCTGGTGGCTGGTGAGGCGCGTCGGTTAAAAGAAGATTATGGCTATTGGTATTGCCCAGATGGTCGTGATAAGCAGCAGCAAGCTGAATTTGAAGCAGTTGAAGTAAAGCCCCAAGCTATAGAGTGGGCGCTCAGTACTGCAGCAGGTTTTGATTTTAATGTATCGGTTGATAATTTAAATGGTGAGCAAACCTGTCGATTCGATTTTCAAGCGCGAGTTCACCAGCAAGTGTTGAGCTTTTTAGCATCTGGCTTTAATCAGCGCACAACAGCACTTCTTAAAGCATTGAGTGATTTCTATAAAACCCCATGGCCACTAACGGCTGCTCAGTTTACGTGGCAGCGCGATTTTCATGGCAACCCAGGAGCTTTATCTGATGCAGTTTAAATTAGGTTTAATTGTAAACCCGGTTGCCGGCTTAGGTGGCAGTGTCGCACTAAAGGGCAGTGATGGCGCAGATACCGCAGCAAAAGCAATGCAACTTGGTGCTGAGCCAAAAGCAAACCTACGCACCCGAGCGGCACTTGAAGTGCTGCTTGCCCATCAAGATGACTTAATCATTTACACTGTAAACGGTGAAATGGGCGAGCAAACGGCAAAGCAACTAGGCTTTCAAAGCCACGTTATTTACCACACAAACGATATCACCACCCCAGATGACACAGAGCAGGCTGCCAAGCTATTAGTTGAGCAAGGTGTCGACCTTATTTTATTTGCGGGTGGCGATGGTACTGCCCGCAATATTTGCCATGCTGTTGGCGATAGCACTCCTGTATTAGGTATTCCTGCAGGCTGCAAAATTCATTCTGGGGTTTATGCTATTACCCCAAAAGCAGCAGGGCGTGTTGTTGAGATGCTAGTTAAAGGTGAACTTGTAAGCCTTGGTGATGCTGATGTGATGGATATCGACGAAGAAGCATTTCGCGAAGGCACGGTAAAAGCTAAGCGCTATGGTGAAATGCAAGTGCCTAGTGAAGTACGTTATGTACAGGCCGTTAAAAATGGCGGTAAAGAAACCGATGAATTAGTGCTTGCCGATATAGCTGCCTATGTTGTTAGTGAAATGGATGAAGACTGCTTATATGTGATGGGCAGTGGTTCTACAGTCGCGGCAATTATGGAAGAAATGGGTCTTGAAAATACCTTGCTAGGTGTAGACTTAGTGGCAGACCAAGAGCTTATTGCGCAGGATTTAACTGCTCAGCAATTACTTGAGCTCACAGAAGGTAAAGAAACCAAATTGGTGATCACCTTAATTGGTGGCCAAGGCCATATCTTTGGCCGAGGTAATCAGCAATTAAGCCCTGCACTTATTCGTGCTATTGGCCGCGACAACATTATTGTGGTGGCCACTAAAACTAAATTACAGGCCTTGAATGGCCGACCACTGATTGCCGATACGGGTGATAGTGAGTTAGACGATGAATTAAGTGGTTATATTCGCGTAACCACCGGTTTCAATGACCATATTATGTATGCAGTGGGTCATCAAGATGGGCTGCACCCAGAGGAGAAGTAACAATGAGTTTAGTAAGTTATATTGATGCAGCGCAGCAATATTTTGATGATTTAGTCGATAAAGCAACTGACGACGAGCTATTTGCTGGTGGCTATTTACGTGGTCACTTTGACTTAGCAGTAGGCTATGCACAAGTAGAAGAATTAAACTTATCGATTGATGAGTTAAACAATCAAGTTGAATCTAGCCTCGTTAAAGCTTACCGCAACGGTGAGCTAAACGAAGAAGATAAAGAGCTTGTTGTGCGCCTATGGGATGAAGTGAAAGCACTTGCAGCTTAATCTAATTAAATAAAACTCTGTAAAGCGACCTGTGTCGCTTTTTTTACATTATCACTTTACCTTTATCAGGTAATTTCATTAACTTAAAATTTACCTTAGTAGTTAGATACGTTAAGGTTAACGAGATATTTTTCCAGGGAATTTGAAAATGAATAACAATAATGATGTGCAGGCACCAAGTGGTGCAATCGCACGTTTTCTAAATACCATAGAAAGGGTGGGTAATAAGCTGCCTGATCCGGCGATTATATTCTTAGTCGCCATGCTACTTATTTGGTTTTTATCTTGGCTTTTCTCGGGCACTACATTTGATGCAATCGACCCGCGTACTGGCGAAGCCATCGTTGTAAATAACCTATTAGCAGGGGACTCCCTTGCCACCTTCTTCTCTTCGATGGTTAAAACCTTCACTGGCTTTGCGCCGCTTGGTGTGGTGCTGGTTGCTATGTTAGGTGTTGGTGTTGCTGAGCATTCTGGCTTTATCAATACCGGCCTTAAATTAATGTTAAAAGTAACGCCTAAGCAGCTTTTAACACCGTCTATTATTTTAGTGGCGATTGTCAGCCATACCGCAACTGATGCCGGTTATGTGTTAGTGATCCCACTTGCTGGGGTTATTTTCTATGCGATGGGGCGTCACCCGCTAGCTGGTATTGCAGCTGCCTTTGCTGGGGTAAGTGGTGGCTTTAGCGCAAACTTTATTCCATCAGGTATTGACCCGTTACTGCAAAGCTTTACCCAAAGTGCCGCGCAAATTATTGACCCAGATATGGCGATTAACCCGCTCAACAACTGGTTTTTCACCTCAGCTTCGAGCCTGTTTATTATCTTATTAGGCTGGTATATCACAGATAAAATCATCGAGCCACGTTTACAAAATACGCCACTTGATGGAGATACTGAAGACTTACCTGCCTTTGATGAAGCACGCAGTGATGAAAAACGTGCGTTCTATATTGCAAGCACAGTGATGATTGCAGGCCTTGCTCTACTTTGGTTTGTCTCAGCGCCAGCCGACTCTGCAATGCGAAGCAGTGATGGCTCATTAACTAATTTCCGTTCACCGTTAATGCAATCAATTGTGCCACTTATCTTCTTACTGTTTTGGATCCCTGGTGCCGTCTACGGTTTTGCCGTGGGTACCTTCAAAAGCTCTAAAGATATGATCGATGCAATGAGCAAAGCGATGAGCGGTATGGCTTACTATATTGTTATGGCGTTCTTCTGTGCGTTATTTATTGCTGCATTTAGTAAATCAAACCTAGGTGCATTACTTGCAATTGAAGGGGCGCAATTATTAAAAGCAATGGCTCTGCCAAGTTCAGTCACGGTGGTCGGTATTATCTTCTTAACGGCGTTCGTGAACCTATTTGTTGGCTCAAGCTCGGCAAAATGGGCGCTATTAGGGCCAATCTTTGTACCCATGCTGATGCAACTGGGTATTTCACCTGATTTAACACAAGCTGCGTACCGTGTAGGTGACTCAAGCTCGAATATCATCACGCCACTAATGCCATACTTCCCACTGGTTGTTGTGTACTGCCAAAAGTATGTTAAAGGCACCGGTATCGGCACCTTAATCGCGATGATGTTACCGTACTCAATCGCCTTCTTAATCGGTTGGAGTATCTTCTTACTCGCGTACTGGGGCTTAGGCATACCACTAGGTCTTCAATCAAGCTACGCATACCCAGCCATTGGCTCATAATGACAAAGCCTCAGCAATCCAGCGTGAGGCTTTAAAAACTGAAGTCTGACGGCTGACAGCTTTACTACAGACACAAAAAAACCTTGTCACTCTCATGACAAGGTTTTTTATTGCTTAAAGCTTAAGCTTCAATTAGTTCGCAGTGAAGCTCACTGGACGACGCTCTTTACGAGGGCCACCACGTTTTTCACCACGGTCTTTGAAGTTACGCTTCTTATCACCACGATCACCACTTGGGCGCTCAGAGCGAGGAGCCGCAGGACCTTGGTCTTGCGTTAGCGTCATATTCATCGGACGTTTACAGATAAATACCTTTTGGAAGTGATCAAGCACATCTTTTGGCATGTTCTGTGGTAACTGTACCGTACTGTGATTGTCATGTAAGCGAATATCACCAATGAACTTGCTTGAGATATCAGCTTCGTTAGCAATCGCACCAACGATATTTTTAACTTGTACACCGTGCTCACGACCTACTTCGATACGGTAAGTATCCATAGGACCCATGTTACGGCTGTTGCGCTCACGCGGCTCACGAGGTTTACGCTCGCGTCCTTGGCGGTCGCCACGATCACCACGGTCATTGCGACGACGCTCGTTGCGCTCGCCACGCGGTTGAACTTTAACTTCTTCAACCTTGATTGGTGATTGTTGCTGCGCTAAACAAAGTAATGCACCTGCTAAGTCTTCAGCACTTAATTCAAGTTTTTCTGCCATATCAGCAGCAACTTGATTAAAGAAAGTGATGTCTTTGTTTTCAAGCGCAATTGTAAGCTTGTCTTGAAGCGCTTTAATGCGCTTTTCTTCAACAACTTTAGCTGTTGGTAAATCAACTTGTGCGATATCAGATTTCGTATGACGAATGATATTTTTAAGTAAATAACGCTCGTTATGTTTTACGAAAAGAATCGCTTTACCTTGACGACCCGCACGACCAGTACGGCCAATACGGTGAACGTAGGCTTCTGAATCTTGTGGAATATCGTAGTTAATTACTAAGCTTAAACGGTCTACATCAAGACCACGTGCAGCAACGTCTGTTGCGATAACGATATCAACTAGGCCGTTTTTCAAACGATCTACTGTACGTTCACGTGCTTGTTGGTTCATGTCACCATTAAGTGGTGCCGCAGAGAAACCTTCGCGCTCAAGTAATTCAGCTAACTGTACCGTGTCGTTACGTGTACGTACGAAAACAATTGCACCATCGTATTGTTCTGCTTCTAAGAAGCGAACGATAGCTTTGTTTTTGTGTACGTGTGCATTCCAAAATACTTGCTCAACCGTTGATACAGTTGAGTTACGCGCAGAGATATGAACTTGCTCAGGCTCATTCATGTACTTGCTGCTGATATTTTGAATTTGCTTAGGCATGGTCGCAGAGAAAAGACATGTTTGCTTTTCACGTGGCGTTTTCTCCATGATGCTTTCTACATCATCAATGAAGCCCATGCGTAACATTTCGTCTGCTTCATCAAGAACAAGGGCTTGTAAGCTCTCAAACTTGATTGTGCCACGGTTAATGTGGTCAATTAAGCGACCTGGCGTTGCAACAATGATTTGCGCGCCACGACGAAGTGCACTTAGTTGGATGCTATAGCTTTGGCCACCATAAAGGGCTAAAACTTCAACACCACGAGTATGCTTAGCATATTGTTCGAATGCCTCAGCTACTTGGATCGCAAGTTCACGCGTAGGCGTTAAAACAAGGATCTGTGGCTGCTTCACAGACGGGTCAATATTATTTAGTAACGGCAGTGCAAATGCTGCTGTTTTACCTGTACCCGTTTGCGCTAGTCCCAGTACGTCCTTTCTTTCTAGCAATAACGGTATACATTGAGCTTGGATTTCAGATGGAGTCTTGTAACCCAACTCTTCAACTGCTTTAAGGATTGCAGGAGAAAGATTTAGAGATTCAAACGTGACTGGTTCTGACATTAATACGCCTCAACGAATTTAAAGAGGCGCGCATTGTATAGGAAATACAAGGCAATTGCTTGTATAAATTACAACTAATTTGTATGTGGTTGATGTTGGTCATAATTTAATCAGTTTAAAATTACCAAAATCAACCACGTTTACAATTTATTGATATAACCCTAAATTTTCTTTAGCGTATGCTTCGAATTCAGTAAAGCCACCAATGTGGGCTTGGTCAATAAAAATCTGTGGTACGGTTGGGCAAGGTTTGCCTGCAGACTGTTCTAAATCTGCTTTGCTGATGCCTTCTTTAATGATGTCGATATAACGGTATTTAAAATCGTCACGCTCATTTGCTAGTTTTTCAGCAACGTCTTTTGCACGAACACAGTATGGGCAGCCTTCGCGGCCAAAAATTACAGTTAACATATCGCTCTCCTCGATGGTTTATCTGGTTATAATCTTAACGGATTAAATGAATAAAAACAGCGCATAAAATCGATTGCACTATTCTGTTTTTTCTCACTAAAAGCGATTGAGCTAATCAAGTGTGCGCATCCTAAGGCCAAGTTCTGTTGAGTAACCCATAGAATGCGCAGTAATTGCCAACTGCTCATTAATAACATAATAAGTTGGGTAGGCACTGATTTTATAATCTTGACCTGTACTTTTACTGCCAAGTAACACCGGCATTGTTAATTCGAGTGAATCAGTAAACTGTTTAACTTCAGCAATGTTTTGGTAATCGAGGGCAATTGCTATGGCATTTAACTTACCTTGCTGATGAGCCTTTTCTAAATTTGGCATACTGTAACGACAAATTGAGCACCAAGGCGCAAAGAAATACACCACTGTTTGCTTTCCTTGTAATTGTGCAATGGTCATCCGCTCTGTTGGGTCTTTTAGCGTGGCTAAATTAAAATAGGGGGCAGGAGTTTTATCAGTTGAGAGTAAATTACGTTGCTGAAATGCGGTCACGGCATACACAACGACTGCCATTAACACGACATTTTTTAGCACACGGATAAATTTTTTTAAAAAAGTTGGATTTTTTTTCATTGTTATTTTGTACGTTGTTAGCCCTTTAAAATCAACTTATTCAGACCAGTTTGAGAGCACTTAACTTTCATTTAATTTTAAAAAATTACAATTTTTTTTGCTAAAAATCTTGAAAAGATTTTACCCGCCCATAAATAGTTTAGTGAGGACGCCTGATGGGTCCCAAACAAACTAAAGTAATTGAAATATATAGTATTAATTTAACGTTGTTAGCACTGGTTCAATAGAAGAGTACTAACAAAATATCGCTTAAATATGAGGATATAATTATGCGTACAGTAGACTTATCACCACTTTATCGTTCATTCATCGGTTTCGATCATTTAGCATCATTAATGGATGCGGCAGCTCGCACAGACAAGCAGCCAAGTTTTCCTCCGTACAACATCGAAGCACTCGATAAAGACAAATATCGTATCACTATGGCTGTAGCAGGTTTTAGTGACAGTGAATTGACCATTGAGTCAGAAAACAACACATTGAAAGTCAGCGGTACTAAAGCTGATAAACAAGATAATGCTGAGCGTAAGTTTATCCATCAAGGCATTGCAGAGCGTAACTTTGAACGTAAGTTCCAATTAGGTGACCACGTTAAAGTACTTGGTGCAGACCTTGAAAACGGCTTACTAAGTATCGATTTAGAGCGTGAAATTCCAGAAGCTCTGAAACCACGTAAAATCGAAATCGGTAACGGTAAATTACTCGAAAACAAGTAATTTCCAACAGCATTGTTTCCCCTAGTTAGTTTTGCCGCCTCATTTGAGGCGGCTTTTTTCGTTATGTTTAGCAACTAATTCCGCTTGCAGCGTCTTTAAAGCCGCAATTTTATCTTCGGCTTCATTAAGCTTATCTTCTGACAATCCCGCTTGCTTACCACGTTCTAAAAGGGATTCGAGAGTAGCAATTTTACTTTCTGCGGCATCAATAAAGCGAAGTTCTAATTCAGTTTGTTGTGTTTGATGGTATGCCTGATACGCTTTATGGTCATTAAGATCACCTGTAAACCGCTTCGTCTGCTGGGGCTGCTTTGCAATGGGTGGAAAGTAATCGGGGGTTGTGATTGCCGCATTTGTATCGGCCTCATCGATTGTTTCACTGGCAATTAAAGTTGGCTTTACGTGCATACTGGTCATTGCTTGTTGATTACGAACATCTTTTTTCTCAACCTCAACGGGCAGCAGTGCTTTTTCAGCAGGCACTAAAGCAATATGTTTTGATTGCAAATGCATAATAACCGCAGCACTAAAAAGCACACAAAGTGCTAAAGCTAGCCATTTCATAACTTAATCCCATGCGCTTTTTGCCACGCTAACCAACTCTGTTGGTAGTTAATTATGGCTTTTTCAACCGCGATGGCCTTTTTGGCTTGATAGCGGACCGTTTCGTCATTTGCGTCAAAGTAGCCAAACGCATGATCATAGCTCATTACTACCACCCAAAAACCATTCGGTGAGCGTATTACCTCACTTAACTGTTGAGGCTTTTGTGTGAATGCTAATTGTACTGCCCAATTTCGTTTATGCTCTCGGGTTAAGTAGTTATTATATTGAGCGTAAATATCGGGCTGATTTAATTGCTTTAGTGCGTGTTGTATTGAGCTTGTTTCAGCTTGCTTTTTAAATGCTAAAGCCGCTTCTCTATCGGTAAATTCGCCGCCATGGGCCTTAACCGATTTTAGATAATGAAATCTTTCTTTGTGTTGTTGGTAATATTGCTGGATTTCAGCGTCAGTAACCTTGTTCTCTAAGCGAGTTAACACAGGGCTCTCTACATGCATAATACCTTTTACCCCTAACCAGCTTTGAATCGAAGGCCTTAGGATATCGCCCTTGGCTATAGAATAAAGATGGGGTAGCGAAATTTGCTGTGTTTGTATGACCGCATCAGCTTGCTTTAAATGCAAAAGAAATTGTCGATGTTTTAAAACTTCGGTTTTGAACAGTTCGCTATCTCCTTGATGCAAACGAAAGCGAGTCTGCATAGAAAGAGGTGCAATAAATTCGTACAGCGTCATTGGGTTTTCAAACAAATCGAGTTTAATAGCATTGAACTGTTTGATTTGGGCATCACTGTACTGACCATCCAGAGGATATAGCCCTAAGTTGGTTTTCAGCCAGTGTTTATCAAATGGTTCAAGCCCAGTTGTAGCTGGTTTACCGGTGAGATTTAACTGATGAATAAACAGATTATCTAAGTAGCGCATTACATGGTAATGAGTTGAAAAGCCAACACTCGCTTGGCGCTCTACAAGCTCAGGCATGTTTTTCTGTGCGTACTTAAGTAAAAATTGATTTTCGTAAAGGCGTTCACGTGTTTGCTGTTTGCTAATATCAGGGCTTTGTTCTTTGTAGACCTGCCACATGAGATCAATTTCAGATTCTGTGTATTGATTAAACGCAGCAACTGCTAGGTTGCTAAAAAGCAAACCTAGCAGTGCTGTCAAAATGTAAAGCCCACGCATTATCGAGCAACCATGGCATGATTAAGTAGGTGAACCACCATTGCAATTGCATGGGGAACCACTTGTTTTGCAGTATCGAGTCGGTCGTAATGATCTTTTGAATTTAACACGATCCCACCTTGTGCATACGAAAATGCACCGCCTTGGGTTAACAAAGGGCGTACATCAGTTGATTGTGTATCTAATGCAGCAAAGGTTGCCATGGCTTGTGAAACGAGTGCTGGATCGTTGAGGTTTTCTTGGTCGTAGTAGTCATTCACCCAGCTTTCCCAGCTTGAGTGATTTAGATCGGAGGTTGTCCAAGTATGATGAGGTTGGAGTAAATCGGTGGTGTGAAATACAAAACCTAAAATCTGTGGATTACCGCTTTGTAAGTAACTTTGATACCAGTATTGCCCTAAGTTATCGATAGGTTGGAATGGCATTTCCTCAAAGTCATCATACATGCTGTAACTTGATTGACTATCTATACGGTAATGGGCTTCAGTAACGCCATAGCTATTATATTTTGAAGAGTCAGCATTGAACCAGCCTGTTTCACCACCTTTACCATCATCAAGGTAATCACCTTTGAGCCACGTTGCGGCAAGATTATCAACAGCTCCCCATACTGTTAGTTTTTGATAGTTGTAGCCGCCAAAGTCGTTGCCATGTTGATCAGCACCTTGGGTGTGATTTTGAAAGTGCCAATAACTGGTGTATTTCACAATACTTTCTGCAGCACCCCAAACTGGTGCTTGTACGCAAGAACCTGTAATAGCACCACAAAAAAACGTGTCCTCAAAATCATCGACGTCATAGGCTGCTTGCCCAAGTAGCTCGCCAAGCTGAGCGACAGTCATATTATTTTGCTGAGCATAGCTGACTAACGCAGCGTATTGTGTTGTGCTTGGGTGTTGTTGCATGTAGTTAACGGCATCAATCACGATACGTTTGTGGGTTTCTTGACTAAACGCATGTACGTTACTGCTGCATGCAACTAAAAACGCTGCGCTAATAAGTGTTTTTTTCATTGTGTCCTCAAAGTGTTATTTAATATGCAGCGCTATTAAAAAAGAGCGTGATTACACTAGAGTGACAAAATAATTAAACATTTAATTAACAAGTTTACCCAATATGGTACTTTGTCATTACAGTTTTTCTAAATTATCCAAGCACCAATTAGCACGTTTAAGAGTTGCTTGCTGAACAGATTCATCTTGCTTATACCAGTTGTTATAAATCATACCGATACGAGGGTTTTGTGATAGCTGCTGTTCATGTTCTAACATAAAATGCCAATATAGGCTGTTGAATGGGCAAGCATCCTCAGTGGTTTTTTCTTTAATGTTGTAGCTACAGTGTTTGCAATAATCACTCATTTTGTTGATGTAATTTCCACTGGCAGCATAAGGTTTAGTGGCAATTAATCCCCCGTCAGCAAATTGGCTCATTCCCCGAGTGTTGGGCATTTCTACCCATTCTATGGCATCGATATAAATACCTAAATACCATTCATCTACTTCACTAGGCTTAATAGCGGTTAATAAGCAAAAGTTACCCGTGATCATCAAACGTTGTATGTGGTGTGCATAAGCCGTTTGCAGGCTTTGTGTAATGGCATGGTGCATACAATTCATGTTTGTTTTGCCGTGCCAAAAATAGTCGGGTAGGGCACGCTTTGCATTTAAGGCATTTTTGCTGGCGTAATCAGGCATATTTTGCCAATAAATACCACGTACATACTCGCGCCAACCGAGAATTTGCCGAATAAAACCTTCAACTTGAGCAATATCAATAGGTTGCTTATCAAAGCTAGTTAACACTTGTTCGATGACCTGCATCGGGTGCAGCATTTTCGTATTAAGAGCAAACGATAAACGGCTGTGATACAAAGACCATTGGTACTGGGACTGGCATGTCATGGCATCTTGAAACTGACCAAAATGCACCAGTAAATGGTCGCAAAAAAAATCAAGTAACTGCTTTGCTTCAGCGCGCGTGGTTGGCCAAATTAAGGTATCGCTGCACTCACCAAAGGTATTTATTTTGTGCTTTTCTATCCGTTTAAGGATGTGGCTAACATCGTGACCGAAGCACAAAGGTTCGGGAATTTCTTTAAGATCGCTTGGTTTTAACTTGTTTCTATTTTGCTGATCAAAATTCCATTTGCCTCCACGAGGTTGGTTATCATCGTCCATTAAAATATTAAAACGTTTGCGCATAGCACGATAAAAAAACTCCATTTTTACCGGTTTATTTGGCTTAAAGTGCTGGTCAATATCGTTAAAAGGTAACAAGAAGTGTTCCGAATCAACTGCATTGACATTAAATTCGCTCTGCTGTGAAAAATCTGCAAGTTGCTTTTTAAGGCGGTATTCGTCTGGATATTGATACTCAATATTTTGGCATTGATACTGCTTCGCTAAGCGGGTGAGCAATTCAGGTAGCGTGGCATCATCTTCTGTATTATCAAGTGTTAAATGCAGGCAGTTCAAGTTGGCATTTTTGAGTGCTGTAGCAAAGTTTTCCATTGCAGCAAAAAAAGCGGTCACTTTTTGCAAATGATGCTTTACATAGTCTGTTTCTTGTTTCAATTCGGCAATCACGTACAGCGTGTCTGGTTGTGATTTATTTTTAAACCAGCTATGACTTGCATTGAGTTGATCGCCAAAGATAAATCTCAGGGTGGCATATTGCACTTCTAAAAACCTTAGTGGATCATAATTGAATTAACTACGAAACAAACTAGGAGATAGATCGATAAAGTTAGTGTATAAATAAGGTATAACTATGGAAGGCAAAAAATGAAATCTAACACTATTAATACTCATATTATTTGGGCTACATGTTTATTTATAAGCACTGCGGCGAGTGCATCAGTGTATCAGTGCGAAAAAAATGGTGTGGTTGAGTTTAGTCAGTTGCCATGTGGGGAAGATGCTAAATTAATAACAATAAAAGAGCAAAACCCTTTCCTATCCAATGCTGTACAAGGAGAAAGTACTGAGTCAGTATATTCTCAAACGACTGGTCAAGTTGATAGCTATATCAGGACCAAACAAATAGCAGCAGAAATAGCTGAGCATAATAATAAAATAGATACCTTTAAGCTTCGTATGAATAATGAAATTGCAGCATTAAATAATCAGTCCGATGCGCAGTTACAAAACTTAGTTGGTGCAAAAAAACAAGCCGCTATTGCAAAGCAAATGAGTGCTGTATCTGAGCGTTATGCTGTTCTTATTGACAATGAACAGCGTAGTATTGACAGACTAATCGCCGAAAATAACAGAATAAACAATAGTTTCAATGAACTATCAAATAACGATGAGGTTGATAGCTTTATTCGTAGCAAACAAATCATGCAACAAATCTCTGAGCATGAAAATAAGATCGATACTTATAACGAACAACTAAACCAACAGATTAGCCTACTAGAAAAGCAAGTTAGTCATAGACCAAATAACTTAGCTGACGCAAATAGTGATCAAGCTTTAGTTGATAAAATGAGTGCGTTGACAAGCCGCTTCAATACACTTATCTCTGTTGAGCAAAGGCAAATTGATAGACTTCGAAATGAACTGAGTCAATTGTGAGCTTTATAAACCAAGCGTCTTGTTTTAATAGAAACCACGGTAGAGTGTGAAAATAAGTAACTTTTCACAATATTAGAAAAAATACGAATAGCCAGCTCCCAAGCTTGTTGCTGATGGCTATTGTAGGTCTTGATAAAGAGTAGACGAGTCTCAATAAAAGCCTCACAAAGAATATCAATATCTTTTGACGCTACGTTTAAAAAGCTCAGGTTATTCGCTAAATAATGAATAAACGGCGTGACTTGCTGTAAGTCATCAAGGTGACTTACTACTTTGTTGAGCGCACAGTAAAGAATATAGCTACGCTTAGTTATGCTGTCTTGCTCAGGCACTGTCATGGTTAACTGACGAGCATTAAGACTGCGATGATATGCGCTTGTAAACTGATGGAAATCTGGTTTTAGCAATTCAATATCTTGTAGTAACAGTCTTTTTTGAAATGAAGATAGACTCATAGTAAATCGCTTAATAGCCAAGGCTATAGGTTATTCTTATTATATGACTAAATATAGACGAGAATTTTCAGTTATGGGAAATTTTATGACAAGGTTGTCATAAAATTTTTAGGCAAAAAATAGTCTAACTAATTCATGTAGGAAGGTTGCTAATTGAGCGCTACATGCTTATAATAGCCGCCATTGAATTGAGGTGTTTAGCACTCGATTAAACGATATTAAGTTACTTTTAATATCTATTGGCGCGGGATGGAGCAGCCTGGTAGCTCGTCGGGCTCATAACCCGAAGGTCGTCGGTTCAAATCCGGCTCCCGCAACCAAATACATGCTAAGGCATTGTAAGTGTACTTAGTATGCACAGTAATTTTTACTGTATGAAGTCGCGCATTCTGGTAATGCGCGTTTTGCGTTTAGGCTATCTAGTTTAATTTAGTCAGGTGACTGACTCGCAACCAAGCTTGGCCCTAGGCCACACAGTTTTATGCTTTAGGTGTGACGCCCCGCTTGGTTCGGGGCGTTGTTGTATCTGCTTGGCGGTGATTTTAAATCATTATTAAACTCAGTATTTCAGGGCTATATGCCCTTTTTTTGTTTGTATGGAGGATTTTCGTGACAAAACTTGAGCAAGATTTAGTAGCCATGCTCTCACCGGCCGTTGAAATGTTAGGCTTTGAGTTACATGGTCTTGAGTTTGTGCAAGCTGGTCGCCACTCTACATTACGTGTTTATATCGATCACGATGCAGGGATTACGGTTGACAATTGTGCCGACGTTAGTCGTCAAGTTAGCGCAATTTTAGACGTCGAAGACCCAATTACAAATGAATATGATTTGGAAGTTTCGTCTCCTGGTGTTGATCGTCCATTATTCAAACAAGATCACTACGAGAAGGCGCAAGGAGAAGAAGTACGCGTGCGTACTAAGCTTCCGCAAGATGGTCGTCGTAACTTTAAAGGCGATTTAGTATCAGTTAGCAGTGATATGATCACACTTTCAGCAGATGGCACTGAGCATATGATTATGATCAGTAACATTGAACGTGCGAACATCATCGCAAAGTTTTAATTCGAGTGCGAAGGAATAGGGCAAGCGAGGCATAACCCATGGCAAAAGAAATATTATTGGTTGCTGAAGCCGTCTCCAATGAGAAAGCGGTTCCAAAAGAAAAGATTTTTGAAGCGTTAGAGTTCGCATTAGCGACTGCGACAAAGAAAAAACACGATGGCGAAATTGAAGTTCGCGTATCAATCGATCGTAAAACAGGTGATTACGACACATTCCGTCGTTGGAAGATTGCTGAAGTTCTTGAAGATGGTTCTTTAGAAAACCCTTACAGCGAAATCACACTTGAAGCGGCACAGGTTGAAGACGAAAGCCTACAATTAGGCGATTACGTTGAAGAACAAATTGAGTCAATCAAGTTTGACCGTATTACAACACAAATGGCTAAGCAAGTTATCGTACAAAAAGTACGTGAAGCTGAGCGTGCATTAGTGGTTGAAGAATACAAAGATCAACAAGGCGAATTAGTAACAGGTGTTGTTAAAAAAGCAACCCGTGATGCTATCGTACTTGACCTAGGTAACAATGCTGAAGCGGTTATCTACCGTGATGATATGTTACCGCGTGAAAACTTCCGCCCGGGTGACCGTATCCGTGGTCTTCTTTATGAAGTTAAGCCTGAAGCTCGTGGCGCGCAGTTATTTGTAACGCGTTCTAAGCCAGAAATGCTAATGGAACTTTTCCGCATTGAGGTGCCAGAGATTGGCGAAGAGATGATTGAACTACGTGCAGCTGCACGTGATCCAGGCTCTCGTGCAAAAATCGCGGTAAAATCTAACGACAAACGTATCGACCCAGTAGGTGCGTGTGTTGGTATGCGTGGTGCACGTGTACAAGCAGTTTCAACTGAGCTTGGTGGTGAGCGTGTTGATATCGTTCTTTACGATGACAACCCAGCGCAATTCGTTATCAATGCAATGGCGCCAGCAGAAGTTGCGTCAATCGTAATGGACGAAGATACACACTCAATGGATATCGCTGTTGAAGCCGATAACCTAGCACAAGCAATCGGTCGTAATGGTCAAAACGTTCGTCTTGCTAGCCAGTTAACTGGTTGGGAATTAAACGTAATGACCGTTGATGACATGCGTGCGAAGAACGAAGCTGAATCAGATAAGCTAATCAACTTATTCACTGAATACCTAGATATTGATGATGAGTTTGCAACTTTACTTATCAACGAAGGTTTCTCAACACTTGAAGAAGTGGCTTACGTACCAGCATCAGAATTCTTAGAAATTGACGGTTTAGATGAAGAAACAGTTGATATCTTACGTTCACGTGCAAAAGACGCATTAACAACGAAAGCGCTTAAAACAGAAGAAAGCCTAGAAGGTGCAGAACCTGCAGAAGACCTACTAGCACTTGAAGGTTTAGAGCGTCACCTTGCATTTGTTATGGCAAGTAAAGGTGTAGTAACACTTGAAGACTTAGCTGAGCAAGGCATTGATGAGTTAGTAGACATCACTGAACTTTCAGAAGAAGAAGCTGGCAAACTAATTATGGCTGCGCGTAACATTTGTTGGTTCGCAGACGAGTAATTTATTAACGGAGGTATTACACACTATGGCAGAAGTAAATGTTGAAAAACTAGCCGGAGATATTGGTACAACTGTTGATAAATTACTACAGCAGCTAGAACAAGCCGGTATTTCTAAAAAAGCAGGTGATATGGTAACTGAGTCTGAAAAGTCGACGTTATTAGATCACTTGAGCAAGCAGCACGGCGGCACGGGCTCAGAAGGCCCAGCTCGCATGACTTTGCAACGTAAAAGCAAAAGTACGCTAAGCGTAACTGGCTCTACAGGTAAAGCGAAGTCTGTGCAAGTTGAAGTACGTAAAACACGTACTTACGTTAAGAAAAGCGCCATTGAGCAACAGCAAGAAGAAGAGCGTTTAGCTGCAGAAGAAGCTGCACGTAAAGCAGCAGAGCTTAAAGCCCAGCAAGAAGCTGAAGAGCTTAAAGCGAAACAAGAGGCAGAGCGCAAAGCGAAAGAAGAAGCTGAGCGTAAAGCCAAAGAAGAGGCTAAACGTAAAGCTGAAGCTGAGCGTAAAGCGAAACAGAAGCAGATGACCCCAGAGCAAAGTGCTAAGTCTGAACAAGATCGCGCCGAAGCTGAGCGTCTGCAAAAAGAAGCAGAAGAGGCCGCATTGAGAAAAGCTGAAGAAGAAGCGAAACGTCAAGCAGAAGAGGCAAGAAAGCTAGCTGAAGAAAATGAAGCTCGCTGGAAAAAGGAAGAAGAAGAGCGTAAGCAGCGTGAAGAAAACGCTGATCACCACCTTACGACTTCTACTTACGCACGTGAAGCAGAAGATGAATCTGATGCACGTGAAGAGCAAAGCGCTCGTCGTAAGAAAAAGAAAAAAGGACCTCAAAAAGAGAAACAGCCTACTGGTCCTAAAGGCAAGAAAGGTAAGCTGAAAGCACCAACGTCTTTACAACATGGTTTCCAAAAACCAACAGCAGACGTGAAAAACGAAGTTCGTATCAGTGAAACAATCACTGTTGCTGAGCTTGCATCACGTATGGCTGTAAAAGGTGCTGAAGTTGTTAAAACGATGATGAAGATGGGTGACATGGTTACCATCAACCAAGTGATCGACCAAGAAACAGCACAACTTGTAGCTGAAGAAATGGGTCACAAGGTTATCATCGTTAAAGAAAACGAATTAGAAGAGAAAGTACTAAGCGACCGTAGCGAAGAAGGTAAAGCAATTCCTCGTGCACCGGTTGTAACAGTAATGGGTCACGTTGACCACGGTAAAACGTCAACACTTGACTACATTCGTTCAGCAAAAGTTGCTTCAGGTGAGGCAGGTGGTATTACACAGCACATTGGTGCATACCACGTTGAAACAAATGGTCACATGATCACGTTCTTAGATACTCCGGGCCACGCCGCGTTTACATCAATGCGTGCACGTGGTGCTAAAGCAACGGATATCGTAATCCTAGTCGTTGCTGCGGATGATGGTGTAATGCCACAAACTAAAGAAGCGGTTCAGCACGCCCGTGCTGCAGGCGTTCCTTTAATCATCGCAGTAAACAAGATGGATAAAGAAGGCATCGACCCAGATCGCGTTAAGAACGAACTAGCACAATTAGACGTTATCCCAGAAGAGTGGGGTGGTGACACGCAATTCGTTCATATCTCAGCAAAAACAGGTTTAGGTATTGATGACCTACTTGAAGCAGTACTAATGCAAGCTGAAATCCTAGAGCTAACTGCACCAGCTGAAGGTATGGCTGCAGGTGTTGTAATTGAATCACGTCTTGATAAAGGCCGTGGTCCAGTTGCGTCAATCCTAGTTCAGTCTGGTACGCTTAACCAAGGTGATATCGTACTGTGTGGTCTTGAATATGGCCGTGTTCGTGCGATGAAAGATGAGAACGGTAAAGACATCAAGTCTGCGGGTCCGTCTATCCCCGTTGAGATTTTAGGTCTATCTGGTATCCCAGCTGCTGGTGATGAAGCAACAGTAGTTAAAGATGAGCGTAAAGCGCGTGAAGTTGCACTTTACCGTCAAGGTAAGTTCCGTGAAGTGAAGCTTGCTCGTCAACAAAAAGCGAAGCTTGAAAACATGTTTACGAACATGGCTGAAGGCGATGTATCAGAAGTTAACATCGTTCTTAAAGCTGACGTACAAGGTTCAATTGAAGCAATCGCTGATTCATTAACTAAGCTTTCTACTGATGAAGTTAAAGTGAAGATTGTTGGTTCAGGTGTAGGTGGTATCACTGAAACTGATGCAACGCTTGCAGCGGCGTCAAACGCAATCGTTGTTGGCTTTAACGTACGTGCTGATGCATCAGCTCGTAAAGTAATTGAGTCAGAAAACCTAGACTTACGTTACTACAGCGTAATCTATAGCCTGATTGAAGAAGTTAAACAAGCGATGTCAGGTATGCTTGCACCAGAATTCAAGCAAGAGATCATTGGTCTTGCTGAAGTTCGTGACGTGTTCAAGTCACCGAAGATTGGTGCAATCGCAGGCTGTATGGTTACTGAAGGTATCGTTAAGCGTAGCGCGCCTATCCGTGTACTTCGTGATAACGTGGTTATCTATGAAGGTGAACTTGAGTCACTACGTCGCTTTAAAGATGACGTTCAAGAAGTTCGTAACGGTATGGAATGTGGTATCGGCGTTAAGAACTACAACGATGTTAAAGTTGGCGACCAAATCGAGGTATTCGAGACGGTTGAAGTACAACGTTCACTTTAATTTCGTTTAAGTCACTATTTTAAATGGGGGCCTAGCCCCCATTTGTGTATTCGTAATTAAATTAACTTATTCTTTAACATCAATAAGTTATTATTTTAGAGTGAAATGAAATGAGAGAATTTTCTCGCACTGATCGTGTTGCACAGCAAATTCAAAAAGAGATTGCTGTTATTCTTCAACGCGAAATCAAAGATCCACGCTTAGGCATGGTGACAGTGTCTGCGGTTGAGGTATCTCGCGATTTATCTTACGCAAAAGTATTTATCACAGTGTTTAATACTGACGATGAAGATAAAGCCAAGCAAAGCGCTAAAATCTTAAATGAAGCAACGGGTTATATTCGTTCTTTATTAGGTAAACGCATTCGTGCGCGCATCATGCCTGAGTTACGTTTTGTGATCGATAACTCGCTTATGGAAGGTATGCGTATTTCAAACTTGGTTGACTCAGTTATTCGTGAAGACAATGCCAAGCATGTAGACGAAGATGACAGCGAAGAAGGCACTAAAGACTAATGGCTAGACGCAGTAAAGGTCGTGCTATTGACGGCATCTTATTACTTAATAAGCCGCAAGGTATTTCATCAAACAAAGCATTGCAGCAAGCAAAGGGAATTTACTTTGCACAAAAAGCAGGCCACACCGGTGCGCTTGATCCGCTCGCGACGGGTATGCTGCCTATTTGTTTTGGTGAAGCGACTAAGTTTACCCAGTTCTTGCTTGATACTGACAAAACCTATGTTGTACGCGCCAAACTTGGTGAGCGAACCACGACCTCTGATTCAGATGGTGAAGTGGTTGAAACGCGTGACGTATCGGTCACCCGTGAACAATTAGCTGAGCAAATTGCCAGTTTCTTAGGTGAGTCGGATCAATACCCTTCGATGTACTCTGCGCTAAAATACCAAGGCCAGCCTTTGTATAAATATGCTCGCGAAGGTATCGAAGTGCCGCGTAAGTGTCGAAAAATTAATGTATTTAGTTTAACGCTTGATGAGTTTGATGAAGCTAATAACGAAGTACAAATGACGGCACACGTGTCTAAAGGCACTTATATTCGTACTATTGTTGACGACTTAGGTGAAAAGCTTGGCTGTGGTGCGCATGTCATCATGTTACATCGCAGTGCTGTTGGCCACTATCCAAGTGAAAAAATGGTTACTCTTGAGCAACTTGAAGAAAAGCTACAGCAGGCAAAAGCAGACGATGTTGCGCCTTCAAGCTACCTCGATGAGCTACTACTGCCAATGGATACTGCTTTGGTTGATTTACCTGTGATTGAGATCACTCAAGAGCAGGGAGTGGCATTTAGTCATGGTCAAACAGTGGTGATTGGTAAGCCTGTACCAGATGGTGTGGTAAAGGTAATGGCTGATGGGGTGTTCATTGGTACTGGTGAGCGTCATAAAGACGGTCATTTAAAATCAAAGCGCGGCTTATCAAATCAACTGCCTGAGTAAAGATTACCTTGTAGTTATGAGCAAAGCTGGGTAGAATACGCCCCGCTCAATCGTTTTGGCTGAATTAGTGATCGGCTAAAACACAATTTAAATTAATTTTTGGAGTTACTATGTCACTAAGCAATCAAGAAAAAGTTGAAATCATCGCTAAATTTGCACGCGCTGAAGGCGACACTGGTTCACCTGAAGTACAAGTTGCACTTCTAACTTTCGATATCAACAAGCTTCAAGGTCACTTTGCTAGCCACAAGCACGACTTCCACTCACGTCGTGGTCTTCTTCGCAAAGTAAGCCAACGCCGTAAACTGCTTGACTACCTTAAAGGTAAAGACATTGCACGTTACACTGCGTTAATCCAAGAGCTTGGCCTACGTCGCTAAGAACTAGATTACGAGAAAAGGGGCTATTTAGCCCCTTTTTTTGTGCGCGCATGAAAGGTATACTAGCGCACACCTAGGTAGTGGATACTGCTTAGATATTAAAAAACATCATTGCCAATTGTAGTACTTAATCGTGTTTTCATAAGCACAATTAAGTACTGTAATTGGTACTTTGATGGACTATTTTTTACCAATTCGGAGCATAGCTCTGAGTTGCTTTTACATTTAAAGGACATTTTTAAGTGCAAGCAATTATTAAAGAATTTCAACTAGGTCAACACACTGTGACCCTAGAAACAGGTGCTATCGCTCGTCAAGCTGACGGCGCAGTACTAGCAAGCATTGGCGATACTTCAGTATTAGTTACTGTTGTTGGTAAGCGTGATGCACAACCAGGCCAAGACTTCTTCCCACTAACAGTTAACTACCAAGAGCGTATGTACGCTGCGGGTCGTATCCCTGGTGGTTTCCTTAAGCGTGAAGGTCGTCCTAACGATGGCGAAACACTTATCGCTCGTCTAATCGACCGTCCAATCCGTCCACTTTTCCCAGACGGCTTCGTAAACGAAGTACAAGTAATCGCGACAGTTGTTTCTGTTAACCCAGAAATCCAACCTGACATGGTTGCTATGATCGGTACTTCAGCAGCACTTGCTATCTCTGGTATCCCATTCAATGGTCCTATCGGTGCATCACGTGTTGGTTTCATCAACGGTGAATACGTACTTAACCCAACACTCGCTGAGCTTGAAGAAAGCCAATTAGACCTAGTTGTTGCTGGTACTGATAACGCAGTACTTATGGTTGAATCAGAAGCTGAAACACTATCTGAAGACGTAATGTTAGGTGCGGTTGTTTATGGTCATGAGCAATCTCAAGCTATCATCAACGCAATCAACGAGTTCAAAGCTGAAGCGGGTAAACCAGCTTGGGATTGGACTGCACCAGAGAAAAACGTAACACTTGCTGAGAAAATCTCTGCAATTGCTGCTGATAAAGTAGGTGAAGCATACCGCATCACTGACAAAGTAGCGCGTAAAGAAGCACTAGGTGCAGCGAAAGAAGAAGTGGTTGCTACATTAACAGCTGAACTTGCTGAAGGCGAAGAGCTAGATACGCAAGAAGTTGGTAAACTATTTGGTTCTTTAGAAAAAGAAATCGTTCGTGGCCGTATCATCGCTGGTGAAAAACGTATCGATGGTCGTGAACCAGATATGGTTCGTGCACTAGACGTAATGACGGGTGTTTTACCACGTACTCACGGTTCTGCAATCTTCACGCGTGGTGAGACGCAAGCACTTGTAACTGCAACGCTTGGTACTGAGCGTGATTCACAGTTAATCGACGACTTAACAGGTACTAACAAGCATCACTTCATGCTTCACTACAACTTCCCTCCGTTCTGCGTAGGTGAAACAGGTTTTGTAGGCTCTCCTAAGCGTCGTGAAATTGGTCACGGTAACCTAGCTAAGCGTGGTATCGCTGCGGTACTACCTACACTTACTGACTTCCCATACTCAATCCGTGTTGTTTCAGAAATCACTGAATCAAACGGTTCATCGTCTATGGCATCAGTATGTGGTACATCACTAGCACTTATGAATGCAGGTGTACCAATCAAAGCATCTGTTGCTGGTATCGCGATGGGTCTAGTTAAAGAAGGCGACGATTTCGTTGTTCTTTCAGATATCTTAGGTGATGAAGATCACTTAGGTGACATGGACTTTAAAGTAGCAGGTACTTCAAACGGTATCACTGCACTACAAATGGATATCAAGATCGAAGGTATCACTAAAGAAATCATGCAAATCGCCCTTAAACAAGCGAAAGCAGCACGTCTACACATCTTAGGTGTTATGGACGAAGCGATTGCAGCACCTTCTGAAGAGCTATCTCAATTCGCACCACGCATCTACACTATGCAAATCCCTGCGAAGAAAATTGCTGAAGTTATCGGTAAAGGTGGCGCAACTATCCGTCAACTTACTGAAGAAACGGGCACAACGATTGAAATCGAAGATGACGGTACAATCAAGATCGCTGCAACTGACGGCATCAGCGCAAACGATGCAATCAAGCGTATCGAGCAATTAACTGCTGAACTAGAAGTAGGTACTATCTACACTGGTAAAGTTGTACGTATCGTTGATTTTGGTGCGTTCGTTAATATCCTTCCGGGTAAAGATGGTCTAGTGCACATTTCACAAATCAGCACAGAGCGTGTTAACAACGTAACTGACCACCTAAGCGAAGGCCAAGAAGTTAAAGTTAAAGTTCTTGAAGTAGATCGCCAAGGTCGTGTACGTCTAAGCATCAAAGAAGCAATGGAACCAGCTGCTGAAGAAAAAGCAGAAGAGTCTAAAGACGCTTAATGATGATTACATAACCAGTTATTTACTGGATATAAGAAAAAGGGGCTGTTTAGCCTCTTTTTTTATGCTTTAATGAAACCTATCCGCTTCGCCTTTGTCTACAGAGAATTCAGGTATTAAGGAATTTAATGATTTTTAAACACTTAGCATTGACCGCTGTGGCTATTTTTTCTTTAAGTGCATGTCAAACAACTTCACAACCTGAGTCAGTCCCTATTGTTAATGTGCCTTTTACCGCACCATTAGCGCCTGATTTTCGTAACGAAATTACGATTGCTCGCTATTCTGAATTACTAAACCGTGCTGATTTAAGTGCCGAGCAACAAGCCAAACTTTATTATGATCGCGGTGTATTATTTGACAGCTTAGGTATGTCGACCTTGGCGCGTATTGACTTTAACCGTGCGATTAAGCTCAAACCAGACCTAGCTGAGGTGTATAACTTCTTAGGCATTCATCACACACTAATGCAGCAGTATGAACAAGCTTATGAGTTTTTTGATTCGGCACTTGAGCTTAACGAGCAGCATGAGTATGCCTATTTAAATCGTGGTATTGCCCTTTACTATGGTGACCGCCCATCACTTGCACAAGATGATTTACAGCAGTTTTTAAATCGTTCACCAAGCAATCCTTATCGTGTGCTATGGCTTTATTTAGCTCAATCAGAAGCTGATAAAGCGCAGGCCTTAGTTGATTTAAAAGCTAACTCGCAGGGTGTTGATGAGTCGCAATGGGGTTACCAACTATTGGCACTTTATTTAGGTGACATTAGTGAGTTTGAGTTTTTATCTGGCATTATTGAAGGTGTGACTTCAGAGCAAGAGTATGCGCACCGCTTATGCGAAGCTTATTTCTACCTAGCTAAAATGCATCAAGCGGCGGGTGATAACTACCTTGCTGCCGATTACTTTAGACTTGCACTTGCCACCAATGTGCATGAGTTTGTTGAATACAAATATGCCCGTTTAGAGCTTGAGTTAATGGCTGGTGAAAACGCAAGCTAAGGTTTCTTTTACTGTTATTCTATTACTGAGCTTGGGTTTTGTTTCAAGCTCAATATCTCGTTTTATTCCTGCTTACGCTTTTTACGCAAATACTACTCCTTCACAAGCAACAGCTATCTATTATTTGGCACCCAGTGCCATTAATTTGCAGCATTTAGTGCTGAGTAACTCACAGCTTCGCCAGTTAGCTACGTTTAATGATAGTAATGCTGCGTATCAGCTTGCGCTCAGATTTTTGCAGCAACATGATTACACCGCAGCAAAATTATGGTGGCAGCCTTACTTTGCTGAATTCACTTCAGCTCAGCAACAAACCTTAGCGGAGCAGCTAGTCAGAGCAAACCAGTGGCTCGATATAAGTTACCTAGGTAAAGCTGGCAAGTTACCTGACGGAGATGCCAAGCAAGCGTGGCTGTTGCAGCAACAAATGCCGCCAGCTCAAATTGACCCAGCTTATGCGCAGCAACAGCAATTAGCCTTATCAACATCAAGTGTACAGGCAAGCAGTCAGTGCCAATTTAATGTTTTAATGATGACAGATCATTACAAAGGCATTGATACTTTAAAGCAGTATAAGCAGCAATATAGTAAAGCGCCTGAGCCTGCAAAAGGCAGCTTTTGTTTTACTGAGGTTGTTTATGTTGCCGATAAGTTTAGCTGTGATGGCAACGATGGGGCGCTTGAATGTAACTGGCAAAATGCGGCTGAGTATTCATGGCCTGAAGGTTTTGACTTTATTGTGATGATGTCAAAGCAAGGGGCTGCTAATGTGCTTGGCGGGATTATGCATATTAATTCATCGCAATCTTACGCGGTATTTCTACATGAGCTAATGCATTTTAATGGTTTTGAAGATGAATATGTTTTAGCAGAGCAAAAACAACAGTGGCTGTGTAATCAACAGGGGCTAGTTGCGCCAAATCTATTTATTGCAAATGAGGTTTCTCCGCCAAAAGGGTGGCAAAAAAGTATCGCTTGTAGCAACAAAAAAGCCTATAAACCAAGCCCTAATTGGTCAATAATGCAATACCAAACTATGAGCCTGTCTGAGCAATACCGAGAGCTTTGGCAAAAACAAATTAACCAGCCCTTAACAAAGCCGATTCGGTTTTCTGAATATTTTGCCTTTTTAGGCTTAAAGCCAGTGTTTACAACAGCTTCCAAAGAGCATAAATTTTCTGACTAATCGTCTATTTATTGCTATTTTAGTATGCAAAGTGGTTAAATGTTGTGCGAATAGGTGTGTCTCCTATAGACAAAATAGCACCTGATCAGTATAACTATACGCATTGTAAGCTTTTTTTAAGCCAACTTTTAACCATCCAAATGAACAGTACGCAACTAATTAAAACTAGAGCGGTATTGATATTCTTATGACACTAAAAGGCTCCTAATTATGACTTTGCTCTGGATACCCCTGTTATCCTTAATCGGCAGTGTTATTTCATCCTGCACTTCAAAACTAACACGTAACCAAAGCACTGCTTTGACCATGTTAGCGCCTTTGATTGCCCTTGGAATTGTATTTTCGTATACCCCTGCAGTCTTTTCTGGCGAAACAATTCGCTACACTGCTGAGTGGATCCCTCTTTTAAACATGCAAGTCTCGTTTCGACTTGATGGTTTAACGTTACTCTTTCTATATATGATCTTGGGTATCGGTACCCTGGTGATTTTTTATGCGCGTTATTACTTGAGTAGTAGCGACTCAATGCCAAAGCTATACTGCTATTTAATGCTATTTATGACCGCAATGGTCGGCATCGTGATGTCGAATAATGTGATCCAGCTGTGGTTTTTCTGGGAGCTCACCAGTATTAGCTCGTTCTTATTGATTAGCTATTGGTGGCATAAGTCAGAAGCTCGCAAAGGCGCACGCATGGCACTTGCTATTACCGGTGCCGGTGGTCTTGCGTTACTAGCAGGTTTATTACTGATTGGTGATATTGTTGGTAGCTATAATCTTGATGTGATTTTAGCAAGCAAAGCACTTATTCAATCTCATGCACTTTATGAAGCTGCGCTGGTATTAGTGCTTTTAGGTGCATTTACTAAATCTGCACAATTTCCATTTCATTTTTGGTTACCCCATGCGATGGCGGCACCGACACCAGTCAGTGCCTACTTGCACTCTGCAACCATGGTTAAAGCAGGTATCTTTTTATTAGCGCGTTTTTATCCAGCGCTATCAGGCACAGATACTTGGTTTATCTTAGTGGCAATGACGGGTCTGGCGACTTTATTGGTTGGCGCTTACATCGCGTTATTTAAGCATGATTTAAAAGGCTTGCTGGCTTATTCAACAATCAGCCATCTAGGTTTAATTACATTACTCTTAGGCTTAGATACTGAGCTTGCTACAGTGGCTGCTATCTTCCACATCATTAACCACGCAACCTTTAAAGCGTCGTTATTTATGGCAACGGGTATCATTGACCATGAAACTGGCACCCGTGATATGCGTAAACTTAATGGTATGTGGCGCTTTATGCCGTATACCGCCACACTTGCTATGGTGGCAGCGGCAGCCATGGCGGGCGTGCCACTGTTAAATGGTTTCTTGTCGAAAGAAATGTTCTTTGCCGAAACTCTACATCAACAAGTGCTTGGCTCTATGTCGTGGTTAATACCAGTGTTAGCGACGATTGCTGGTGCACTCTCTGTTGCGTATTCAGCACGCTTTATTCACGACGTGTTTTTCAATGGCGACCCAATCGATTTGCCAAAACAGCCTCATGAGCCACCGCGCTATATGCGTGTACCAATCGAAATTTTGGTTGTGCTATGTTTACTCGTTGGTATGTTCCCGCACTTTGCAGTAAGCGATATTTTAGCTGCGGCGTCTTATGCTGTGCTTGGTGATGCTGCCCCTGATTATAAGTTATCAGTATGGCATGGCTTTAACTTACCACTGTTGATGAGCTTTATTGCAACAAGCGTGGGTGTGATGATTTATGTGCAGCGTAAGCATCTGTTCCATTTCCAAGCGTCATTACCAACTCTTAATGCTAAAAAAGGCTTTGAGCGTGGCTTATATAGCTTAATTAAGTGGTCACAAGAAAAGATTAAACGTATCGAAAATGGCTCGTTACAGCGCTATGCCTTTGTAATGATTGCGGTGGTGCTCATGTGTGCGGGCTGGCCTTTATTTGAAATGCGCCAGTTAGCAGGAGCAAGCGAGTTAACGCCAATCGATTTCCACAATGCTATTGGTGCTGGCTTACTAATAATAGGTGCGTTGGCAACGGTTATTTGGCACCGCTCACGAATGATATCTTTGATTATGATTTCAATCGTAGGCCTGATGGTGTCTGTTGCATTTACTCGATTCTCTGCGCCAGATTTAGCGCTAACCCAGTTAACGGTTGAAGTTGTTACCGTAATGCTACTAATGCTTGCACTGTTCTTTTTACCGCAGCGTACTCCGAAAGAATCAAGCTCACTGCGTATTCTGCGTGATTTAGGTATTTCATCGGCAATTGGTGTGGTCGTGGCGAGTATTTGTTATGCACTGCTGACAAGACCACTTGAGTCAATTTCTGACTTCTTTGTTGCTAATGCAAAAACTGGCGGTGGTGGTACTAACGTTGTAAACGTTATCCTCGTTGACTTCAGGGGTTTTGATACCCTAGGTGAGATTACCGTATTGGGTATTGCTGCGTTAGGTATTTATAAGCTTCTTATTAACTTGCCGCTGTTTATGCCAGCAAGTGATAGTGAAGGGCGCCCATGGGCAAGAGAGCGTTACCCAATTCTACTGTCGAGTATTTCACAAAGCTTGTTACCACTTGCATTACTTGTGTCTGCGTATATTTTCTTACGTGGTCATAACTTACCAGGTGGAGGCTTTATTGCCGGACTGGTTACCGCGATTGCATTTATTTTGCAATATATGGCTAATGGTTCGCATTGGATTGCAGACAGATTTGACGTGAATTATCGTAAGATTATTGCGTCAGGTATTGCTATTGCATTATTTACAGGTATTGGAAGTTGGTTCTTTGAACGTCCATTCCTAACAACCTGGTTTGATTATTTTGATATTCCGCTAGTCGGCAAGACAGAACTTGCTAGTGCTATCGTATTTGATTTAGGTGTGTATTTAACTGTTGTAGGTGCAACGCTGATGATTTTAGCAAGTTTAGGTAAATTAACTGCTGATACACCCAAGCAAGAGGTAAATATTTAATGGAAGTATTGTACGCATCATGCGTCGGCGTGCTGGTTGCATGCGGAATTTACTTAATATTGCGGGCTCGTACCTTCCCAGTGGTACTCGGCCTTACTATGTTGTCGTATGCAGTTAACCTGTTTTTATTCTCTTCAGGTCGTTTAACTATTAACAAAGCCGCTGTACTTGGTACAGGTAGTGAGTATGCCGATCCACTCCCTCAAGCATTGGTTTTAACCGCCATTGTAATTGGCTTTGCGATGACCGCTTTTGTGGTTATTTTAGCGATTCGTGGCCGTGCTGACTTGGGTAATGACCATGTTGATGGCCATCTTGTTAAATCATCGAAGGAGCAAAAATGATTCAGCATTTAGCTTCTTTACCGATTTTAATTCCGATGTTGGCAGGCGTTATTTTACTCATGCCGCCATGTGGAAAAAACTTACATATCCGCCGTGTTTCGTCGGTTATTTTGTCGATTGTTACACTCTTGGTCAGTGCTTATTTATTATTTCACGTAAATAGTACTGCACCGCTTGTTTACGCAATTGGTGATTGGTCTGCACCATTTGGTATTGTGCTGGTTGCCGATAGGCTAGCAACGCTACTAGTGCTACTTACCAGTTTCCTTGGTGCGGTCGTAGTGCTTTATAGCTGTGCAGGTGATGATAAAAAAGGGAGCTTTTTCCATCCGTTAGTGCACTTTTTAGTGTTAGGTGTAAATGGTGCCTTTTTAACGGGCGATGTATTTAACCTGTTCGTATTTTTTGAAGTGCTGTTGATTGCTTCGTATTCATTATTGATGCATGCCGGCAATAAACATAGCACCCGAGCTGCACTGCAATACGTCATTTTAAACCTGATTGGTTCAAGCGTATTTTTGATTGCGCTGGGTGTACTTTATGGTGTGCTAGGCACATTGAACATTGCTGATTTAGCGCAAAAAGTACCACAGCTGACGGGTGATGATGTTTACCTTGCTAAAATTGGTGGCTTGCTGTTAATCGTGGTATTTGCGTTAAAAGGCGCGTTATTACCGTTACATTTATGGCTACCGAATACCTACGCCAGTGCAATGCCATTAGTTGCTGCATTATTCGCGATTATGACCAAGGTCGGTGTGTATGCCATGTTGCGCGTGTATACCGTAATATTTGGTGATAATGCTGGTGAGCTTGCTCATATGGCACAGCCTTGGTTATGGGGCTTAGCACTAGCGACCATCGTAATGGGTGGTATTGGTGTATTAGCGAGTCAAGATTTTAGAAAGCTTATTGCGAATCTGGTGGTTGTATCTGTCGGTACTTTAGTGGCACTGGTTGCGATTCAAAATGTTGCTGCAACCGCGGCATTACTATACTACTTAGTGCATTCAACCATTATTTGCGCAGCACTATTCTTAATTGCTGATTTAATTGCTCAACAGCGCGGTAAAGTTGCTGACCGGTTAGTCGCAGGGCGCGCCGTTGCACAGCCATATTTACTTGGTACTTGTTTTGTCGTGGCTGCGCTTGCTGTTGTTGGTATGCCACCGTTATCTGGCTTTGTAGGCAAGGTATGGATTTTAAAGAGCACGCTAGATAGCGAAAAAGCCATGTTGTTTTGGCCAATCTACCTAGTGTCTAGTTTAGCGTTATTAGTGGCGGTTTCACGAGCCGGTACCAGCTTATTTTGGGATCACACCCATAAAGACAGTGAAGCAATTGAAGGCACCAAAGCACACCCTGTTAAAGTGATAGCTGTAGTTGCATTACTTGCGTGTTCACCATTAATGGTTGTATTTGCAGGACCGATTTCAGACTATATGTTAGCAACATCAGAGCAGTTGTTTGATATCAACACTAGCATCAACGCTGTATTACAAGGAGGCCAATAATGCGTTTAGAAGCTCGCTTTCGTTGGTTGCCAACACCATTTCGCAGTGTTTTATTATTCATTGTATGGTTGTTGTTAAATAATAGTGTGTCGCCAGGACACCTGTTTTTAGCTGCATTTTTTGCTATTACTATTCCGTGGATCACATTCCCATTTCGCGATCCACAGCCGCTTATTGTAAGGCCAGGTCTTGCGTTTAGGCACTTATTGTTAGTGCTGTACGATATTGTTACTGCTAACTTACAAGTTGCTCTGTTGATCCTTGGACCAACGAAAAAGTTACGCCCAGGTTTTATCAAAGTACCATTGGATTTAAGCCATGAAATGCCAATCACTATTTTGGCCAGCACAGTATCTTTAACACCAGGTACAGTGAGCGCAGAGGTTTATCCTATTCCTGAGTCACTCGAAGAGGGCGAAGAAATTCAGCAGCGCTACTTATTGATCCATGTACTCGATTTAGCTGATGAACAAGCGTTAATTAATACTATTAAGCAGCGCTACGAAGCACCGCTTAAGGAGATTTTTCGATGCTAGATACCGTTTTTCTAATTGTTTTTGCAATGATAGCCATATCTTTATTGTTAAACCTATGGCGTTTAATTGTTGGGCCGTCGGTACCTGATCGTATATTGGCTTTAGATACTATGTTCATAAATACCATTGCTTTAATTATTCTGTATGGCATGAGCATGGGCACCGATTTATATTTTGAAGCCGCATTATTAATCGCCATGCTTGGCTTTGTGAGCACTGTAGCGGTATGTAAATACCTGCTGCGTGGCGATATTATTGAATAAGGTAGCAAATGATGAGTGAATGGATTGTATCAATCTTATTATTAATTGGTGGTTGCTTTATTCTTATAGGTTCAATCGGACTTGTGAAAATGCCTGACTTTTTTATGCGTTTGCACGGTCCAACTAAAGCGACAACGCTTGGCATGGCATCACTGCTAATTGCTGCCATGGTGTATTTTAGCTACACCCACGATGGCATCAGTGTGAAAGAAATTTTGATTTCAATTTTCTTACTGATCACCGCACCTATTAGCGGCTATATGCTGATCAAATCAGCCATCCACCACAAGCTTCGTGCTAAAGATGGCACCAAGGGCCTCGATAACATCGAAGAAGATTAATACTAGCTCGCAACAATAGTTAAGCGAGTTGGTGTGATATCTGAGTAACCAGAACAATGTGATCTACGACAGTGGCTTTTATTGCGCTCGTAGATCGCATAAAATGCCCCGTCATTTAGTACAGTAGGTAAATAGAGCATTATGCGAGTAGCACTTGGAGTAGAGTACAACGGCGCGCGTTACAGTGGTTGGCAACGTCAATCACACGTCAATAGCGTACAACAAGAAGTAGAAACGGCGTTGTCGCGTATTTGTAATCATCCAGTCGAAATTGTTTGTGCAGGCCGCACCGATGCGGGTGTACATGGCACTGGGCAGGTGATCCATTTTGATACTCACGCTGAGCGTGAAATGGTCGCGTTTACGATGGGTATGAATACCTTACTGCCAAAAGATATTGCTATTCGCTTTGCCAAGCCTGTAAGCGAAGACTTTCACGCTCGTTTTAGTGCCACAGCGCGTCGTTATCGCTATGTGATTTATAATTACACCTATCGCGGCGCTATCATGAGTGAAGGGGTGACCCATTTTCATCACCCATTAGACGAAACTAAAATGCAAGAAGCCTGTCAGTATTTAATAGGTGAGCATGACTTTACTTCGTTTAGAGCACTACACTGCCAAGCAAATACAGCAAATCGTACTATTCACCATTTATCGGTAAAACGCCAAGGTGATTATGTGATCATTGATATCAAAGCCAATGCGTTTTTACATCACATGGTACGAAACATTACCGGGTGTTTGATGGACATAGGTTTACATAAGCATGAACCTGTGTGGTTAAAAGAATTACTTGATTTAAAAGAGCGCGCTAAGGCAAGTGCAACAGCAAAAGCCGCTGGCCTTTACTTAGTTGACGTGGATTACCCTGAACATTTTGGCATTCCTAAAACACCATTAGGGCCTTTGTTTTTACCTGATTCAGACAGTTAGACTTTAGTAGACTACTACTAAGACCAGTTTTTTATATCGTCTGCGGGTAATTCATGTTTTAATTGAAAAAATCTGTCTGTTTATTTGTTATCAGAAACACAAGCGAGTGTTTTCAATTAAACAGACTGCGACACAGAACAGCATTAAGAGAGTTGCAAATGAGTTGGTTAGAAAAAATCTTACCTAAAACGACTAAATCATCAGGTCGTAAAGAAATCCCAGAAGGGGTTTGGGCTAAGTGTACAGACTGTGATTCAATTTTATATAAAGCAGAATTAGAAAAAGCACTCAACGTGTGTCCTAAGTGTGATCACCACATGCGTTTAAGTGGCCGTAAACGTCTTGAAAACTTTTTAGATGATGCTGATCGCCAAGAAATTGGTGCAGAGCACGAACCAAAAGACGTATTAAAGTTTAAAGATTCTAAAAAATATTCTGACCGTATTACCCAAGCACAAAAAGCAAGCGGCGAAAAAGACGCACTTGTAGCAATGAAAGGCCGCCTAAAAGGTATTCCTGTTGCTGCTGTTGCTTTTGAGTTCTCGTTTATGGGTGGTTCAATGGCGTCAGTAGTAGGTGCTCGTTTTGTTGAAGCTGTAGATCAATGTTTAGAGCACGACATGCCACTTATTTGTTTCTCTGCATCAGGCGGCGCACGTATGCAAGAAGCTCTTATGTCATTAATGCAAATGGCTAAAACAAGTGCTGCACTTGCAAAAATGAGCGAAAAAGGCTTACCGTTTATTTCAGTATTAACTGATCCAACAATGGGTGGTGTATCTGCATCACTGGCAATGCTTGGTGATGTAAACGTTGCTGAACCTAAAGCGCTTATCGGTTTTGCGGGTCCTCGCGTAATTGAGCAAACAGTTCGTGAAACGCTTCCTGAAGGTTTCCAACGCAGTGAATTCTTGCTAGAGCATGGTGCAATCGACATGATTGTAGACCGCCGTGAAATGCGTGACACCCTTGCACGTATCTTAGCGAAATTTATGAACTTGCCTTCTACTGAACAAGAGCATAGAGTAGCGTAAATTTCAGCTTAACTGATTAAACGCTATGACAGAAATCCTTCCTAGCCAATCATCAAGCCTTGATGATTGGCTTTGTTATTTAGAAAGTGTCCATCCTGCTAATATCGAAATGGGTTTAGAGCGCGTAGAGCGCGTGGCAAACCAAGTTGGCTTACTCGATACATCAAGCAAAATAATCCTCATTGCAGGCACCAACGGTAAAGGGACTACAGCCCGTTGCCTAGAAAGTTTATTACTTGCACAGGGTTACAGTGTGGGTACTTATGCTTCGCCGCATCTTATTCGTTATAACGAGCGCGTACGCATTAATGGCCAAGAGCTTGACGATCAATTCCATGTTGATGCTTTCGATATGCTTGAAAAAGGCCGTAGTGACACGCAGCTTACTTATTTTGAGTACGGTACCTTAGGTGCACTGGCTATTTTCAAACGTCACGCCGTTGATTATGTGCTGCTAGAAGTGGGGCTGGGTGGCCGTTTTGATGCGACTAATATCGTGAATCCGCATGCTTGTGTGATCACCACCATAGATTTAGACCATAAAGAATACCTAGGTGATACTCGAGAACTTGTTGGTTACGATAAAGCCGGTATTTTCCGTACCAACACACCAGCTATTGTTGGCGATTTAGCGATTCCGCATACAGTGACTGATTATGGTAATGAAATTAACGCTGATATGGTGTTATCAGGCCGTGACTTCATATTCACAGAAGACAGTGAAGGCTTTAACTGGCAGTACCAAGGTAAAGATTGGCGCTTAGCTAAGCCTGCTATCCCTTGTCAAAATGCAGCAACCGCGTTGACCTTACTTGCAAAGCTTGAGCTACTACCAAGCGAGCAACAAGTGCGTGATTGCTTAGCGAATCTGACTGTAGAAGGGCGCTTTCAGCAGTTAAGTGAGCAGCCGCTTATTTTTACCGATGTTGCGCATAACCCTGAGTCAGCTCGATATTTGGCACGCAAATTAAGCGTGTATAAAGATCAAGGGTTTAAAATTCATGCATTAGTCGCTATGCTTGCAGATAAAGATAAGGTGGCTGCTATGTCAGCCGTGGCAAATGTTGTTGACCAGTGGTCGTTAGCAAGTTTAGATTGTTTTCGCGGCGATAAAGTTGAGAATCTTGCTAAAGCACTAGCCGAAACCACATCAACAGCGCCTAGTACGCACTATGAGAGTGTTGAAACTGCGCTAGATACGTTATTACCAAATGTTGATGAAAACACGTTAGTGATTGTGTTCGGTTCGTTTATAACTGTGGCTGCAGCCATCAATTACTTTAAAAAATAGAGAGGAAATCGGTGAACGCAGGGTTTATTAATCGCTTAGTAGGCACCACGATTGTGGTTGTGGCGGCTATTGTCTTCATTCCAAACATTTTGGATGGTGAGAAGGTTCATTATAAAGAAGGCTTTAAAGCTATTCCTGAACGCCCTGAGTTCACTACGATAGACTTGCAAGAGGTGATTGATAATAAAGTCGCCTCTGCTGAGCAACCTTCGCAAATCCCGGTTGAAGATACGCAAGCAAACGACGCTGATCTTGTCGCAAATGAAACCCAGCAAATTGATACTGCGCCGCAAATGGTTGAAGCTTCTATCGATGAGCCGGTAATTAACAAAGCTGAGCCAAAAGTTGCAGTGCAAGAGCCTGCCAAGCCAGTCGCTAAAACCCCTGAGCCAACCCGTAAGCCAGAAGAAAACCTCACACAAATGGCTTATGTTATTCAACTGGGTAGTTTTTCTCACGCACCTAATGTGAAATCACTGCAAGAAAAATTAAAAGCGAATGGTTTCAAAACCTTTACGCGTCCAATCAAAACCCCGAACGGCACACTGACAAAAGTCTTTGTAGGTCCTTCACTTAGCAAGAAAGAGTTAGAAAGTAAGCTTCCTGAGTTAAAGCAGTTAACCAAGTTAAACGGCAAAGTTACTCAGTTTGAAATTACAAAATGATCTGGTATTTTGAGTATACCTCTTATAGAATGCGCCCCAAATTAACGACTAGTTGGTTCTTATGATCTGGGTTGATTACGCCATACTTGGCATTATTGCACTATCCACTATCATCGGCTTAATACGTGGCTTTGTAAAAGAAGCAATGTCATTAGCTGTATGGGCTGGCGCATTTATCATCTCTAGTTTGTTTTACCAATATTTAGCATCCTTCCTAACAAGTATTTCAGAACCCCTTTTAAGAAATGCAGCCGCAATAGCCATATTATTCTTTGCGACACTCCTGTTGGGTGGGTTACTAAACTATATTTTAGGTGAACTTGTACAACGTACTGGTTTATCTGGCACAGACCGTGTTTTCGGCATAGTGTTTGGTGCTCTTCGTGGCGTGTTGGTCGTAAGCGCGTTACTCTTCTTTCTTGATGCTTTTACCGGTGCACCTAATACGCATTGGTGGGGCAACTCTATTTTGATTCCAGAATTTGGCTTTGTTGTTGAGTGGTTCTTCTCGTACCTCGAAAACAACTCGAGCTTTTTAAATTCTGTAAACCGTTAATCGGCGAGGATAAATTTAATGTGTGGTATCGTTGGCATAGTCGGAACTTCTCCTGTTAATCAGGCGTTATATGACGGCTTAACTGTTTTGCAACACCGCGGTCAAGATGCAGCTGGCATCATTACCATTGAAAACAACACGTTTAGCTTACGTAAAGCCAATGGCCTTGTAAAAGATGTATTTCATACCCGTCATATGAAACGTCTGCAAGGTACAATTGGTATTGGCCATGTTCGCTACCCGACAGCTGGTTCTTCTAGCTCGTCTGAAGCGCAACCTTTCTATGTTAACTCGCCATTTGGTATCGCACTTGCGCACAATGGTAACTTAACAAACGCAGAAGCATTAAAGCAGCAATTATTTTCAGAAGCTCGCCGTCATGTTAATACAACATCTGACTCTGAAATTTTACTTAACATCGTGGCACATGAGTTAAGCAAATCAAATAAGCTAAAACTTGATGCTGAAGATATCTTCACTGCGATTACTGAAGTGAATAATAAAGTAACCGGTGGTTACGCAACGATTGCAATGATCATTGGTCACGGTATTGTTGCGTTTCGTGATCCGAACGGTATTCGCCCATTAGTATTTGGTAAGCGTGAAACTGCAAATGGTACTGAGTACATGTTTGCATCAGAAAGCGTTGCTTTAAAAACAGATGGCTTTGAGTTTGTACGTGACGTTGCACCAGGTGAAGCAATTTACGTAACTGAAGATGGTCAACTTTTCTCACAAGCGTGTGCTGAAAAAGCAACTTACTCGCCGTGTATCTTTGAGTTTGTTTACTTTGCACGCCCAGATTCAACAATTGACCGTATGTCTGTTTATGCAACACGTGTAAACATGGGTACTAAGTTAGGTGAGAAAATCGCACGTGAATGGGCTGACAAAGACATCGACGTGGTTATTCCAATTCCAGAAACATCATGTGACGTAGCACTTGAGATTGCATCAGCGCTTAACCTGCCATACCGCCAAGGTTTTGTTAAAAACCGCTACATTGGCCGCACGTTTATCATGCCAGGTCAAGAAATGCGTAAGAAGTCAGTTCGTCAAAAACTGAATGCCATTGACCGTGAGTTCAAAGGTAAAAACGTATTACTTGTTGATGACTCAATTGTTCGTGGTACAACGTCAGCGCAAATCGTTGAGATGGCTCGTGAGTCAGGTGCGAAGAACGTTTACTTCGCATCAGCAGCGCCAGAGATTCGTTTTCCGAACGTTTACGGTATTGATATGCCATCGGCAGCTGAGCTAATTGCTCATGGCCGTGAAGTTGAAGATATCAACGCCAGCATTGGTGCAGATGGTCTTATCTATCAATCGCTAGATGACTTAATCTCAGCAGTAAGCCAAGAAAACCCAGAAATCACCCGTTTTGAAACATCAGTATTCGATGGTCAATACATCACCGGTGATATCGACCAAGATTACCTAAACCACATTGACCGTTTACGTAATGATTCAGCGAAATCAACCCGTGAAAACGCCATGTCAGCGAGTTTAGAGTTGCACAATCAAGAAGAGAACAGTGCTGATTAATCAGCCTTGATTTGATTGGTATAAAAAAGGAGCTTCACAGCTCCTTTTTTGTTTATGGAAAGAAAGGAAAATAACAATGAACTCAAGTAAACATAGGGTGGACAATTCCGTTAGTCCATAAAATAGCTGTGGCAGCTAAAATAATTACCAATAAAATCAGCCCGCACGTGACTACTGAACTGGCATAGATAAAACCTCGTTCTTCAGGAATGTGCATTAAAATTGGCACCCCTGTGTAGAGTAAGTAAACTGAGTAGGCTAGTGCTACAAGACCTACACACACCACAAACCATAGCTCAGGTAAGAATGCCGCAAATGAAGACATAAATACTGGCGTGGCTGTATACGCAGCAAGTTCTAGGGTTTGTGTAAAGGTGGGTTTTGCACCAAAGGTCACTGCCATCCAATGAGCTAAGTATGCAAGTGCAAACACGCCCGCAATTAGTGCAAAGTACATCGCAACCGCGATAAGTAATGCACTATCATGGGTTAAATATACTGCTTCACCTGCGCCAATACTCCAGCCCAAATAAACTGATGAATAGTAGCCCATGAGTGAAGGGATACAAGCAATTAATAAAATGTGCGATAAGCTATAGCGCAAGCTTTCGTGACGGTTATCAATTGTCTGCCATTCTTCGAGTGGGTGAGCGTATAAGCCCCATAAGTGGTTTAGAATCATAATTATTGCCCCTGTAAAAAAGGAATATGAGCTGCTTTATTTTTGTACAGCTTTGATTAAGTTATGGTTCAGTAATTAAATCTTGTCAAGAAGCTGAAATAATCGATATAGCCGATTAAATGTAACTCTTTAGTGCATATAGAAAATTACTTTGCACTGATGTGGGTCATGGAATGCGGGCTAATTTATGTGATAAAATCGAATTAAGATTTTTGATGAGAAGTTATTCAGTGCCTTATTCTGATTTATTAGCGCCCATTCATTCTTTTTTAAAGTGCGAAACGCCTGATGAGTGGATTGCTGCGGCAACCAAAAAAGAAAACTTAGATGTGGTTTTAATTGATCACCTAATTTGTGAATTAAAAGCAGCTCAGTCTGCGATGTTTTTAATTCGTAAGTATGCAGTTGATAAAGAAAGTAGTGATGCGTTGCTTGAGTGGTTAAAACCCTTTGAAACGCTTGTTTATAAGCGTGAAGGGGATTGGCGAGAGCTTGCAGATAAAAACAAGCTGACTAAATCAATGATCCCAAAATCGAATTCACCTTATGGGCAAGACCTTATCGATAAAATGGTGATGCTTATAAAAGAAGAGCTCCATCACTTTTATCAAGTGCTTGAGATCATGGATGAATACGGCATTGAATATAAAAGCATTACCCCATGTCGTTATGCCAAAGGAATGCTGCGCCATGTAAAAACTTACGAGCCTGATGCTTTGGTAGATAAATTAATTATCGGTGCTTACATCGAAGCCCGCTCATGCGAGCGTTTTGCTAAATTAGCCCCGCATGTTGATAAGCGATTAGGTGACTTTTATATTTCACTACTGCGCTCTGAAGCGCGTCATTACCAAGACTATTTAACTCTTGCACAAGAAATCAGTGAGTTTGATATCACTGAGCGTGTGGAATTTTTTGGTCAGCTTGAAGCTGAGCTTATATCAACTCCTGACGAAGACTTTAAATTTCATAGTGGTGTGCCAGCTTAGGTAAGCTTTTTTGAGTACCTATGTATTACAAGTAAGCTCAGTTCCTTAAAATTTGAATTCTTATTACCGCAACTAGCGCAGGTTTCTGCTTAATAATTGAGTTAATTGACGAGTTTGCTCGTCAGTAAACTCATAGCTTTGAAGAATTTCTTCTAGTTCACCTGAAGCAACAATCGCTTTTAGACCTAAATGTAAGCTACGTTGAAATTGCTTTGCTTGGGGATGATGTTTGTCGCTGATCACGTGTAAATTTTGCGTAGCTAAAGCCGGGGTAATATATTCAACTTCTACTTGCTTTGCTTGTTGTAACCGCTCGCTGTTGCTGAGCCAATACAAAGCGACTTCTTTTGTGCCTGCAACTAAATCAACGCGGCCATGTTTTAGTAGTAATAAGCTATCAATTAAGCTATCAGTGGTTGTTACAGTAAGCTCTGGGTGTTGTTCAAACTCTGGGCTAACTGCATAGTCTTCTCCTTTACTAATCGTATAGGGTTTTAGTGAATATAGTGAGCCAGTAAAAGTTATCTCGCTGCCTGCGCGTTTAAAAAGTACTGTGTGAGCTGTCGCAAGAGGTTGTGAATAAATAAAGCTTCGCGTTCTTAACTCAGTATAATAAGCTCCGAGTACTGCCACACGTCTATGTCGTTTTGCCAGTTTTAATGCTCGAGCCCATTGAGTATATTCGATAGAGGCTTTTTGATTTTGTGTTTTCAGTGCTGCGATGATCACTTCATGAAGCCAGCCAGGCTTGTGTTGTTCACCAATAAAATAGGGTGGGAATGGTTCAGTGACCAATTGCCAAGTTTGGCAGTGGACTGAAAAGCTGAACAGTAAACAGCAACAGAAAAGGCTTAATCGGTTCATAAACAGAGAAGGTATTTAACATTACTGTTTACAGCATAGTTAAAAATACGCTTATTTAAAGGGCGTATGGACTAGTTTTTGTTTTTCAGGAGTAGCTCTTAAGTATGAACCTTGTTCATACCAGTCACCCAGTACAGTGCGGGTTAGCGTTTTACCATTTATATTATAGTGATGTACATTGGGGCGGTGGGTATGACCGTGGATCATATTAGCAACCTGATGCTTTTCAAACATGGCTAGTACTGCATCTTCAGTTACATCTAAAATCTCTAACGCTTTGCCAGCTTGGCTTTGTTTTGATTTTTCGCGGGCGTTACGGGCAATCCTTTTGCGATACCAAAGCGGCATAGCAAGCATTAATTTTGGCCACCACCAACCACGGCTTTTTTTACGAAACTTCTGATATTCAATATCTTGAGTGCACATTTCATCACCGTGCAAGATAACTGTTGGAGTACCGTATAAATCAATAACAACTTGTTCAGGTAGTAAAGTCATACTTGCGCTTTTTGCATAGTCTTCTCGCATAATGAAATCGCGATTACCATGGATAAAAAACACCTCAGTACCACTTTCACTGACTTGGCTTAAACGTGCGGCAACACTCTTTGAAAGGTCAGTTTGATAGTCATCACCGACCCATACTTCAAAAAAATCACCCAAAATATACAGCGCATCAACGTCATCATTAATAATCTTGTTATCAAGAAAATCAAAAAATGCCGCAGTGATGTCTGGGCGGTTTTCTGTTAAATGGAGATCGGCAATAAAATAACTTTGTTTCATGGTTACTCGCAAAAAAGCGGGCAACAGGCCCGCTCAAAAAGACTAAACGATTAAATTAGCTAACCGTTACTTTTTCGATGATAACATCTTCAAGAGGTACGTCTTGGTGGAAACCAGCGCTGCCAGTAGCAACACCTTTGATTTTGTTTACCACGTCCATACCTTCAACAACTTCTGCGAACACGCAGTAGCCCCAGCCTTGTGATGTTTCACTGCTGAAGTTTAAGAAGTCATTGTCGTTAACGTTAATGAAGAACTGCGCAGTTGCTGAATGTGGATCCGGCGTACGTGCCATTGCTAATGTGCCCACTTTATTTGCAAGGCCGTTGTTTGCTTCATTTTCGATAGGGTTGTTTACTTCTTTTTGAACTATACCCGGCTCAAAACCACCGCCTTGTACCATAAAACCATCGATTACACGGTGGAAGATAGTACCGTTGTAAAAGCCAGCGCTGGCATACTCTAAGAAGTTTTTAACTGTGTTTGGTGCATCGCTTTCGTGCATCTTGATAGTGATGTCACCAAAGTTTGTGTGTAGTACAACCATGAGGTTTCCTATATCAGGTTTAATAATGGGGCTATTTTATAGTAGTTGTGTTTGATTAACAAAGAGCTTGTTTAAAACGATTAACAAACTGCTTATTCAATTGATAAAGCGCTAGAGCAGCGGCTTTGCAAGTGTTACCATAGAGAATCTCGAAACACCGTTAAGGACATTTTATAAATGGTACAAATTTACAACACACTTACGCGACAAAAAGAGCAGTTTAAACCCCTTGTTGATGGCAAAATCGACATGTACGTGTGTGGTATCACCATTTATGATTACTGTCACATTGGTCACGCTCGTACTTTCGTTGGTTTTGACGTGATTGTGCGTTACCTACGCCACATAGGTTACGATTTAAAATACGTTCGTAACATCACTGATGTTGATGACAAAATCATTAAGCGTGCTAACGAAAATGGTGAGTCAATTAATGACTTAACGACTCGTATGACTAAAGCCATGCATGAAGATTTCGACAGCTTAAATATGCTGCGTCCGGATGTTGAGCCTACAGTAACAAACCATATGGATGAAATCATCGCGATGGTTGAGCGTCTAATTGCTAAAGGCCATGCGTATGTTGCTGCAGATGGTGATGTATTGTTTGACGTATCAACCTTTGAGCAATACGGTGCTTTATCACAACAAGACCTAACCATGCTACAGGCTGGTTCACGTGTTGAAGTTGCACAAGATAAGCAAGATCCACTTGATTTCGTGCTTTGGAAAAAAGCCAAGCCAGAAGAGCCGTCATGGTCTTCACCATGGGGTGAGGGTCGTCCTGGTTGGCATATCGAATGTTCAGCAATGAGCTCTAAGCACTTAGGCGAACATTTTGATATTCACGGTGGTGGTTCAGATTTACAGTTCCCGCACCATGAAAACGAAATTGCTCAGTCATGCTGTGCAAATAACGGCAAGTACGTGAATACGTGGATCCACACAGGGATGGTACAGGTTAATAAAGAGAAGATGTCTAAGTCATTAAACAACTTCTTTACCGTACGTGACGTATTAAAAGAGTACGATGCTGAATCAGTTCGTTATTTCTTAATATCAGGTCATTACCGTAGCCAGCTTAACTATTCGCAAGAAAACCTTGAGCAAGCACGTTCGTCACTTGAACGTATTTACACTGCACTGCGCGGGGTAACGCCAATCGAATGCGATTTAGCTAGCAATGAATATGTGGCTAAATTCAGAAAAGCGATGGATGATGACTTCAACACACCAGAAGCACTACCCGTGTTGTTTGAACTAGCAAAAGAGCTAAACCGTGTTAAAGACAGCGATGCAGAGCAAGCTGGTAAGCTCGCTTATGTACTACGCAGTGTTGCAGAGGTATTAGGGGTAGCACAACAAGATCCAGAAGCCTTTTTACAAGGTGGCCAAGCTGATGATGAAGTAGCACACATCGAAGCGTTAATAGCAAAACGTAATGAAGCCCGCGCAAACAAAGATTGGGCGGCAGCTGATGAAGCCCGCGATGCATTGAATGCACTTGGTGTGGTACTCGAAGATTCTGCTGGTAAAACAACGTGGCGTAAAGCCTAAGTATCCATCGAAAGATAACTCATTAAAAAAGGTTGCCAACGAGGCAACCTTTTTTGTTTTTAACTCGATACAGCTATTGACCTCAACTTTACTTGAGGTTTTACCTTGTCATCTCTTCGTATTAACAAGGACAGACATTGAATATTTTATTTGCCATGATCCCCGCCTTTTTATGGGGCACCACCTATGCCGTGACCAAATATGCCACACCTGATTGGCCGCCACTTTTATTAGGCGCATTGCGTGCACTACCTGCAGGGTTGTTACTTTTATTACTTAAACCTAGTTTGCCAACCCGTTCGCAGTGGCCAAGTTTGTTAACGCTAGGTGCTGTGAATATCGCGTTGTTTTTTGCCTTTATTTTTATCATGGCAGTAAACCTTCCTGCTGCCATTGCAGGGGTAGGGATGGTGTCTGTGCCGGTTGTAGCTTTGTTATATGTTTGGCTTACTAAAGGGCAGCGACCTGCAAAAATTCAAGCATTCTGCGCTATGGCGCTGGTGGTATTGGCTTGGCTGTTGTTTGATCCAGCACACGTGGCATTAAATGTATTGGGAGTGGCCGCTTTATTTGGGGCATTACTGACTATTGTGATTGGTAGCACCTTAGTACAGAGTTTGTCGGTGCATATTCATTGGTGGGTTGTGCTTACCTGGCAGTTAATCATTGGCGGCACTATTTTATTATTGGCTGCGTTTATTGATGGCAGTTTACTTCATCCAGAGCAATACCAAGTGATATTTGAGCCTATCTCAGCGCTGCAATATTCGGCATTATTTTGGTTAATCGTGCCCAATACTGCCATCGCTTATATTCTGTATGTTTGGTTATTAGGACGCATGACTGTAGCTGAGTTTTCATTCGGAACGATAGCTAACCCAATTGCGGGAATCGTATGCGCTGTTTTACTCATAAACGAACAATATCAAGACTGGCAATACCTATTAATGTTTTTGATGATTGTGTTTTCAGTGCTCCCCCAGATGTTAAAGCTCAGGCTGTTCAAACTACAAAAAACTTAAAATCAAAAAAGGCTGCCAATTGGCAGCCTTTTGCAATAATTTAGCTCTTCTTAGCTGTGGTACTTTTCACACGCTTCAAGGGTGTTTTCGATTAAGCTTGCCACAGTCATTGGACCAACACCACCTGGTACTGGTGTAATGAAATGTGCTTTTTGTTCAGCGATATCGTATTCAACATCACCAACAAGCTTGCCAGATTCAAGGCGGTTAATACCTACATCGATTACAATAGCACCTTCTTTAACCCAATCACCCGGAATAAACTCAGGTTTACCCACCGCTACAACTAACAAATCAGCGCGGCGAACATGCGTTTCTAAATCTTGAGTAAACTTATGACAAACCGTTGTTGTACAGCCTGCAAGTAAAAGCTCAAGTGACATAGGACGACCAACAATGTTTGATGCACCAACAACAACTGCGTGCATACCTTTGTAGCGAACACCGGTAGAGTCGAGTAGGGTGATAATCCCCTTCGGCGTACAAGGACGAAGTGCCGGCATACGCTGAGCTAAACGACCAATGTTATAAGGGTGGAAACCATCAACATCTTTATGTGGTGTGATGCGTTCAAGAATTTTTTCAGCATCAAGACCTTGTGGTAAAGGTAACTGTACTAAGATACCGTCTACTTCTTTGTCTTCGTTTAGTTGATCTATTAATGCAAGTAAGTCTTGCTCAGTTGTGTCGCCAGGTAAATCGTAAGACTTAGATACAAAGCCGACTTCTTCACATGCTTTACGTTTAGAACCAACATACACTTGGCTAGCTGGATCTTGACCAACTAACACAACTGCTAGTCCTGGAGCGCGTAATCCATTCGCTACACGCTCTGCAACTCGCTCTGCTACATTGCTGCGTACTTGTTTAGCTATTGCCTTACCATCGATGATGTTTGCCGTCATGGGTGACCTTTAATTGGGGTTAGTTAACTTGATACTGATACATCTAAATATGATTATCCAATAAAGGGGGCGTGGATACACAAATCATGTTTGTTTGATCATATTTATTTATGCTGCGTATTTTCGCAGAAAAGCATCATAGCGCCAAGATGCAATCTTATATAAAGCGCTACTTTATAAAAAAGAGTTCAAATTTTAGCTTATATTTGCAATATTTAACCATTATGAACTAAAAGTGACCGATTGAATTATTTTCTTAAAAAAATGTTTGACCTGACTCGGTCAAATCACTATTATGCACCCCGTTGTTAACGAGGTCACTCGCAAACAACAGTAAGCATCGGCGATTAGCGCAGTTTGGTAGCGCACTTGGTTTGGGTCCAAGGGGTCGCAGGTTCAAATCCTGCATCGCCGACCACTTCTTCTTTAAGAAGCGGCGCTTACAGGCAAACTTATGAAGTTTTCGATGCGCCCGTAGCTCAGCTGGATAGAGCAACGCCCTTCTAAGGCGTTGGTCGAAGGTTCGAATCCTTCCGGGTGCGCCATTTGAAAATATGTAAATGCCGTGGTGATTGTAGCTCAGTTGGTAGAGCCCCGGATTGTGATTCCGGTTGTCGTGGGTTCGAGCCCCATCAGTCACCCCAATTTACTCTAAGATATCGGCGATTAGCGCAGTTTGGTAGCGCACTTGGTTTGGGTCCAAGGGGTCGCAGGTTCAAATCCTGCATCGCCGACCACTTTTAGAAAGTTCAAGGTCAAAAAACGATTGGTTTGGGTATATCCAATTCAGTCGAAGGTGCAAATTTTGCATCGCCGACCACTTTTAATAAGCGGTATTTATTTTCAAAACTTCTCTCAGTATCGGCGATTAGCGCAGTTTGGTAGCGCACTTGGTTTGGGTCCAAGGGGTCGCAGGTTCAAATCCTGCATCGCCGACCACTTTTAAAGAATTATGGTCAAAGAACGATTGGTTTGGGTATATCCAATTCAGTCTCAGGTTCAAATCCTGCATCGCCGACCACTTCTAAATTTCTAAATACATCCTTTAATTCAGCTTAATTCTCCTTTGTTATTTTGTTGCGTTCGTTTTTTACGCATTTAAACGCTGATTGCTGCTATATACGCCAAATAATTGCCCCCCAGACTCGACTATCATAAATATTAGGTTATAATGCCGCGTCTATTGTTTAACATAGTGCCCATAGGGGCAAAGCAGCAATGGTATCTCATGGTTACAATGCGCCGTTTTAAGTTGAAATTTTCAGCGTTAAAACTTGCTATCACTCATGGAGATCACCTTGTTTGTAAGGAAGGCGAACAGTCGCCAAAATTGAAGATTGAGGTAAATCATGCAAGTTTCTGTTGAGACGACTCAAGGCCTTGAGCGCCGTCTGACCATCACCGTTCCTGCAGAGAACGTTGAGACTGAAGTAAAAAAACGCTTACAACAACTGTCTAAAACCCAGCGTATCGATGGTTTCCGTCCTGGTAAAGTACCAGCGTCTATCATCAACAAGCGTTACGGTGCTGCAGTACGTCAAGAAGTTGCTGGCGAATTAATGCAACGCAACTACATCGAAGCAATCGTTTCTGAAAAAATTAACCCAGCTGGTTCACCTACTTTCGCTCCTAAAGCGTTAGAAGCTGGTAAAGATTTAGAATTCGATGCAACTTTCGAAGTTTACCCAGAAGTTGAAATCCAAGGTTTAGATAAAATCGCTGTTGAAAAGCCAGCTGTATCTGTAACTGACGAAGACCTAGCTAACATGCTAGAAACTCTACGTAAGCAACACGCTTCTTGGGCTGAAGTTGACGCAGCTGCTGGCGAGAACGATCGTGTAACTATCGACTTCGTTGGTTCTATCGAAGGCGAAGAGTTCGAAGGCGGTAAAGCTGAAGACTTCCCACTAGAACTTGGTCAAGGTCGTATGATCCCAGGTTTCGAAGACAACATCGTTGGCAAAAAAGCGGGCGAAGAAGTTGTTGCTGAAGTAACTTTCCCTGAAGAGTACCACGCTGAAAACCTTAAAGGTAAAGCAGCTACTTTCGCAATCACTGTTAAGAAAGTTGAAACTCAAGAGCTTCCTGAGCTTAACGACGAGTTCGCAACTAAATTCGGTGTAGCTGAAGGCGGTGTTGACGCTCTTAAAGAAGAAGTTAAAAAGAACATGACACGTGAGCTTGACCAAGCAGTTAAAGCTAACGTTAAAGATCAAGCTATCAAAGGTCTTTTAGCTAACAACGAAATCGAAGTGCCAAAAGCGCTAGTAGATCAAGAAATTGATGCACTACGTCAGCAAGCTGCACAACGTTTCGGTGGCGACGCTAAAAACATGCCTGAGCTTCCAGCTGAATTATTCCACGAGCAAGCTGTAACTCGCGTTAAGACTGGCCTATTACTAGGTGAAGTAATTAAAGCGAACGAGCTTAAAGTTGACGACGCTAAAGTTGAAGAGTTAATCGCAACTGTAGCTTCTGCATACGAAGATCCAACTGAAGTAGTAGAGTACTACAAAGCAAACGATCAGCTTATGCAGCAAATGCGCAACGTAGCGATGGAAGAGCAAGCAGTTGAAGCTATCCTAGCTAAAGCAAACGTGACTGACGTTGAAAAAGCATTCGACGACATCATGAATCCACAGCAAGGTGCTTAATAAGTCATTGACTTAAGCTCTCGCTAGCGATTAAATGGCTCGTGTTACCCTGTATTTATACAGCGTACTCGGGCCATTTTAGTTTGTGGTATCAGTTTCAAAAAAACCAACAATACTGATGTTATTTCAGAACTTTTTTCGACGAGGATTGAATTTGTTCTGATAAGTTCCTATATAGTTATAAAGATTGAATAGACAGCTTAATTTACATTAGTATAAATGTGCTTTCCTTATAGTAAGGATGAGTCGCAGCGGATAAGGAATTAAATAAGAATGAATAGCGGTATGATAGACCCTCTAAACGCACTAGTCCCTATGGTTGTCGAACAAACAGCTAAAGGTGAGCGCTCATATGATATTTACTCACGTCTTTTAAAAGAGCGCATTATTTTCTTAACTGGCCAAGTAGAAGATAACATGGCTAATTTGATTCTTGCGCAAATGCTGTTTTTAGAATCAGAAAACCCAGAAAAAGATATTTATCTTTATATCAATTCGCCAGGCGGTTCTGTGACTGCGGGTATGGCAATTTACGATACAATGAATTTTATCAAACCTGATGTAAGCACAATTTGTGTTGGCCAAGCGGCAAGCATGGGTGCATTTTTGCTATCAGGTGGTGCTAAAGGTAAGCGTTTTTGTTTACCTAACTCACGTGTAATGATCCACCAACCATTAGGTGGTTTCCAAGGTCAGGCATCTGACTTTGAAATTCATGCCCGTGAAATCTTATCAATTAAAGATAAGCTAAACCGTTTAATGGCTGAACATACTGGCCAGCCACTCGATGTGGTTTCTCGTGATACCGATCGCGACAACTTCATGAGCGCAAGCGAAGCGGTTGAATACGGCCTAGTTGATTCAGTATTTTCAAGCCGCGAATCGAAGTAATCTGAATAGCTAATAATAACGTATTGTTAGCTATCACCCTTTACTATGCGAAAACTAATATTCTTTGATATAGTTAAACATAGTGAATTAGCAGTGGCCTAGTGCTACTGCCAACGTAATAAATGAGGTAGCTGAATGTCTGACACTCCTACAGACGGCGACAAAAGTAATAAATTGTTATACTGCTCTTTCTGCGGCAAAAGCCAGCACGAAGTTCGCAAACTAATTGCTGGCCCTTCAGTATATATTTGTGATGAATGTGTTGAGCTGTGTAACGATATTATCAGGGAAGAAATCAAAGACATTGCGCCGAAGCATAATGCGTCTGATAAACTGCCTGTGCCGAAAGAAATTCGTGATCACTTAGATGATTACGTGATTGGCCAAGACCACGCGAAAAAAGTGCTGTCGGTTGCGGTATACAATCACTATAAACGTTTACGCAATCAAACAATCAATGCAGATATTGAGCTTGGTAAGAGTAATATTCTATTAATCGGTCCTACAGGTAGTGGTAAAACATTACTTGCTGAAACAATGGCTCGTTTACTTGATGTACCATTCACGATGGCCGATGCAACGACGCTAACTGAAGCAGGTTATGTAGGTGAAGACGTTGAAAACATCATTCAAAAGCTGCTGCAAAAATGTGATTACGACGTAGAAAAAGCACAACGTGGTATTGTTTACATCGATGAAATCGACAAGATTTCTCGTAAGTCTGACAATCCATCGATCACCCGTGACGTATCGGGCGAAGGTGTACAACAAGCCTTACTTAAGCTAATTGAAGGGACGGTTGCATCTGTGCCACCACAAGGCGGCCGTAAGCATCCACAGCAAGAATTCTTGCAAGTTGATACATCTAAGATCCTATTTATCTGTGGCGGTGCGTTTGCTGGCCTAGATAAAGTGATTGAACAACGCAGCCATAAAAATACCGGTATTGGTTTTGGTGCTGAAGTTAAGCAATCATCAGGTAGCCGTAGCTTAAGTGAAACATTTAAAGATGTTGAACCAGAAGATTTAGTGAAATACGGTTTAATCCCTGAGTTCATCGGTCGTCTTCCGGTTGTTGCGACACTTACAGAGCTAGATGAAGCAGCGCTTATTCAAATTCTTAGCGAACCAAAAAATGCATTAACTAAACAGTTCTCTGCATTGTTTGCGATGGAAGATGTTGAGCTTGAGTTCCGCGAAGATGCACTTAGCGCAATTGCTCATAAAGCAATGGAGCGTAAGACTGGTGCTCGTGGCTTACGTTCAATCGTTGAAGGCGTATTACTTGATACTATGTATGAATTACCTTCGATGGATGATGTTAGCAAAGTGGTTATTGATGAAACCGTTATTAAAGGTGAGTCAGACCCAATTTTGATTTACCAAAGCGGTAACCAAGACAAAGCTGCATCAGAATAAAGCTGTAATAGTTTAAAAGTTAAGCAGTTGAACACGAAAAAGGAGCCAAAGGCTCCTTTTTTTATAAATATGTTGAACTTTCCCTTACATATCCCCATATACTTGAGTAATCTTTAAAATAAATGAAGTGCGAAGAGAATATAATGACGCTTGAGAGAACAGATCGAGTCGAAATCCCCGTGTTGGCACTGCGCGATGTAGTGGTTTATCCACACATGGTGATCCCGCTATTTGTTGGTCGTGAAAAATCAATAAAATGCCTAGAAGCGGCGATGGACAAGGACAAACAAATTTTCCTAGTGGCGCAAAAAGACGCCTCTGTTGATGATCCGCAGCAAGATGATATCTACCGTGTTGGCACCATTGCCACAGTACTTCAGTTATTAAAGTTACCTGATGGCACTGTTAAAGTGCTTGTTGAAGGCACACAACGTGCGAGCGTTGAAACGTTTTTAGATAACGATGATTTCTTTGTGGCTGAAGCACAGTTCATCGAATCAGGCCATATCGACGAGCAAGAACAAGATATCTTTATTCGCAGCGCAATTAGCCAATTTGAAGGCTATGTAAAGCTTAATAAGAAGATCCCACCTGAAGTACTTACTTCTGTGTCTGGCATCGATGAAGCTGCACGCCTTGCTGATACCATGGCAGCACACATGCCGCTTAAGGTACCTGAAAAGCAAAAAGTACTTGAGATTGCCGATGTGACTGAGCGTCTTGAATACTTAATGGCACTAATGGAAGGCGAGATTGACTTACTGCAAGTTGAGAAAAAAATCCGTACCCGCGTGAAAAAGCAGATGGAAAAGTCGCAGCGTGAGTATTACCTCAACGAGCAAATGAAAGCGATTCAAAAAGAGCTTGGCGAACTTGATGATGTACCCGATGAATTCGAAGCAATTAAAAAACGCATCGAAGAATCAGGTATGCCTAAAGAAGCGCAAGAGAAAGCAAACGCTGAGTTATCTAAATTAAAAATGATGTCGCCGATGTCGGCGGAAGCAACCGTCGTGCGCTCGTACATTGATACGTTAATCAATGTACCTTGGAAAAAACGCTCTAAGGTGAAAAAAGACTTAGCTGGCGCACAAAAGATTTTAGATAGTGATCATTACGGCTTAGATAAAGTTAAAGAGCGTATTATTGAGTATCTAGCGGTGCAGCAGCGCACTAATAAGCTTAAAGGCCCAATTTTATGCTTAGTTGGTCCTCCTGGTGTAGGTAAGACTTCACTTGGTCAGTCAATCGCACGTTCTACAGGTCGTAAATATGTGCGTATGGCATTAGGTGGCGTTCGTGATGAAGCGGAAATCCGTGGTCACCGCCGTACTTACATTGGTTCTATGCCTGGTAAGTTAATCCAGAATATGACTAAAGTTGGTGTAAAGAACCCACTATTCTTACTTGATGAAATCGATAAGATGTCATCAGATATGCGTGGCGACCCAGCATCAGCACTACTTGAAGTACTTGATCCTGAGCAAAACAGCCATTTTGCCGATCACTACTTAGAAGTTGATTACGACTTATCAGATGTGATGTTCGTGGCAACATCAAATAGCTTTAATATCCCAGGTCCGTTATTAGACCGTATGGAAGTGATTCGTTTATCGGGTTACACCGAAGATGAGAAGCTAAACATTGCTAAACAACACTTGATTCCAAAACAAGTAAAGCGCAATGGTTTAAAAGAGCATGAAGTTGAAATTGCTGACAGCGCAATTATTGGCATTATCCGCTACTACACACGTGAAGCGGGCGTTCGTAACTTAGAACGTGAAGTGTCAAAACTATGCCGTAAAGCAGTTAAAAACATCCTGCTTGATAAAGACACTAAAAAGGTCCTTATCGACGATAACAACCTTGAAGAGTTCTTAGGCGTACAACGCTTTGATTATGGTAAAGCTGAAGACGGTGACCGTATTGGCCAAGTAACGGGTCTTGCGTGGACCGAAGTAGGTGGTGATCTACTGACTATTGAATCTGCAGCTGTACCAGGTAAAGGCAAGCTAACTTACACAGGTTCGCTTGGTGATGTAATGCAAGAGTCAATTCAGGCAGCGATGACGGTTGTTCGTAATCGTGCTGAAAAACTTCGCATTAATAGCGACTTCTATGAGAAACGTGACATTCATGTTCACGTACCAGAAGGTGCAACACCAAAAGATGGCCCAAGTGCTGGTATTGCCATGGTAACTGGTTTGGTATCGAGCTTGACGGGTAATCCAGTGCGCTCAGATGTAGCAATGACAGGTGAAATCACATTACGTGGTGAAGTATTACCAATTGGTGGCTTAAAAGAAAAGCTACTGGCAGCGCATCGTGGTGGAATTAAAACCGTTATTATTCCAAAAATTAACGAACGTGACTTAAAAGAGATCCCAGACAACGTATTAGAGGGCCTTGAAATTCACCCAGTTACATGGATTGATGACGTTTTAAAACTGGCTTTGAAGCACCCAGTAGAGAGTTTTTCTGTCGAAACTGAAAAAAACCAGTAAAAAACCGCAAAAAAGTGCATTTAGGGGCTTTTCAAATACAAAGGGTATGATAAGTTAAGCACTAGTTTTCAAGCCTAGGCCTTATGTGGCCTAGGGTTGAGAAAAATATAATAAACTGAGCATAAACTTAATTTGCTCATAAATTTTCAAAACAGTGATGTTATTTTTTATAAAAACAATCGCTCTTGATAATAACAATGAAAGAGGATGATATTGTGAATAAATCTCAATTAATCGATCAAATCGCAGCTGACGCTGACATTTCTAAAGCGGCTGCAGGTCGTGCACTAGATTCATTCATCGAGGCTGTTTCAGGTGCTCTTAAAGATGGCGATTCAGTAGCGCTAGTTGGCTTTGGTACTTTCTCTGTACGTGAGCGTGCAGCGCGTTCAGGTCGTAATCCGCAAACTGGTGAGACTATCCAGATTGCAGCAGCAAACATTCCTTCTTTCAAAGCAGGTAAAGCGCTGAAAGACGCAGTAAACTAATCATTAAAGATTAGTTGGTGAGAGATACCTAATCACACTTAAATTGAATTTAGGTAACTTATCACCAGTTACTTCAAGTGAAAAAGCGTATCTGGTAAGATACGCTTTTTTTACATGAGCAGGGTTAATTTGTACCTGATCAGAATAGAGATAGATAAATGCTTGAGAAAATCAGAGAAGGTTCGCAGGGACCTGCAGCCAAAATTATATTAGGCGCGGTGATTTTATCTTTTGCTTTAGCTGGGATCGGTGGTTATTTAGGACAAACCACAGAGCAACCCGTTGCAGAAGTAAATGGAGTTAAAATTAGCCAAACCGAATTCAGCCGTGCATACCAAAACGAACGTAACCGTTTAGAACAACAATTTGGCGAATACTTCGCACAAATCGCTGCTGATCCAAATTACATGGCACAAATTCGCCAAGGCGTAATCGACCGTTTAGTACAACAAGAATTGCAAACTCAACTAGCGGCAGAATTAGGTCTTCGTGTAAGCGACGAAAGTGTTCGTAAAGCAATTTTAGAAATGCCTTACTTCCAAGTAGGCGGCCAGTTTAGCAACGACCGCTACTTACAAGTTATTCGTCAAATGAATTTCCAACCAGATGCTTTCCGTGAATATTTACGTGAAGACATGACACGCAGCCAATTAGTGGGTGCAGTAGCTGGTACTGATTTCATCTTAGAAAATGAATTAAACAAAAGCGTTGCTCTACAACAGCAAACGCGCAGTATTGATTACTTAGTTGTTGCTAAAGAATCATTACAAGCTGGTATCGAAGTAACAGAGCAAGAAATTGCTGATTACTATGAGTTGAATCAACCGCAATTCTTAGCACCAGAGCAAGTGTCTGTAAGCTACATTGACTTAAATGCAGCGAGCTTAACGCTTGATTCAAGTGTTTCAGAAGAAGATATCAAAGCTTACTATGATCAAAACAGTGCCCAATATGTTGAGCCTGAAAAACGTCGTGTATCGCACATCTTAATTGATAACAGCGAAGACGATGATGCAGCAAAAGCGAAAGCTGAAGAGCTACTAACGCAGTTACAAAACGGTGCTGATTTTGCTGAGCTAGCTGAGTCATCTTCTGCTGATGTAGTGAGTGCAGAAATGGGCGGTGATCTAGACTGGATTGAACGTGACATGATGGACCCTGCGTTTGAAGATGCAACTTATGCTCTTGAAAACAAAGGCGACATTTCTGACGTTGTAGAATCAGAGTTTGGTTATCACATCATCAAACTTACTGATATTCAAACACAGCAAGTTAAACCATATGCTGACGTAAAAGATGAGCTTCGTGCTGAACTTGAGCGTACTAAGAAAATTAATGCGTTCTATGAAAAGCAAACTCAAATGGGTGAGCTTGCGTTCGAAATTTCAGATACTTTAATTGATGCAGCAGAAGCAGCAGGCGTTGAAGTGCAGAAAACAGAACTTGTGACTCGCAATGCATTACCTGAGCCGCTAAACAACCCACAAGTTGTTACTGCTATTTTCTCACCTGAAGTGTTAGAAGATCGCATGAACTCAGAAGTAATTGAAGTAGGTGATGAACATGCTGTTGTTGTTCGTGTAAACGATCACAAAGCTGCGACTACGAAAGCACTAGCAGATGTGTCTGAGCAAATTAAGGCGACGTTAGTTTCACAAAAAGCATCGGAGCTTGCTAAAGAAAAAGCACGCACTCTATACGCTGAGATCGAAGCTGGTAAGAGCCTAAACGAAGTTGCACAAGCTGAAGGCCTAACAGTACGCCAAGAAGCTGCACTTGCTCGTCAAGCTTACACAGTGTCACCAGCTATTGTTCAACAAGCTTTCAAAATGGCTCACCCACAAGGTGCACCAGAGGTTGAAGTTGTTGACCTAAACAATGGCGATGCGGCAATTGTTGCGCTAAAAGCAGTTAATCCAGCGACTGAAGTTGAGATTAATGAGCAACAAAAGCAAAACATCACGATGGCTCAAGTGAATAAAAACTACATGGTATTTATTGCAGCACTAAAAGCACAAGCTGAAGTGCAAGTACCAAAAGCGACTCAAGCTGCTGAATAATTAGCAAACTGAGTTAAATAAAAGGCGCCTACTGGCGCCTTTTTTGTTAACGTTAAAGGTAATGCAAGTTATAAGGAGCTTTTATGGAGTACAGTCTAATAGAGCAGCTACCAAGCGCAGAAGAATACTGTGATATGCGCCTTAAAGCTGGCTTATCAGCACGTTCATTAGCGGCTGCAAAGGCGGGGTTACCAAACTCTCTTTATGCTATTTGTATTCGTAAAAACGATGAGTTGATTGGCATGGGCCGCGTTATTGGTGATGGCGGCTGTAATTTTGAAGTGGTTGATATTGCTGTATCACCTGAATATCAAGGGCAAGGGTTAGGGCGTGTCATTATGGAACATGTTGACCGCTACATCGAATCTGCCGCTTATGAAGGTAGTTACGTCACTATGGTCGCTGACAAACCTGGCTTTTACGAAAAGCTTGGCTACAAGTTTGTCGCACCACAAAGCCAAGGGATGTATAAAAAGTTTTGATATGAGTAAAGCTGCAAGGGGAGTGATCGAATCACTCAGTAGGAGGCGTTTTAACGCCGAATCAAACTGACAGCTTACGGCTGATAGCTGACAGCTCACTATCAGCAGTTCAACAACTTCTGCGTTACCACCGATTGGGGGTCTTGGAAAATCGCTTCGGTTTGGCCGTATTCAACAATCTCACCGTGATCAAGTACCACAAGTTGGTCGCTAATATGACGCACCAAACTTAGGTGATGCGTAATAAGTACATAGCTAAGGCCTGTGTCTTTTTGTAGACGTAGCAATAAGTTTACCGTTTGTGCGCGTACAGACGGGTCAAGGGACGATAACGCTTCATCGAGCACGACAACCTTAGGGTCTAAAATTAAAGCCCGTGCAAGCGCTATACGTTGTAATTGACCACTACTAAACATATGCGGGTAATAGTGCTGGTGATCTAAAAGCAAGCCCACTTTTGCGAGGGTTTGCTTTATTTTATCTTCACGCTCTTCTTTGTTTAAATCAGTGTTGTACTGTAAACAGTCATTGAGCATATCGCCAATGGTTAAACCTGGATTCAAAGACGCTTCAGAGTCTTGGAAAATCAACCTAATATGGCGACAGTCGTTATCACGCAAGCCATCATTTTCGATGATATTGCCATCAAGTAGAATTTGCCCTTTATCTGCGTTATCAGCCCCAGCAAGCAATTTGGCGAGAGTACTTTTACCTGAGCCAGTTTCGCCAATAATGGCGATCGTCTCGCCTTGCCCTAAGCAAAACGAAATATCTTTTAATACAGTAAAGCTTCTACGTGAAAATAAACCGGCACGTAAATTAAAACTCTTTGATAATGCTTGAACTTTGAGTAGGGGCTGCATTATTTCATCGCCTTAATTAATGGGAAATGACAGGCGTAACTCTGGCTATGATGCTTGGTCAATTTCGGGGTAACGACACACTCTTTTTGTGCTTGTGGGCAACGTGGGCCTAAGCGGCAGCCAATAGGTAAATGTTGTAAAGTTGGAATGGTGCCTTTTAAAGCATAAAACGGCTCTTTGTGAGCAAGCCCTTGCTCATAATCAGGCAAACTTTTTAACAGTGCTTGGGTATAAGGATGTCGCGGCTGGCTAAAAATTTTGTTAGTCGGCCCAGCTTCAACCATCTGACCGCAGTATAAAACATGCATGCCATGAGACCACTCTACAATTTCCTCAAGCTCGTGAGAGATCATCAAAATCGACATGTTCTTTAGCTGGTTTAAGCTTTTTAGCAGTCTAAATACCTGCGCACGCGTGGTGCTCTCAAGAGCGGTAGTTGGCTCATCGGCAATCAATAGTTTTGGGGTACGCGCAATGGCCATGGCAATCATCACTTTTTGACAAATACCTTCAGAGAGCTCATGAGGGTAGCTGTCGAGCACCTTCTTATGGTCTTTAATACCAACCTTGTGGATTAACGCTTTTACTCTGTCTTTTCGTTGTCTGTTTCGTTTTAAGAAAAAACCACTGGTTGCTTGTTCAGGTAAGGTCTCGGCAATTTGGTCGAATATCTTGGCAGTTGGATCTAGGCAGCGGCTTGGATCTTGGTAGATCATAGCAATGTCTTGACCTACGAGTTTACGGCGTTGCTCGTTAGATAAGCGCATTAAATCCACGCCACGCCAATGCATGCGGTCTGCAGTGATATGCCAACGTTTGTTTAAAACTCCAACAATGGCTTTTGCAATTAAGCTTTTACCTGAGCCAGACTCACCAACCAAAGCATGTACTTCGCCTTCTTTTAAGGTCATGCTGACTCTATCCACCGCACGAATCACGGTATCTGAAGTGCGTAACTCTATAGTGAGGTTACGAATATCGAGTAATTGCATAATTAGTCGGCCTTACGTTCTTTAAGCACTTGGCGTAAACCGTCACCTACTAAATTGGTAGACAGCACTGCTAAAAATAATAATACGCCTGGTAAGCCAACAGTCCAAGGGGCAAGGTAAATTAAACCTAGATTTTCAGCCAAAATAGCGCCCCATTCTGTGGTGGGGGGCTGGGCGCCCAATTTTAAAAAGCCAAGTGCCGAGATATCTAAAATCGCAGTAGAAAGCGCCATGGTAAAAATAACCACAATATGCTCGTAAATGTTCGGAAAAATACCACGAGCAAGAATATGCCAATTGGATGCGCCATCAAGCTTGAATGCTGTAATGTAATCTTTGTTCAGCTCTTCGACAATTAAGTTACGCACCGAGTGAATAAACTGAGGCAATAAGGCTAATATAATCGCCCAAACTGTATTCATTAGACCAGGGCCAAGAATCGCAATAATAATGATGGCCAGTAATAATGATGGAATTGATAAGGTAATATCAAGCAAGTGATTTAAAAAGCTTGAGCGAATACCTTTGCTAATTCCTGCAAAGGTGCCCACTAACACACCTATCACTGTGGTGATCAAAGCTGCGACAACCGATAAACCAAAGGTGTAAGTTGCACCATTCATTAAACGTGACAATACATCTCGGCCTAAATCGTCGGTGCCTAATAAAAAGCGTACGTCACCTGCATCATGCCACGATGGCGGTAATAGCAGTGCATCGCTGTGTTGCTGGTTCACGCCATAAGGTGCAAGGAGTGGTGCAGACACTGCCAGTAACACTAAAGCAATAAACAACCATAAGCCTACAAGGGCAGGGTGATTGGTTTTAAATTTCTTCCAAAATCGCGCTAACGGCGATTTATTCGACTCTTCAGAGAATAAATTAAACTTTGCCATGTGCTTGGTTCCGCGATAATGGGTCGAATAAGGTATAAGTGAGCTCAGCAATAATGGTAGCTAAAATAACGAACATAGAAACAGCGAGTAAGCCACCTTGAATTGCAGGGTAGTCACGCTGATAAATACTATCGATAAGCCAACGACCAATGCCCGGCCATGAGAAAATAACCTCGGTGATCATCGCAAGGGTGATCAAGGTACTAAACTGTAGACCTATTTGTTTAATCACCGGTAGCAGCGCATTACGCAGAGCGTGGTGAATAATCAGCTGCGCACGGTTTAAGCCCTTTGCGCGCGCTGTTTTAATATAACTTTGATCGAGTACTTTCAGCATTGAATCACGGGTAAAGCGAACTAGTACTGTGGTCGGATACATAGCAAGTACTATGGTAGGTAGTGTTAAATGATGGATTGCATCTAAAAATGCCATGCCATCATAGGGGAAATCAGCTAAAAAGATATCAATGAGTATAAAGCCGGTAACTGGTTCTATTTCGTAAAGAAGGCCCATGCGGCCCGACATAGGAAACCAGCCTAGTTGCAGTGAAAACACCATAATTAGTAACAATGCTAACCAAAAAACGGGCATTGAATAGCCAAAAAGTGTGCCGGAATTTATCAGTTTATCAGGCCAACGTTTGTAGTAGGCAGCGGCCAAAATACCACTTGGTACGCCAACTATGACGGATACAATGAGCGCATAAAGACTCAATTCGAGTGTTGCTGGAAATAAGTCTTTTATATGTTGAAATACACTCTCACCAGATGCAAAAGAAATTCCCCAATCCCCCTGAATAATGCGTTCTAAAAAGGCAAAGTATTGCACCACGTAGTTGTCGGTAAAGTGAAACTTTTCCTCTAACACACTGGTTTGCGAGAACGTACTATTAGTAATACCGCTTAAGTTAGTTAGCGCATCACCCGGGAACATAAAGCTCAATGAAAAGGTAAAAATACTCAGCGTCAGCATCATAAACATTAACAACGCTAGACGACGAAGAATATAATCAAGGATCATTATTCTTTCCTCGCGTTAGCTAGTGAAATGCCGCCGAATGGGCTTAAATTTATACCTTTTACGTCACTACTTGCTGCTTGAAAGCGCATACCATGGGCTATCGGCAAAATAGGCAGCTCTTGCACTATGATCCGCTGTGCCTGATTGTAGTATTGTTTTCGTTTTTCAAGATCTGTGGTGTCGAGGGCTTGAGTAAGTAATAAATCAAATTCAGGATGACACCAATTGGCAGGGTTTTTACCACTAAATGTTGCGGTGCAACTTAACAATGGGCTCATAAAATTATCAGGATCTGGCGTATCAGCAGCCCAACCAAGTAACACACTATCGTGTCTATGCTCACCAACGCGTTGTAAAAAGGTGTTCCACTCATACTCGACGATATTAACGTTTACACCAATCTTGCGTAAATCACTTTGCATCAGCTCAGCCATTTTACGGGCGTTTGGATTATAAATACGGCTTACCGGCATAGCCCAAATATTCATATCAAAGCCATTTTTGTAGCCAGCTTCTGCGAGCAAGGTTTTGGCAAGAGCTGGGTTAAATTCAGGCATGGCTTTTTGCACTTCAAATGCCCACGAAGCCGGAGGCAGTAATGACTGCGCTTTAATGCCGTTACCGTAATACACCGCTTGCATGATTTTATCGACATCAATGGCGCTTGCGAGTGCTTGGCGTACACGTACATCATCAAAAGGCGGTCGCTCAGTATTAAAGGCCCAGTAACCAATATTTAAGTTTTGCTCTTTTTGAACTTTTATGTCTTCACGTTGCGATAAAATACTTAGCTGCGCGCTGCTTGGGTGTGCAGTCACATCACACTCTTTGGTGAGCATTTTCGCAACGCGTGTGGTGCCGTTTGGCGTAATGTCATATACCAATTGCTCAAGTACTACAGGGTGTTTCCAGTAGTCAGGGTTACGGTAATAGCGAATTAAACGGTCGCGACGATATTCTTTATATACATAAGGGCCAGTACCCACAGGGTATTGGTCAAATAAGTTTTCTTGGTTTCGCGCTTTAAGCTGCATGGCGTATTCTTCCGATAACACCACGGCAAAATCGGTTGCAAGGTTTGCTAAAAAGCTGCTTTCAGCATTATAAAGCTCAAACCGTACTTGGTAATCAGAAACACGCACAATGCGACGAATAAGCTGATCAATACCCACACTTTGAAAATAAGGGTAACTGGCATCACCGACAAAGTGATAAGGGTTATAAACGTCGAATAAGCGGCTGAAAGTAAAAATTACATCATCAGCGTTAAAATCACGGCTTGGGGTAAAGTATTTTGTGGTATGAAATTTAACCCCTTTACGCAGGGTAAAGGTAATTGCTTTGCCGTCTGGGCTAATTTTCCAATCAGTTGCCAGCTCTGCTTTAAACTCGGCAGACACCGGATCAATACTTAACAGGCGATCATAAAGCTGATTGGCGATAATATCGATAGTCGAACCTGTCGTTGTCACTTGTGGATTAAACGACACAGGGTTTGCTTCAGCGCAATAGACTAAGCCCTGGTTTTTTTGTTCTGTGGTTTTTTCTTCGTTATCTAGGCAGCCTACTAAGCACACCAAAGACAAAGCAAGTAACGGTTTAAACACCTGATTAGCCTCTAACTATTGCTGCTGATCTAATAAATTGTATTTTTTCAAATAGCCACGTAATTGATGATACGTTAATTCTAAATGTTCTGCAGTTTTCTTTTGGTTAAATTGGCTATGTTCAAGTGCTTTTTTAATGACATCAATTTCAAAGTCGTTAGACAGCTGCTTTAAATTACAAGGAAATTGAATGTCGGGCTTATTGAGTGTCACAACGTCTTGATTTTGTGTTGTGGCGATAGGCGCAGCTTCGACATTTGCAACTGGGGCACTGCTAACGGCAGCTTTTACGCGCTGTTTAGGTCTAAATTTACTCGCAAATGGGTCTAAAATAATCTGGTGAACGGGAATATGTTCGTTACCATGACGATAGAGGCTACGTTCAACCACATTCTTTAACTCACGAATATTACCTGGCCACTCATAAGATTGTAGCGTTTCGATGGCGCTACGCGTAAAGCCACTAAATAGCTCCCACTCAAGGTCGCGGGCCATGTTAATTGCAAATTGTTCTGCCAGTAACATGATATCTTCTTGGCGTTCACGCAGTGGGGGTAGGGTAATCACATCAAAAGCGAGGCGGTCGAGTAAGTCGCTTCTAAATTCGCCTTGCTCAGCAAGGGTTGGTAAGTCTTCATTAGTCGCACAGACTAAACGGGTATCGACTTTAACGGTTTGCTTACCACCAACGCGTTCAAACTCGCCGTATTCAATAACGCGTAGTAGTTTTTCTTGTACCATCGCCGAGGTGTTGGCTAATTCATCAAGGAATAGCGTACCGCCATTAGCACGCTCAAAGCGGCCTTCGTGGCGTTTACTGGCACCAGTGAATGCGCCACTTTCATGACCAAATAATTCACTTTCGAGCAGGTTTTCGTTAAGCGCTGCACAGTTAAGCTTTATATAGTTTTGATCCCAACGCTTAGATAAGAAGTGCAAACGGGCAGCAATGAGTTCTTTACCCGTACCGCGCTCACCAATAATAAGGACCGGCTTTTCTAAACTAGCTAGTTGCGAAACTTGATCAAGTACACTTAAAAAACTGTCAGATTGGCCGAGTAAATTATCCTGTTGGCGAAATTGGCTCATATTCCCTAACTCTTAGTCATTTTTACTAAGATCTAGTGTATTTCATTATCTATTAGAACTAAAGAAATTTATAAATTTAGTTTAACTGTTTGAATATATTAAGTTATTCTAAGTTTATAAAAGTTGGCAAGCATATTGATACTAGATATACCAACTGATTAAGTTAAAACACCAAAGAGGTAAATGTTATGGGAATTTTTTCACGTTTTGCAGACATCGTTAATTCTAATATCAATGCCATCTTAGATAAAGCAGAAGACCCAGAAAAAATGGTTCGCCTGATCATCCAAGAGATGGAAGATACATTAGTAGAAGTTCGCTCTACATCAGCGAAAACACTTGCTGAGAAAAAAGAGCTAGTACGTCGCGTTGAAACTTTAAAAGTTCAAGTTGCAGACTGGCAAGAAAAAGCTGAATTAGCACTAAGTAAAGACCGTGATGATTTAGCGCGTGCAGCACTGATTGAAAAGCAAAAGTCAGCAGATGCAGTCGCAGCGGTTGAAACTGAGCTTGAGCATGTAGAGTCTCACATCGAGAAACTACAGCAAGAAGTGAGCACGTTACAAGAGAAGCTAGCTGATGCAAAAGCGCGTCAAAAAGCAATCATCTTACGTCAACGCTCTGCTGAGTCACGTCTTGAAGTTAAAAAAGCACTCGACAGCTCTAAAGTTGAAGACGCTTTAAACCGCTTCGAACGTTACGAAACTAAGATCGATGGTCTAGAATCACAAATAGAGTCTTATGATCTTGGTAAAAAATCATTAGCTGACGAAATTGCTGGTCTTCAGCAAGACGAAAAGATTGATGATGAGCTCGCTGAGCTTAAGAAAAAACTAGCAGATAAAAAATAATAAATGGGGGCATGTCCCCCAATGCTTAAACACATAACGGATTGACAGGAGAGTACCATGTTCGACGCAGAAGTTTTGATGGCACCGATTATTGTTTTTATGGTGGTTGTTGCCCCACTTTGGCTAATTTTACATTACCGTAGTAAAAAACAAGTGAGCCAAGGTTTAAGTGAACACGAGCACCGCCAATTATTAGAGCTTGCACAAAAAGCAGATAAAATGGCAGAGCGTGTTGAAACATTAGAAGCCTTACTTGATCAAGAGGCTCCGCAGTGGAGACGTAAAGTATGAGTATCAAACGCGAACTATATAAAGATCCTGAACGTGGCAAGTTAGGTGGTGTATGTGCAGGTATCAGTGATTACTTTAACATGGAGCTTTGGCTGGTACGTATCTTAGTTGTTTCGGCAGCGTTATTATCAGGTGGTCAATTTATTGTTGTTGCTTACATTGCTGCTTGGTTTATTTTAGATAAAAAACCGACAGAAAAAACAGAGAAAAGCACAGACAGCATTCACCAAGACCCGCTTGAAGTAAAATTTAAAGTATGGCAAAAAGGGGAACCACCTCGCCGTGCATTGCAAGACTTAAAAGATCGTCTTGCTCGAGTTGATGGTCGTTTACAAGAGATGGAACGCTATGTCACATCAACAGAATTTACGGTTAGCCGTGAAATCAACAAACTTTAAAGGATATATACGCACCTTGTTTGCATCGTGATACCCAGCGCAAATAAGGTGCTAGACACTTTATGAGCCAATCATTTGCAAAGAACACCTTTAATTCGTTAAAAAATAAAGCGGAAAAAGCCCTTCACCGTAGTTTAGATCAACACGTGAAGTTAGCCGTTACAGGCTTAAGTGGCAGCGGCAAAACCGCTTTTATTACCGCCTTGGTTAAACATTTAACCAGTCAAGCTGACGAAAAAAACTTACCTTTTTTTGATGTGATGCGCGAAAAGCGTCATATCGCTACAAAAATTGTGCCGCAGCAAGCACTGACAATACCGACATTTGAATACACAAATGCATTATCAGCGTTATTACCTGTTGAAGGTGAGCCAGCTTGGCCTGCCTCTACCGAGCGTATAAATACGCTACGTTTAGCTATTAAGTACCAAAGTAATTCGGGGCTACGCGGTCACTTTGCACCGCAATCAACACTCTATTTAGACATTATTGATTACCCAGGTGAATGGCTACTTGATTTGCCAATGCTAGAGCAATCATTTGCTGATTGGTGTGAGTCACAATACTCACTCTTGCAGCAAACCGCACGCAACGAAAAAGCGAAGCCATTTTTAACCGCCCTTGCTGAACTTGATCTATCAGCCAGTGTTGATGAGAGCAAACTTGCTGATGTCGCTGCGCTTTATCAGCAGTTATTAGTGGGCCTTAAAAAAGACACCAAACTTGCCATGCTGCAACCTGGTCGCATGCTGATGCCAGGCGAGCTTAAAGGAGCGCCGCTACTGCAGTTTTTTCCGGTTGCGAATGTGCCTGACGACATAATCGAAGGGTCGAATCTAGCGCATCTTAAAAAGCGCTATAAAGCCTATGTAAAAGAGGTTGTAAAACCTTTTTACGAGCAGCATTTTCGTCATTTTGACCGACAAATTGTGCTAGTGGATGTGCTCAGTGCTTTGAATGAAGGCAGCGAAACCCTGCATGAGCAAAGCCGTGTTATTAACCAATTGTTGGCCCATTTTAATTATGGTGAAGCAAGCTTCTTTAAACGTTTGTTTAAACCAAACATCGACAAGCTACTGTTTGCGGCCAATAAGTCAGATCATATTAGTGCGCAATATCATAAAGATTTAGCGCTATTGCTTGATTCAATCGTGCATGACCAAACGAATCATTTAAAGTTCGAAGGCGTGCAAATCGAAACCATGGCAATGTCATCTATCTGCGCTACAGAGCCGCGCCAAGTGGCTGAAAAAGGCCAACAGTTAGCTTGTATTTATGGCAAGCCTTTAGGCGAACAAGAATGGCTAACGTATTTACCACCGCAACCACCGTCACGCCTGCTCAACAAACAAGAGTGGCCAAAACAGGGCTTTGAGTTCTTATCGTTTTCGCCACTGCCATGCCCTGATAAACGGTTAAAACATATTCGTTTAGATCATGTCATGCAGTACCTGATAGGAGATAAACTAACATGAGTGAGCAACCAAAGGAGATTAACTTTCAGGCAGGTCGCCGTATTTCAACCTCTGCAAGTAATGAAGCGCCAGCGAAGGAGTTAACTGTTGCTAAAGTGATAGAAAACGCCGAATTTATCGACACTGAAGAAGATCAGCAAGATAGCATTGAGCTTGAGCCTGTGTATAAAAAGTCGAAATGGCAAACCCTAAAAGGAGTGTTTGTTGTTAGCTTTTTAGTTTTAGTGTTACTTGAGTTTGCAATGTCATTGTTTGTGACTTTTCAGCAATCAATTATTTTAGGTTCGGTGTATTTAACGGCTGTTCTCAGTGGTGTGCTACTGATTGCCCGTGTTATTTGGCGCGAGTACCGCATGCTAAGAAGTTTAAAGCGTAATCAATTGCATCGTACCGAGGCCGACCGCTTACTCAATAGCGAGCAAGTAGGAGAAGCACTGCCGTGGCTTGAAAAGCTTAATAAACATCAAACGCTTACAGGGTTTGAAGAGTTTAAGCAACAAATAGCAAGTCACCATACCGATAAAGAAATCATGACCTTATACGCCGATAGCTTATTGGTCAGCCAAGATCAGCAAGCGAAAAAACTGATTAACCGTTTTGCCACTGAGTCTGGCTTATTGGTTGCGCTAAGCCCGTTGGCTTTAGTCGATATGATGGCGGTGCTATGGCGTGGCACTAAGCTCATTGAGCAAATTGGCCGTATTTACGGTATTGGTTTTGGTTATGCAAGCCGTATTAAATTGTACCGCTTATTAGTGAAGCAAGTGTTGTTTGTTGGTAGTGCAGAGTTAGTTTCAGATTTAGCTGCAACGGCACTAAGCGCTGAATTACTGGGAAAATTGTCGGGCCGTGCAGCGCAAGGGCTAAGTGCCGGTATTTTTACCGCGCGTATAGGGTATAAAGCGATGGAGCTTAGTCGCCCATTACCTCGCTTAGAGCATAAGCGCAGCTTGCTAAAAGAAACCGCCAATAGTATTGCCCGTAAAATTGCCTCACGTACGAGCGACAAAGAGACCGAAAATACAAAATGACAACTTTTGTGTACAGTTAATAAAAACAGCTGAGTGATATTTAGCCATCTGAGCATCCGGCATGCTTGTGCATTGTGGGTATCTACGTTTTATTTATGAGTATGAAGTACTGATAATAAAAACGAGAACACACAATGACTAAGCATCACTTACATACACAATGTATTCATGGTCCAGAAAAACCAAATGACCCACATGGCGCACTGAGTGCGCCACTTTATCAAACCTCTACCTTCTCTTTTGCTAATGCAGCCCAAGGTGCAGCCCGATTTGCCGGTGAAGAGCAGGGCTTTATTTATACCCGTTTGGGTAATCCGACAACCCAAGAGCTAGAACAAAAAGTGGCTCAATTAGAAAACTGTGAAGCAGCGGCTGCTACAGCAACGGGTATGGGTGCGGTGTCTGCGTCTGTGCTTAGCTTTTTACAACAAGGTGACCACCTAGTCGCATCAAGCGCGTTATACGGCTGTACTTTTGCATTTTTTGCTCACATGTTGCCGCGCTTTGGTATCGAAGTTACTTTTGTTGATATGACCAACGAGGCTGAACTTCGCGGCGCGGTTAAAGCCAATTCAAAAATGATTTTTGCTGAAACGCCAATTAATCCGACCATGGCGGTGCTTGATCTAAGTTTAATTGCTGATGTTGCCAAGCAGCATCAACTGATAAGCGTTATCGACAATACTTTCTTAACCCCTCTGCTCCAGCAACCTACCTCGTTTGGCATTGATATTGTGGTACATAGCGCAACTAAATACCTAAATGGCCATGGTGATGTGGTGGCAGGACTTGTGTGCGGCACAGAGGAGCATATCAACCTGATAAAAATGACGGTGCTAAAAGATATTGGTGCAACGATTAGTCCTCATGATGCATGGTTAATTAATCGCGGTTTAAAAACCCTTGCTGTACGCATGGAGCGCCACTGTGCAAGTGCCCAAGTAGTTGCTGAATATTTAGAGCAGCATCCTTTAGTTAGCAAAGTTTATTACCCAGGGCTTAAATCACATCCGGGTCATCAATTTATTGGTTCACAAATGAAAGGCGCTGGTGGTGTTATTGCCTTTGAAATAAAAGGCAGCCTTGAAGATGGCGAAACATTTATAAATAACACCCAACTTTGTACCCTTGCTGTGAGTTTAGGGGATGCTGAAACCCTCATTCAGCATCCTGCATCGATGACACATTCGCCTTATACACCTGAAGAAAGAGCAGCAGCAGGGATCAGTGATGGCTTAATTCGATTATCAGTTGGTCTTGAGGATGTTAACGATATTATTAACGATCTTAAAACTGCATTTACATTCATTGGTTAGGTTGTAATTTTAAGTTTACGTTTGTGGTTGCTTTTATCCCTTTAAAAATGTGGTGTGTAAACTTTTCGATCTTCAGTGTAATTTTAACTTTACGTTAGGGCTGTTTCTGCAAACCTTAGAAACAGCCTTAACTATTAAAATTTCGCTTACTTTTACATAGTATCGGCTTAACAAGTTAATGAGATTCTGATCAATGCTGATCAAGATTTAACGAAGAAGGTTATTATGGCTAAAGCAAGTAATTACACCTCCAAGCAACCTGATGAAAATGGGGTTATCCATTGGAGCGAAGAAGAAAATAAAATATGGTCTGAGCTAGTTGCTCGCCAACTCGCTTGCATAGAAGGTAAAGCCTGTGATGAATATTTAGCAGGTCTTAAGAAAATTAATTTACCAACAGATCGTATTCCACAACTCAGTGAACTTAACGAAGTGCTACTCGAAACAACGGGCTGGCAAGTTGCGCCTGTTCCGGCACTGATCGATTTTGATGAGTTCTTTCGATTATTAGCAAATAAGCAGTTCCCAGTTGCGACCTTTATTCGCAGCCGTGAAGAGTTTGACTACTTACAAGAGCCTGATATCTTCCACGAGATTTTTGGCCATTGTGCCATGCTTACCAACCCAGCATTTGCTGAGTTTACACACAAATATGGTCAGTTAGGTTATGCCGCTGAAAAGAAAGATCGTGTTTATTTAGCTCGCCTTTACTGGTTTACCGTTGAGTTTGGTTTAATGCAAACCGAACAAGGTCTGCGTATTTATGGTGGTGGTATTTTATCAAGCCCAGGCGAAACACAGTATGTGTACTCAGATAAGCCAGAAATCAATGCGATGAACGTGCTTGATGTATTACGTACACCTTATCGTATTGATATTATGCAGCCTGTGTACTACACCATTAACTCAATCAATGACTTATTTGATATTTCACAAATGGATATCATGTCGCTGGTGAGTAAAGCAAAAGAATTAGGGCTACATGAGCCAAAGTTTCCTCCTAAAGAAAAATTAGCAAGTTAAGGATTTATAATGTCTTCATTAAGCACACAAAAGTGTGAAGCGTGTCGTGCGGATGCGCCTAAAGTATCTGATGCTGAATTAGCAGAATTGATCAAAATGATCCCAGATTGGGTTCCTGAAGTGCGCGACGGCATTATGCAATTAGAGCGTGTTTACAAGTTTAAAAACTTCAAGCAAGCACTTGAGTTCACTAATAAAGTGGGCGATATGGCTGAAGAAGAAGGTCACCACCCAGGTCTGTTAACCGAGTGGGGTAAAGTAACTGTTACTTGGTGGAGCCACTCTATCAAAGGGTTACACAAAAATGATTTTATCTGTGCTGCTAAAACAGACGATGTATTCGCTGCACTGTAAATTTTAAGTTCTGCCCAGAACGATAAAAGGCGTAACCTCAGGTTGCGCCTTTTTGCTTTTTTTAGTTCTGATCTCAGCACCCTACTTGAAGGGACTTCATAAAAAGGCTAGCATGAACCTCATATAGGTAAATACTAGGGAAGGTGGTTTATCGTTTATTCCTCTAAGGTTATAGAAAGCACTCAAACCCAGAGCTTTTATTTTTTACGCCATATCATATTATCAGCTTATATTTGCCTTTATCTTTTACTTTTATTAAAGCCACTTGAGGTACAAGCTATGTTTGGTCGATTTAAATTGCATACTGTAGAAATGTCGCCGGAGGTATCAGGTCGAATAACTGATGGGGGTAAGCCATTATCAGGTGTGCAAGTAGCAAGAAGCCTAGCATATGATGGGTACAAAGATGGTAAAGAACAACTAGAGCATACATTTACAAATGAAAATGGTGAGTTTTCGTTTACAAAAATGGTAATCAAATCTCGTAAGCCAGGCAGTATCTTTGGACAGAACATGCCAGTTTTACAAGCGATTTATATTGAGCGCGACGATAAGTTATATCAACTATGGTATACGAGTAAGGTGTGGGAACCAATTAAGCCGTTAAGTGATTTGTTATTAAGATTAAATGCAGATCTACAAAATAAAGAAATACACCATGAAGTTGATACAAGAAGTTTTGGCGGTATGCGCTCTCAAGTCGTTTTATCTATATGCTATTTCCAAGATAGCCTCATAACATCTTTTTATAATAATCAAGAGATATCTACTTATGCAGATATTGATTAATTTTTAATATTAATTTTAATGTAAGGAAACATTATGCACGCAATTTCACCCAGGATGGCATCTAGCTTAGCACTAGCCTCATACTCTATTAAAAATGGCTTATCAAAAGGGGCTCGATTAGCAGTTAACCAAGATATCGATAAACACTTTAGCTTTGACCTATCAAACGGAGTACACAAGGGGACTTCTGGGGGATTTTTCTGGCGTAAAGAAACAGGCTTCGCACTTATTGGTCAAGGAAAGGCTAGTAGTATGATACATAAAAATGATTATGTAGTTGCTTTTAGAGGAACTGATGCCTTAGCTGACTGGGTTACTGATGCAACAGCCCATAGTACGAATAGTGATAATGGGAATGCTGTTCACACTGGTTTTCAGCGTAGTTTTGCTTCTATAAGACCTAGTCTTTTTGATTTTTTTAACCAACCTGGTGTAAGAGACAAAAAAGGTGGGGTTGTTCATTGTGTTGGACATAGCTTGGGTGGAGCCTTAGCGACATTAGCTGCTGACTGGATAAGTACAGAATTTGATAAAACAGTTTACGTATATACCTTTGGTGCTCCGCGAGTTGGCAAAAAAGATTTTGTAATAAATAATCATTCAAGAATTGAAAAGACTTACCGTTGTGTTCATGGAAATGACCCTGTTCCTAAGGTACCTGTTTGGCCTTTTTACCATGCTCCGTTAAATGGACGAGAATATATATTATCACGAGCTCAAGGAATTAGTTTCGCAGCACATGGAATGCCGAATGGGCCTGGATATATAAATACAGCAGATCATAATCGTTGGGAGAATTTAGATGTGCAATCATCAACCTCTATAAGCCAGCGTGTAATACTCAATTATAACCATCGCCTTCAGACTACATACTCAACACATTGGGCTGATAAAATAGCAGCTGCATTAATGACAATATTGGTTGATGGCGGAGCGTCAGGTATCGTCGCTAGTTTACAAGCTACATTAGTTCCTGTTGCCACTGTTTATGATGTTATGGCTCGTACTCTGGCTGATATAGCTAAGATAAAAACAGAGCAAACAGAACCCCTTAGAGGTTTGTTAGCATGTATGCTGGCTTTTGCAGGTAAAGGCGTAAGTATCCCAATAAAATTCACAGAGAGCTTTATTCGTTGGGTATTCAGTGTAACTATTGGGCGTTTGTATAAAGCTGCTAGGCAAGCAATGAAGCAAAACTAGCAACCATTACATAAATAAATATTTATGAAGTTGCTAAAGTAAAAACAGACGATATATTCGCTGCACTGTAAATTTTAAGTTCTGCCCAGAACGATAAAAGGCGTAACCTCAGGTTGCGCCTTTTTGCTTTTTTAGAGTCCAAGAATTAACATTAGGCTCTTATCTATGCGAGAACACTAGAAAAGTAAATAATGAAAAACAAAGCGCTTATTCTGCCATTCCTACTCATTTTACTGCCCTTAATTGATAGCTTGTTTATCCCGCAAACATTTGGCATTCAATGGCACAGCCCTAAGCTGATGTATCAAATAGGTGTAGTACTGATGATTGTAAAGCTCACTATGGTTGCCATTGGGCTTTGGTTATTATTAAAAGCAAAGCGCCTTTATATGGAAGCCAGTAAATCGACCCGTATTGTTAAATTTTCAGTCTTTTTACTCGGCGGCTTACAAGTGGTGATAATGACTGCAATATGCTTTTGGTATTTAGTAGCGGGCACGCAAGCGAAACATTTTATGCTGCAAGACAACATTGCTGTATTTACCGCTGATTATGGCGTATTTGCACCGGTACATCATGAGTTCTCATTTATATGCTTTGATGCCAATGGTTTTTACCACATGCAACCTATAGCCCAGCTACCTTGGCTCGGAGCCTTTACCTTTACTAGCCAAGATTCACGTTTGATCATTCAACATAAAAACCAAAGCGGCGCGAATACTCAAGAAATTTTATTAAAAGGGTTTGGCTGTTTGCAGTGAGAGGTGTTGGCTTTGTGGAAGGTGGTGCAATTATAAGTGGTTTTCAGGAAGCTGAGATTGGCTTAGTACGGCAACAATCATTATAAAACCATCTTCTTTAATAAAATAAGCAGTGTGTTTACCAATAGGAAAGTAAAAACCATTTGGATAAATGTCATTACAGCTACGCCCAATTTCTGGATTTTTTGTAACTTATCTTTTGCAAAGTGTTTTATAAAGTACCCAAGAAGTCTTTACCATCAACTACATTACCTTGAGCTAAGTCTCTTGTTGCGTTTTCAAAGCAATGCTTAATATAGTCGACTTTCATAGCTTCTAATTCTTCATAATCCCTTATAGACATGACCACTACGACGTCCTCGTTGTTTTTACTAATTTTAATAGGCTCACGTTGAGCGTTTAAATGTAGTTCACCAAAATTACGTTTTGCATCATTTGCTGTTAGTGTATTCATGGCTGAGCTCTAAAATAAAGTGATAGGGGAATTCTATTAAAAAGCATTAAATGGTCGAAATAATTAAATCGCGCGATTAGTTTGGGTTCTGTAGTTTTACTAACAAGGCACTGATTATAAGGCACGTAACATATATAAAAGAATTATGAAATTTATATTAGATGACATAGTAATCGAGCATATTGAAAACTCTGATCCTATTTCGATAAAAGTAGGAAAGGTTGGCTGTAGCCATGGTTATATTGACTTAGAAGTAAATATGCTATCTATCTCTCAAGCAAATGAAGCACTTACAACAGGTGGAAGGCCAAAAAGTTTAAAATTTGGTTCAGCCCTCAAAGGATGTAAGTTTAAATTTAGTAAGCAAGAGACAAAATTTTACACAGGTTCAATGCTTTGGTGGTGTTTGCCACTAAGCTTTCGCTGGGAACCTCTTTATTGCTATAAAATAAAAGAGGTTATTAGAATGATTTACTATTTTAAAGCATTATAAGGCGAGTATTTTAAACGCGAATCGTAGCTGTAAACTTAGTTCTGCGTTAGTGTATCTAGTTGGTCATTTCTAAATCATAATTGTGACATAACATATGGAGACAAATTGAACAGTTTAAGGATAGTAAAATACACTTTAGTCATGCTGGTTTTGAATACCGTATTAAGTACCTTTATCACTCTAATAATTGGAAGTGATAACTTAGCTTCACTCTCATTCGGTAAATATTTTACATACCAGTTATTACCATCTTATTTATTGAGCGCAGCTATTTATACCGTTATGGCTAAGCGCAATGTTGTAAAAGCTTGGAATTATGCCCTAAGTGTATATTTACTGAGCTTTATAGTGGAAACAGTAATTGTATCGATACTATTACAAACGTTATTTATCCCACCTTTATGGTTTGTAGAAGTGCCTTTGAGTATAGCCTTTGCGATTGTTGGTACTGTCATCGGAATTAAGGTAGGTACTCTGGATAGCAAGGAAGCCAAAGGGCCCTGAACTTGTTTTTTCTTCTAAAAAGTCAAAAAATTAAGAACTTAATTTAAAGGTGGAATAAAGATGATTAAGAAACTGATAGTTATATTTTTCTTTTTGTTTCTTCCCATAATCGGTATTTTGCTACATGTGTTTACGCAGTTTCTACATCTTTCTCAATGGGAGATTATAAACATCATCGTTTCTGTAATTTTTTCAGTGCTTTTTGTTATGAAGCAGTATTTGTTATCGAAAACGTTAGGAGCATTACTGGTTACTTCAATAGTCTCTAAAAATGCATACTTACTACTTGAATCTTCAGATGAAATTACAACAGCTATTATGCAAGTAGGTTTCGTTATAGTTTATCAAGCTGCACTGGGCTTACTCGCTTTGTACTTTCTTCATAAGAAAACTAATTTGTAAAGTTGTCAGGTCTTGCTTTCTGCTTTATAAGGCAAAAAACAAGACTTGACCCTCATAACAGTAATTTCAATAAAAAAGGAGCTAGGAAAAAGCACCATATTGATGGTTCAACGACATTTACTAGAAAAGATGGAGAATTCAAAATAGAGTTGAACGGGAAAACTTTAACATACGGAAAAAATTAGAGTTATGAATTTAAGCGATTCAGAACAACAAGTTCAAAATTTGTTGAACTTAGGTTCTAAGCAATTTGAAAAGGCAAAGAAAGATATTAAAGCTATCGGGGTTGAGTGTTTGGAATTAGAAGAAGATCAATTTTCAATATATGACGAAGTCCTATTCTATTCTGAAGTTATCGAAGGTGTAGCCTATAAATACTCTAAACAGACTATTTCCGGACGCTCTGAAAAGTTACTTAAACTACAAAAGTTAACACTATTTGAAAATACTGATTTTAAATCTTGGTTTTCAAAATATCATCTAAAGTACCATGAGTACGCCATGTATTTGCTGGTATTAGAGAGCTTAAGAAAGCTAATAGTATCTGACCTTGAGCTCGAAAGTGACTATAAATAATCTTGGTTCGTTTGCCGCTCAAAAGGGTCACCCATCAGAAAACTCCGGCCAAGCAGGCAGCTGTGTTTTTTTGATCTTTAGTTCAAAATCAGATGAACCTGTATGCTTATGTGGGGAATGACCCTATTAATCTGACTGATCCGACAGGAGAGTATGCAGTATGGGGAGCTGCAATCGCAGCGGCTTTAGATGTAGTTACCCAAGGAGTTATGATAGCCGCAGGTCAGCAAGAAAGCTTTGATGGAGGCTCCGTATTAGTCTCTGCTGCTGGTTTTGCTGGAGTTGGGATAGCAAACCAAGTATCTAAGCTTGGTAAAGCTGGACAGGTGCTTGGTAACATAGCTGCTGATGCGTCTATTAGCGCTGGTAGTACAGCGCTTAAAGGTGGAGACGTAACATTGACAGGTGTTGCTATTGATGTTGTTGCGGGGCAAACCGCTGGCAAAGCGGCTGGGAACTATGCTTCAAATAAGGTGGCAAACTCTGCTGGGCAAAAATTAAATGCTTAATCTGCGAATAGACTTCAAAGAATTGCAAATAAACCCGGAGCTAGAAATGCTCAAATAAATAGAGCAAATGCAGCGCAACAAGCTGTCCAAAATGCTCCAATCGAAGCTGGGGCGGCAGCTAGTGTTGCTGGTTCTAATGCTGCATCATCAACAGCGAAGACAATATGCAATTCAAACGGAGGTAAGTGTTAATTTGGAAAAGAAGCTATTAACTTTTGAGCGTCTAATATTGTCGCTCAAGTCTGACAAATTGCAGTTATGCGTATATATCGGATTATATGTAGGGTTGTTTGTTATTTTATATTTAGAAAATGGCATCAGAATAGCCATATTGGGTTCTTTAGTTCCCCTAACTATTGGTGTAAATAGTTTACTAGTGATGGATCTGAAACATATTGCTAGTGATTTTTCATTTAAGAAGTTTTCTAATATAACTTTAGTCACCTTGGTTCTAGTAACAAATGGGCTTATTTTGTGGTTCGCGTGGCCTAACTGGATTTTGGTTTTAATGCCTTGGCTGATACCGCTAGTATTAAAGATTGGAATTGACGGTTATCTTAAATTTAAATCGTAAATTATAATTTTTGAATCCAAAGCCTCGCTAGTCGGAGCTAGGATTCAACCAAACTAGCAATACTTGCTCTCAATCCAAAGCCAGCAGAATCTGGTTTTGTTTTTTTGGTTCAATGAAAACGGTCGTTTGGTGTCAAATTCAATTGGGTGATTTGCTCAGGCGAAAATCCGTGCCGAAGAAGTTGGAAATCTCTCATCTGAAAAAATGAAGGGGTCAAGTCTTGCTTTTTGCCCTTGGTAAGTCTTGCTTTATCACTACAAAGCACGGGTTTACCACCCTGAATTAGGGCGTTTTATGCAGACTGTTCCCATTGGATATAAAGATGAGATGAATATGTATGTGTATGTAGGTAATTGGTGAGGTAGTAGTTTTAGATAGACATGAGCAAAGTGGCAATAATGAGACTTATCACGGTCATGTACAAAGTACTATCACAGATCAGAAAACAAGAAATGCGGCTTCAAAACTACCAAATGTTGTGGTGAACAAAAAAGGGAAATGGAAAGTTAAAAAGAGAAACTAAAATGAATGAAAAGTTTGTGAATACATTATCAATACTGCATAAAACGGCATCTGTTGTTGAGGCAACTAACTTCTTAAATGAAGGAGTTAGTGCAGACATTAAAGCGCAAGGGGGTATTACACCGCTGCACTTTAATGAAAATTATAAAGTCTTGAAACTTCTTATTGATAGAGGAGCTGATGTCGATGCTTCAAGGGATGATGGACAGACTCCACTTCATATACAAAATGATTCTAAAATTGTTCAACTGTTGATCGACAATGGTGCAAACGTTAATGCGTTAAATATGTATGGTGATACTCCTTTGCATTTATCGGAAACTTTGGAAAAAGTGAAGCTTTTAGTATCAAATGGGGCGGATATTAACATTTTGAATGAAGATAATGAGCTACCTGACGATTGTTATGGTGAAGACATGGAAAGTCAAAATATGATTAACTTTCTAGTAAGTATGCGAGATTAATGTGTTCGTTGAATCCAAAGCCTCGCTAGTCGGGGCTAGGATTCAACTATCGAGATCAAATAAACGTTGCTCTCAATCCAAACCCAGCGGAAGCTGGGTTTGTTTTTTTGGTTCAATGAAAATAGTCGATTGGTGCCAAATTCAAAAGAATAAAGGGGTCAGGTCTTGCTTTTTGCTTCCTACAAAGTCAAAAAACAAGCGCAACTCTTAATAATCATTACTACCCTTTATTAGAACAGCCAGCTCTTAAAATATTAAATAGCTGGCAGTCATCTCAAGCCTAACAGTTATTGCTTTACCTGAACTTCTACTTCTTGCCCGGTTTGCAACTGCTCGGCGCCGCGTACTGCGACTTTATCGCCCGCATTTAAAGTGATGTTTGAAGTCGGGGTGACTTCAACCAGTTTGTCTTTACCATTACCGACTTTTACGGGAATTTGCAGGGCTTTGTTGTCGTTGTCGATTTTGACGATATGGGTGCCTTTTTTGCGTAAGATCAGCGCATCGCGATTCACCAGTAGTACATCCCCTTTGCTTTTTAGTGGCACGGCTACATCAACCAGTTGGCCAATTGCCCATGTTTGCTCAGCATCATTTGCTAGTAAAGCACGTACTTCTACGGTTTGTGAACGCGGATCGGTTGATGGGATCACCGCTGTTACGGTGGCTGTTGTCATATCAGGGGCTGATAAGTCGCCAGCTTTAATTGGTAACTCTATGCCTTTGTGTAAAAACTTTAAGTATTTAACAGGTACATACAAACGCACTTCTAAGTTATTAATATCGAGCAGAGTGATCAGTTCATCTGCGCGATTTATTTCGCGACCAGCGCGTTTAAAACGCTCGCTGATCACGCCATCAAATGGAGCGCGAACGGTTGCACGCGAAAGCTGATCGTCTATCACTTTTAATTCAACCTTAGCCAGTGCGATATCAGATAACGCAAGGTCATGCTTATTTTGCATATCATCGACTTGGCTTGCTGCAGCACTGCTGGCTTTGGCGAGTTTTTGTAAACGAGCGAGCTCTTGTTGATATAAGCGTAGGTTTATTTTGGCGCGGTTGAGTATTTCTTGTTGGCGTGCTTTTTCAAGTTCAAGCGGCAAGGTGTCCATACGAACTAGGGTGTCGCCACTTTTAACCAGAGTGCCTGGCTCAACAACATATAATAAACGCCCGCTAACGCCTGCTGTTAGGGTTACATCATTTTTGCCATACAAAGTGCCGCTAACTTCAATTTCGCTTGTCAGCGGAGCTTGTGTTACGGTTTCTACAGTAACTGGCACGACTGCAAAGGCGTTAAATGCGATAAGACTGAATAGCGTACAAAAGCGAGCGGTTAATTTACGAAAAGGTGTGTTCATTGTTTTAATACTCATTGATTCGATACCAAGCTTAAAGGCGTTTTTTCTGGTTGCTGTTTGTTATTAACGGGCGGCAGCTGTCTGCCAAGTTGTAATAAACTTGGCATTAATATCAGGGTGAATAGGGCGCTAATGGCCATGCCGCCGACAATCACAGTGGCAAGGCCACGGTAAATTTCTGATCCTACCCCCGGCATTAGCATCAAAGGCAGCATGCCAAATAAGCTGGTTAAGGTACTTAAGTAAACGGGTCTTGCGCGCAGTAGCACAGCTTGGCGAACGGCGTCTTCTCGACTGAGCCCAGCGGCCATTGCGACACGGGTTTGGTCAACCAATAAAATGGCATTATTTACCACCAGACCCAGCAAGATAATAAAGCCAATCATGGTCAGTAAGTCGAGTGATTGGAAGGTAAATAAGTTAAGTACGAATAGGGCCAGGACACCGCCTGCAATTGCCAATGGCATGACCAGTAAAACTAACGCGCTGTCTTTGGCTGACTTAAACAATGCGGTCATTAGCAAGAATAAAATAAACAGAGCCAAGATAAAGTTGATTGTCATTTCTCGCATGGCCGAATTCATTTTTTGTGCGTTACCCGCCAAAATCGCGCCAGAGCTGTCGGGTAAGCTTGCACGAACTTTCGGCATAACTTGCTCTGAGAGAATAGTTTGCGCTTGTTGCAAGCTCATGTCTGCTGGTGGCGTGACAACAATACTCACGGTACGGCGGCCATTAACACGTCTAAGCTGTGTTGGCCCCACGGTGCGTTCAATATTGGCAAGCTCACCTAAGGTTTGAATACCTGATTGTGGGGTCACAATGGGAAGGGCTTTAAGCTCCTCTGGAGTTTGCCACGGTATGCCACGCAAAATCACGTTCATGCGTTCGTTGCCATCAAAGTATTCATTAACAAATAACCCACCTGTGTAGGCTTGCACTGCCTGAGATACATCACGACGAGTTAGCCCAGCTTGGGTTATACGACGGTCATTGGGTGTGAGCCTAAGCTCTGGCTCTGCCATATCGAGTCGTGGTTGTGGCCTTGCAGTGGCATTCGGCATTGCGTCGGTGACAGCTTGCAGCGCCACATTAGCACCGGCGATTAGCTCGTCCATATTCGGACCCGTTAAATCGATATTGATATTACGACCATCACCGCCATTAGCAACTTGGATCATCGACCCTCGAAAGAAGAATACTTGGGTGTCGGGTAAATCAATGAAGATTTCTTCTCGGGCAACCTTCATTAGTTCTTCAACACGTTGCGGATCGGCAGAATAAATAAAACCGCCAGCATTCGAACCAAAAGCATAAAAGTTAAAATCTTTTATCCCTGGCTCTTTTTCACCTGTGTAATAAGGCATTAAGCGCTTTTTGATGCGCATCAGCAGCTCTTCTTCCATAAACTGCACATTGCCGCCAGGCGGGGTGTTCAAGTTAAAGAAAAAGCCATCGGTTGGTGCGCGCGGCATAAAATCAGTTTTCGGGAGCATGGTCATGGTCGCGACGAGTGAGCCACCCAATAATGACACTATCCATACTATTTGTTTAACGCGGGTATTGGTAAGCGCCATAATGAATTTAGTCAGCTTGTGCCAATATTCACGATAAGGATCCGCTTTGAGCTCTTTGTCTGGCCAAAAGTGGTTAGCTAACGGGATTAGTGTAATTGCGCAAATCATAGAGGCAATTACAGCAATAGATAAGGTGAGCGCCAAGTCAGAGAATAACTGCCCCTCAATACCTGCCATAAATAAAATTGGCAAGAAGATAGCAACGCTGGTGGTGGTTGAGGCAAATAAAGCGCCTGTTACTTGAGCTGCACCTTTTAGCGAGGCTTTTTTACTATCAAAGCCTTCGCTTCTGAGCCTTGCGATATTTTCTTGCACTATGATGGCGGCATCAAGTACTAAGCCAACAGCAAAGGCAAGACCCGCCAGTGAAATAACATTTAAGCTGCGGTCAAAAATATTTAACGTTAAAAACGCAACTAACAAAGAGACAGGAATTGTCGCTGCAATCACAAATGTGGCCTTTAAACCTCTAAAGAACAGCCACAAGATTAAACACGATAGCAGAACACCTAGGCCTAAGTTACTTTTAACCAAGGACAAGGCATTACGAATATGCACAGAGGCATCAAAACTTAATTCAATCGATAAACCATTCTCAGCCAGCGGCCCTTCGTTTAGCTCTTTAATGGCAAGGTTAATTTCGTCGAGTAGGGCAACGGTATTGGCTTCGTTAGCGCGCGAAATACGAATGTAATACGCGGGTTTACCATTTCGACCACTCATCCCTAAACGGTCAGAAAAAGTGCGTTCTACACTTGCGATATCGCCAAGGTAAATGGGTCTATCGCCTGAATAACCAACGCGCATTTGTGCCATGCTTGATAAATCATATTGCCCAGTAAAACGTACGGTATATTGACGACGGCCAACATTTGCAAGGCCACCAGAGGTATCGCGTGAGCTGGCTAATACGTTACTGATTTGGTCAAGGCTGACGCCAAGTGCGGCGGCTTTGTGAGGGTCAAAGGTGATACGTAACTCTTTTGGTCGCTCACTGGCTAAGTCAACGCGGGCAACACCAGGAATACGTGCCAAACGGGGCTCAACAAATTCATCGATTTGTTTTTGGAACTGCGCCATGTCTAAATCAAGGCTGTCGCTATTAAAATCTTTTGGGGTGACCAGTAACGTTGCTGCAGCTTCGCCATTATTACCGCCAGCAAATACCACAGGATCAAATGCATCTAACGGCAGAGGCGGCGCTTGGTTAAGGCTAGTTAACACATCAAGCATGGCCTGTTGCATGTTTTGCCCAACAGCAAAAGTCAACGTGATAGAGCCATTACCACGGTTAATGTAAGTATTAACCTCTAAGGCACCCGGGGTGTTCTTTACTGCGTTCTCGAGCGGCTCAATGATCACCGATTCAATCTCTTCAGGTGCAGCTTGGCGCCAGCCAGAGAAAATAGTGATCTGCGGTTGCTCAATATCTGGTGTGAGCTGAATTGGCAGCTTAAAAATACTCAATATGCCAAACAACATAATCAACACCAAGATGACAATAACACTCGCAGGGTTTTTCAGCGAACTACGTGTCAGATTCATTGTGTGTGTTCCAAAATCAGTTTGTGTGCATTGTAGTGCGATGTAAAAAAAGTGCCAGTGAGGTAAATGAAATGTATGTCAGAAGTAACGCTGAATAGCCGTAATTAAGCGATAAAGTGTGTATTTGAAATAAGATGTAACAATTTAGCTGAGGCGCTTTAAGTTAAAAGCCTTAAGTCCTAAGTTTTAAGCTCTAAGTACAAAAAAGCGCGAAACTAGTTAGCATCGCGCTTCTTATATCTAAAATTTAAAGCTGACGGCTTAAAGCTCCGCTTTATTATTCATCAATCGAGCGAAGTAGGGCATTAATACCTACTTTTTCGCGAGTTTGCTGATCCACTTTTTTCACGATGATGGCAGCATATAGGCTGTGCGAACCATCTTTTGACGGTAAAGAACCAGGAACAACAACCGCACCGGCTGGTACTCGGCCGTAATGGATTTCGCCAGTTTCACGGTCATAGATACGTGTGCTTTGGCTGATATAAACGCCCATCGAGATAACGGCGCCTTCTTCAACTACCACGCCTTCAACAATTTCAGAACGTGCGCCAATGAAGCAGTTGTCTTCAATAATAGTTGGGTTAGCTTGTAGTGGCTCAAGTACACCACCAATGCCTACACCGCCAGATAAGTGAACGTTTTTACCAATTTGTGCACATGAGCCAACCGTTGCCCATGTATCAACCATGGTACCTTCATTAACGTAGGCGCCAATGTTGACATAAGATGGCATAAGCACCACGTTTTTACCTACGAAGCTGCCTTTACGTGCCACAGCATTAGGCACAACACGCATGCCGCCTTGTTGGAATTGCTCTGGTGTATAGTCGCTAAATTTAAGTGGTACTTTGTCGTAAAACTGATTAACACCATCGCTCATTGGTTGGTTATCACGAATACGGAAAGACAGTAGCACCGCTTTTTTTAACCATTGATGTACAACCCACTCACCACTGATTTTTTCAGCAACACGTGCAGCGCCGCTATCAAGTAATTCAAGCGCGTCGATAATAGCTTGTTTTACTTCACTTGATACCGTGCTTGGGCTGATGCTATCGCGGTTGTCCCAGGCGTTTTCGATCATGGTTTTTAAATCTGACATAAGATCCTCTTATTCGGTTTCTGCGTTGAGTTTTTTACGCAATGCTTGATGAATTTTAGCCTGTTCTTCGTCTGTTAATGCTTGGTATTCGTTATTTGATACCACGAAGAAATCTTCTGCACGTTCACCAACTGTGGTGATCCGTGCGGCATGAATATGTAATAAGTGCGCTTGAAATACTTCCGCAATTTTTGTTAATAGACCCGGAATATCCACCGCTTGAATTTCAATTAAGCTGCGGTCTTTACGGGCATGCGGTCTAAGCACAATTTTTGGTTTGATATTAAAGTCTTTAAAGCGCTGAGAGCGATTCTTTTTAAGGCGAATTTTCTTTTTCGGGTCGCTAATTGCAAGATCTAAAGCACGTTTAATGCCTTGCGAACGGTTACTCGCAATCGGGTCACCATTGACCTCTAAAATAACAAAGCTAAATAGCACGTAGCCATCTTTTGTGGTCAGTACCTGCGCATGTTGAATTTGCGCTTTTTTCGAACCAATCACACTAACTAAACGTGAGAATAAACTGCCCGAGTAAGGGCTATAAGCAAAAACTTGTGTACCACCATGCATTGCGGTGTTAGACACGGCAACGCTAGGCTGGCTTAAATCGTCACAGCTTAGTAGGTGCTCTGTGTGCCACGAAATCTGTTGCTCACTAAAAGCGGTAAAGTAATTGGCTTTAAAGCGACTCCAAATTAAGTCGATTTGATCTTCGTTACAACCGTGGTTCAGTAAGCGCTGTTTGGCTTGCTGTTTTTTATCACGTATTTGGTCACGTTGGTCCATTGGGTTTTCAAGCCCTAAACGAAGCGCTCGCTGGGTGTGTAAATACAGCTCACGTAGTAGGGTATTTTTCCAATCGTTCCACAGGTTATCGTTAGTTGCGCGAATATCGGCTAACGTTAAGCAGTACAAGTAATCAAGCTGACGCTCATTTTTCACTTTACTTGCAAAGTCTTTAATCACATCTGGGTCATTAATATCTTTGCGCTGCGCTGTAACCGACATAAGTAAGTGATTAGCCACTAACCACGAAATAAGCTTGCCATCTGAGGCTGGGAAGCGGTGTAGCTTAGCAAACGCGATTGCATCAACTGAGCCAAGCTCAGAGTGATCGCCACCACGGCCTTTAGCAATATCATGGAAAATACCGGCTAAATAAAGTAACTCAGGCTTGTCCATACGAGTGACAATTTCACTACATAACGGAAATTCGCTGACTTTTGATTTATCAAAGTACTTATAAATATTGTTGATGAGTTTATGGGTATGTTCATCCACGGTGTAGGCATGGAATAAATCGAATTGCATTTGCCCAAAGATATTACGCCACTGTGGTAAGTAGGCAGCAATAATGCCGTGCTTGTGCATCAGCGTAAATGCGCGGCCCATACCGTTAGGGTGTTTGATTAAACGCAAAAATGCTTCGCGACAGGCAGCGTAATCTTGTAAATCACCCAATAAACGACGGCGAACTTGGCGCATTGTACGTATGGTACTTGGGTAAATATGGGTGATTTCTGGGTTATCAGCAATATGCTCGAACAATACAAATAGCTGATCACGGCGGAAGAACACCGACGGATTCTTAACACGAATTTGATGACCAATTCGCTCAAAGTTACGGTCAAGCTCAATCACAGGTAACTCACCAGCACCCGGTAAAATGCTTTGCTCAAAGTATGAAAGCAGCATTTGGTTAAGCTCACGTACGCGGCTCATGATCCTAAATAAGCGCTTCATCATGCGCTCGACCGAGGCTTTACCATCACTACCAAAGCCGAGGATTTCAGCGGCGTTAGGCTGATGATCGAACAATAAGCGGTTTTCAGAGCGACCTGCAGCGATGTGTAGCGCAAAACGAATGTTCCAAAGGTTTTCTAAACATTCAGACAGTTCTTGGTATTCTTCGTGAGTAAGGTAGCCGTGATTTATAAGTTCTTGTAATGTTTCGGCCCTAAAGTGCTTTTTAGCAACCCAAATAATGGTCTGTAAATCACGTAAACCACCTGGGTTTTCTTTGATATTCGGCTCAAGATTATAAGCTGTACCATGGCATTTTTTATGGCGTAAACTTTGTTCTTGTACTTTTGCCAAAAAGAATTCGTCTGAGCGCCAAATCGGCGTATCAATTAAATGATTTTTTAATTTTTCGAATTCGATATGGTTACCGAAAATTAATCGGCTTTCGAGTAAGCTGGTGGCAAATGTCACATCTTCGCGTTTTTGTTCTAATGCTTGTTCTATAGTGCGAACGCTGTGACCAATTTCTAAATTAAGATCCCAAAGCATGGTAACGAACTGGCCAATTTTCTCGCACACGGCTTCACTTGGCTGCTCGCTTACTAGCAACATAAAGTCGATATCGGAATAGGGGTGTAGTTCGCCACGACCATAACCACCCACAGCAATCAGGGCAAGATCACTTTCGTGAGCAAGGTCGTAATCGTGAAACAGTTTAATTAATAAGCGGTCGATAAACTCAGCACGGGCATTAATTAAGTTGCTAACGGGTTGTTTTGAGAATTCGTTCTGTAGCCATTTATAAAAATAACTAGAACAGTCGCGATAATCGCTAAGTTGCTCAGCTTGGCTGAGCAACTTTTTTACTTTATTGGGTAATGCCACTGGGGCTGGCTCCTAGTGTTCGATGATCCTGTCAATAGTATCATCTGATCGGAGCGTTAAAATTTCAACACCATTTTCAGTCACTAACAGTGTATGTTCCCACTGTGCAGACAATGAACGGTCTTTTGTTACAACTGTCCAGTTGTCTTTAAGTAGCTTACATTGGCGTTTACCAGCATTAACCATAGGTTCGATTGTTAAGCACATACCTGCTTTTAATACTTCACCAGTACCTGCTTTACCATAGTGCATTACTTGAGGTTCTTCGTGGAACTCAGCACCAATACCGTGGCCACAGTATTCACGTACGATTGAATAGCTAAAGCCCTCTGCGTATTTTTGAATTGCAGCACCAATATCACCTAAGCGTACGCCTGGTTTTACCATTTTAATTGCAAGGTAAAGGCTTTCTTGGGTGATATCTGCAAGACGCTTGCCTTGAATGTTAGGCGTACCAACGTGGAACATCTTCGATGTATCACCGTGATAGCCATCTTTGATCACTGTCACGTCGATATTGACGCTATCGCCTTCTTTAAGTGGTTTGTCATTTGGAATACCGTGACAAATTACATGGTTCACTGAGGTGCAAATTGATTTTGGGAAACCGTGATAATTAAGCGGTGCTGGAATAGCATCTTGAACATTAACAATATAATCATGACAAATTGTATTTAGTTCATCTGTGGTTACACCTGGCACCACATGCGGTTCTATCATTTCTAGTACCTCGGCGGCTAAGCGCCCGGCAACACGCATTTTTTCGATTTCTTCAGGGGTCTTGATCACAGCACTCATTGAGGCTCCAAAGTTGTTTTTCAGGTCAGTTTTTAGTGCACAAATTTTGCACTAGACGTTGAGTTTTCAATTTTAATATGGTATAAAGCGCGCCGTCTTTTTACAAATAAATTCTTAACTGATTTTTTGTATTTAAGGCAAACACAATTTTATTTTAACACACACACGTATCGTCACATACACTTGGGTGCACTTAAGTTACAAATTAACTGCGGTGTTGGTGCTATGGGATATGTGGAGGCCTAACCCTAAATTATAGAGGATTATACAAATGGCAAACGTTTCAATGCGCGATATGCTTCAAGCTGGTGTTCACTTTGGTCACCAGGCACGTTACTGGAACCCTAAGATGAAGCCTTTCATCTTCGGCGCTCGTAACCGTGTACATATCATCAACCTAGAGCAAACTGTACCAATGTTCAACGAAGCACTTAAGTTCTTATCGAACGCAGCTTCAAACAAAGGTAAAGTACTTTTCGTTGGTACTAAGCGCGCAGCAAGCGAAGCAGTTAAAGAAGCCGCTCTTCAAAGTGAGCAGTTCTACGTAAACCACCGTTGGTTAGGTGGTATGTTGACTAACTGGAAAACAGTTCGTCAATCAATCAAGCGTCTTAAAGACCTTGAAGCGCAAAGCCAAGATGGTACTTTCGAGAAATTAACTAAGAAAGAAGCGTTAATGCTTACTCGTGAAATGGAAAAGCTTGAAAAGAGCCTTGGTGGTATCAAAGACATGGGCGGTCTTCCAGACGCGCTTTTCGTTATCGATGCAGACCACGAGCACATCGCTATCCGTGAAGCTAACAACCTAGGTATTCCAGTTGTTGCTATCGTTGATACTAACTCTAACCCAGACGGTGTTGATTACATCGTACCTGGTAACGACGATGCGATCCGTGCTATCCAACTTTACACTGGCGCTGTATCAGCTGCAATCACTGAAGGTCGTGAGAACAACATCGTTGCTCAAGCTGAGAAAGACGACTTCGTAGAAGCTGAGTAATTAGCTGTCATCAAGTCTTCATCTAATTAAGATGAAGACTTGTTATTCTTGTTAAGCGGCCTATACCGCTTCCCTATAACAGAATTCAATTGAGGATATTCTAATGGCTGTAACTGCTGCCCTAGTTAAAGAATTACGCGAGCGTACTGGCGCTGGCATGATGGATTGTAAAAAAGCGTTAACTGAAACTAACGGTGACATCGAGTTAGCGATCGAAAACATGCGTAAGAGCGGTGCTGCAAAGGCTGCTAAAAAAGCAGGTAACATCGCTGCTGAAGGTACAATCTTAATCAAAGAAGGTAACGGCTTCGCTGCACTTCTTGAAGTTAACTGTCAAACTGACTTCGTTGCTAAAGACGCTAACTTCCTTGGTTTCGCTAACCAAGTTCTTGACGCTGCTGCAGAATCTAAAGCAGACATCGAAGCACTTAAAGCACAATTCGAAGAAACTCGTGTTGCGCTAGTTGCTAAAATCGGTGAAAACATCAACGTTCGTCGCGTTGAGTACATCGACGGTGACAAGCTTTCTTCTTACCGCCACGGCGACCGTATCGGTGTTGTTGTAGTTGGTGAAGCTGACGAAGAAACACTTAAGCAAGTTGCTATGCACGTAGCTGCGTCTAAGCCTGAGTTCGTAAACCCAGAAGACGTACCAGCTGACGTTGTTGAAAAAGAAAAAGCAGTTCAAATCGATATCGCGATGAACGAAGGCAAGCCTGCTGAAATCGCTGAGAAAATGGTTATCGGTCGTATGAAGAAATTCACTGGTGAGATCTCTCTTACTGGTCAAGCTTTCATCATGGAACCTAAAAAATCAGTTGGCGAAATTCTTAAAGAGAAAGGCGCAACTGTTACTAACTTCATCCGTTTAGAAGTTGGTGAAGGTATCGAGCGTAAAGAAGAAGACTTCGCTGCTGAAGTAGCTGCTCAAATCGCTGCTGCAAAAGGCGAGTAATTTTCTAACTTAGTGACGTAGGGCAATAAGATGAAATTAATCTGCTATTAGCTTTTGCGTCACTGATGAAAATTCTTTAAAATAACCGCGTTTTATGTGTAACCATAGCGCGGTTATTTTTTATCTCATTACTAAGGCTGGCCCAAATATTATGACTATCAATCGTAAACCTATTTTTAGACGTGTTCTTCTTAAACTTAGCGGTGAAGCATTAATGGGAGACGAAGGCTTCGGCATCGACCCAAAAGTACTTGACCGTATGGCTCAAGAAATTAAAGAACTTGTAGAGCTCGACGTAGAAGTAGGTTTAGTTATCGGTGGCGGTAACTTCTTGCGTGGTGGTTCATTAGCAGAAGCGGGTATGAACCGCGTAGTTGGCGACCACATGGGCATGCTTGCGACTGTAATGAATGGTTTAGCAATGCGTGATGCACTGCACCGTGCATTTGTAAATTGTCGTTTAATGTCTGCTATCCCACTGAACGGTGTGTGTGATGCTTACAACTGGGCAGAAGCTATCAGCCTATTAAAATCTGGCCGCGTTGTAATTTTCTCAGCGGGTACAGGTAACCCATTCTTCACGACTGACTCAGCAGCGTGTTTACGTGGTATTGAAATTGAAGCAGATACTGTAATCAAAGCGACTAAAGTGGATGGTGTTTACTCTGATGATCCAGTGAAAAACCCAGACGCTACACTATATCGCCACTTAAGCTACAATGAAATCATTGATAAAGAGCTTAAGGTTATGGATTTAGCTGCATTTACGCTGGCGCGTGACCACAACATGCCATTAAGCGTATTTAACATGAATAAATCAGGCGCGCTTAAGCGTGTTATTATGGGCGAAGATGAAGGAACGCTTATCTCTTCACAAGCCTCAGATGAAACTAGCAAATAGATTAGGATTGAACCGTGATTAACGATATCAAAAAAGATGCGTCAGAACGTATGCAAAAAAGTGTTGCGGCACTAGGCAGTCAATTATCTAAAATTCGCACAGGCCGTGCGCACCCAGCATTACTTGACGGTATTCAAGTGTCTTACTACGGTGCTGACACGCCATTAAACCAAGTTGCTAACGTAACAATTGAAGACTCTCGTACACTTGCAATTAGCGTGTTTGATAAGTCACTAGCGCAAGCAGTAGAAAAAGCGATCATGGCTTCAGATTTAGGTTTAAACCCAATGTCTGCAGGTACTGTTATTCGTGTTCCACTTCCTCCACTTACAGAAGAGCGTCGTAAAGACCTTATCAAAATCGTACGTGGTGAAGTTGAAAGCGGTCGTGTTGCTGTACGTAACATCCGTCGTGACGCAAATGGCGACATTAAGAGCTTATTGAAAGAAAAAGATATTTCTGAAGATGAAGCACGTCAAGCAGAAGACGAGATCCAAAAGCTTACTGATAAGTTCATTAAAGAGATGGACGCACAACTAGCCGCTAAAGAAGCTGAGCTAATGGAAATCTAATAACCGCTGTTTATCTTTCAGACATTGATTCTGCAAGTAAACAGGCGTAACTAAATTTATTAGTTTTGAAACGCCGTCTAGGGTATACTAGACGGCGTTTTTTTATGGAATACTCGATATTTATGGTTCTTAACGCTGATAAAATTTCCCAGCAAAGTTTGCCTAAGCATGTCGCTATAATCATGGATGGCAACGGACGTTGGGCACAAGCGAAAAATCGCCCACGTGTTTATGGGCACAAAAAAGGCGTTGATGCGGTTCGTCAATCAGTGCAATTTTGTACTCGCTTAGGTATACAGTCGTTAACACTATTCGCATTTAGTAGCGAAAATTGGCGACGTCCAGAGGACGAAGTAAATACGCTTATGGAGCTATTTTTATTCGTACTGGGCAAAGAAGTTAAAAAACTTCATAAAAATAATGTAAAGCTAAACATAATTGGTGATTTATCACGCTTTTCAGAAGGTTTGCGCAATAAAGTTGATGCAGCCCATGAATTAACTCGTAATAATACGGGTCTACAGTTAAACGTGGCAGCTAATTATGGTGGACGTTGGGATATTACTAACGCCGCAACAACGCTTGCGAAAAAAGTCGCAGCCGGTGAAATGGCCGCAGAAGATATTACTGAAGAGCTAATGGCTGAACAAATGAGTATGGCCGACCAAGGTGAGCTTGATTTAATGATCCGCACCGGTGGAGATTTACGCATCAGTAATTTCCTTTTATGGCAAGCGGCTTATGCTGAGCTTTACTTTACCGATACGCTTTGGCCAGACTTCAATGAAGCTGCATTTGCTGACGCTATCGCATGTTACGTTGCCAGAGAGCGACGATTTGGTTGTACAGGCGAACAAATAAAACAATTACTCGCCGAGACCTAATTACTAGTTGAAGGTACACACATTGCTAAAACAACGAATTTTAACCTCGCTCGTGTTGGCACCACTTGCACTTATTTTGGTTTTTTATACCCCATTAACACTATTTAGTTATATCGCCGCTGGTATTGTTTTGCTCGGTGCGTGGGAATGGTCTGCATTTATGGGCCTATGCGATAAAGTTAAACGCTTTGGATTTGTAGCAGCAACGGCTGCATTTTTGGCATTACTCAACTGGCATTGGCCCATTGAATCACTTTGGCAAAATGGTCAATTAGTGGGTGATGCAAACTATCTATTTACTTTGTCATTTGCATGGTGGATTGTGGCAACTTATTTAGTTTGGCGCTACCCAGCAATGGCAAAGGCTTGGAATGAAGGCATTGTAATGCGTGCCATTGCAGGCTTTTTAACCTTAGTGCCGCTTTGGCTTGCATTAAATACACTACGTAGCGCAGGGTATGGTGAATCTACTCACTTTGGTTCAATGTTAATTTTAGTTGTACTTGGTATTGTATGGAGCGCAGATATTGGTGCTTACTTTACTGGTAAAAACTTAGGTAAACGTAAACTAATGCCAAAGGTTAGTCCTAATAAAACGATTGAAGGTTTATTAGGTGGTGTAGTGGCTTCGGTTGTTTTTGTTTTAGCATTTTGCCACTTCACTAATGTTGATATGAGTGTTTGGCCAATCTATGCCGTAATGACTGCATTTATCGCGTTATTCTCAGCGGTAGGCGATTTACTCGAAAGTATGTTCAAACGTGAAGTCGGCTTGAAAGACAGCGGTTCATGTTTACCAGGTCACGGTGGTATTTTAGACCGTATCGATAGCTTAACAGCAGCTGCGCCAATTTTTGTACTTTGCTACGCATGGACACTGAGTTTATGAGCAAAGTAGAGCAACTTGTCGTACTGGGCGCAACTGGTTCAATCGGTTTAAGCACCTTAGATGTTGTTTCTAGAAACCCGGAGCGCTTTGTGGTTTTTGCTTTAGCGGCGGGTAAAAATGCCGAGCAAATGGCTGAGTTGTGTATCGCACATCAGCCTAAGTTTGCTGTTATGGCTGATCAACAAGCCGCTAGTGCGCTATCAAATTTACTTGCAAATAGCTCGTGTAACACACAGGTGCTAGCAGGTGTTGATGCGATGTGTGAGCTTGCTGCACATACAGATGTTGATGCAGTGATGTCGGCGATAGTAGGTGCAGCAGGTCTGTTACCGACTTTAAGTGCAGTTGAAGCTGGCAAAAAGGTCTTGCTCGCTAATAAAGAGTCGCTCGTTATGTCAGGTCAGTTGTTTATTGATAAAGTAAAACAACATGGCGCCACTTTACTGCCTATCGACAGCGAACATAATGCGATTTTCCAATGTATGCCAGCATCATTACAGAATGCATCAGGCCTACTTGCTGATAATGGTGTAAGCAAAATCTTGCTTACAGGTTCTGGCGGTCCTTTCTTAAAGCGTGATTTAGCGACATTATCATCAGTGACTGTTGCTGAGGCAGTGGCACATCCAAACTGGTCAATGGGACAAAAGATTTCTGTTGATTCAGCAACTATGATGAATAAAGGCCTAGAGTTTATAGAAGCCAAGTGGCTGTTTAACTGCTGTGCCAGTGATATTGAAGTGGTGATCCACCCACAAAGTATTATTCACTCTATGGTGCAATATCAAGATGGCTCAGTGCTTGCGCAAATGGGCAATCCGGATATGCGCACACCAATTGCTCATGCTTTAGCTTTTCCTGAGCGTGTCGATGCGGGTGTAAAACCGCTCGATTTTTCACAAATGGCAGATTTTACTTTCACTAAACCAGATTATGCCCGTTACCCTAATTTAAAACTTGCCATTGATGCGTGTGAAATGGGGCAAGGTGCAACCACCACAGTAAATGCGGCGAATGAAATTGCCGTTGCTGCCTTTTTAAATGGTCAAATCGGCTTTACAGATATTTATCGAATTAACGCTGAAACGCTCAACGCAACACAAAACATCAACGTGCAAACTCTCGATGAGATTTTAGCTTGCGACCAAGCTGCACGTGTAAAAGCGACTGAGTTTGTAAAAAGAGGCATCAACTAGCATGTTTGATTTTTTCTGGAATCTTGGCTCATTTATTCTCGCCTTAGGTATTTTAGTGACTGTGCATGAATATGGTCATTTCTGGGTTGCGCGAAAAGCGGGCGTGAAAGTGCTACGTTTTTCAATTGGCTTTGGTAAGCCGTTGATCAAGTGGTACGACAAACAGCAAACCGAATATGTGGTTGCTGCAATCCCACTAGGTGGTTATGTCAAAATGCTTGATGAGCGTGTTGACGAAGTGCCGCCAGAGCAGCGTCATTTATCATTTAATGCTAAATCAGTAAAAGCACGTATTGCGATTGTGGCTGCAGGCCCGATGGCAAACTTTTTATTCGCTATTTTTGCACTTGCTGTGATGTATATGGTGGGGGTGCAGTCATTAAAACCTGTGGTGGGTGAGGTGACTCAAGGCAGCCGTGCCGCTGCTGCTAAGATTGAGCCAAACCAGCAAATTATTAAAATTGGTGAAGACGACATTAACACTTGGCAAGATGCTACATTCTCGCTTATGAGTCGCTTAGGTGAGCAAAGTGTTGTGGTAACGCTTCGTGATCAAAATTATCAAAAACATGTGCGTACTCTTAATTTAGATGGTTGGAAATTAGATCAACAAGACGTACCACCATTAACCTCGATAGGTATTGTACCGTTTCGCCCTAAAGCACTTTTAGAAGTGGCCATGATCAGTAAAGGCTCGGCGGCAGAAGCTGCAGGTTTACAGGTTAACGACAAAATACTTGCTGTAAATGGTGAAAATATCAGCAGTTGGAGCAAGTTAGTTTCATTAATTCAGCAATCACCTAACAAATCCTTACAATTTAGTGTACAAAGGCAAGATAGTATAAAAGAACTGACGGTAACGCCACAAAGCAGAACCAATGATGCAGGCGTTGCTCAAGGATTTTTAGGCGTGTCTCCGGTGGTCGAGCCATGGCCAGAAAACTATATTGAAACTAGACATTATGGCCCCGTCGATAGTATTGTGCTGGGCATACAAGAAACATGGCGTTTAATTACCCTTAGTTTTGACATGATTGGTAATTTAATTACCGGTCAGGTGTCGGTTAAAAATTTAAGTGGCCCGGTGGGCATTGCAGTTGGCGCGGGAACTAGCGTAAGCTATGGCTTGGTTGCATTTTTAAGCTTTTTAGCATTAATTAGTGTAAACCTTGGCGTATTTAACTTATTACCGCTGCCAGTGCTAGATGGTGGGCACTTAATGTATTACATAATTGAACTTTTTCGCAAAAAGCCGGTCTCTGAAAAGACGCAAGAATTTGGTTTTAAAGTGGGGGCCTTGCTGCTTCTGTTTTTAACATGTTTCGCTTTGTTCAATGATGTATCGCGTTTATAACAAGTAAGCGAAAAATTCCAATTTGAACACGATTGTAAAACACCAAAAGTTTATTTAATAAGGTGTTGAGCGGTAATACAGTTGTAAAGGATAAAGATAACAAAATGGCTATAAAAAAACATTTGGCAGTTTCAAGTTTATTAGGCGCTAGCTTTGCAGCCCTAGGCCAAAACTCCTTTATTGTAGAAGATTTAAAAGTTGAAGGTTTACAGCGTGTTGCACTGGGTGCTGCGTTAACGCATATTCCGATCAATGTGGGCGATAATATTGATGAGTACACAATTTCAAGAACCATAAAGGCTCTCTATCGTTCTGGTCACTTTGACAATATTAAAGCATTACGTGATGGCAACAGTGTTATCTTCCGAGTGACTGAGCGCCCAACGATCAGTATGATCGAATTTGATGGCAATAAAGATATCAAAGATGAGCAGCTAAATGAGTCGCTAGACCAGCAGGATATCCGTACTGGTGAGCCGCTTGATAAAACAGTTCTTGATAACATTGAAAAAGGTCTAGTTGAATTCTTCCACAGTATTGGTAAGTACAATGCAAAGGTGGAAGTTAGTATCACAAAGTTACCTCGAAACCGTGTAAAACTATTATTTGAATTTGATGAAGGTGATGCTGCATCAATTCGTCAAATCAACCTCGTTGGTAACGAACTTTTCTCTGATGAAGAGCTACTTAAATTAGCTGAGTCACAGCAAGATTTGCCGTGGTGGAAGTTCATGTCGAGCGACCGTTATCAAAAGCAAACCATTGAAGGCGATTTAGAGAAAATTCGCAGTTACTACCTAGACCGTGGTTACCTGCGCTTTAATATCGATTCGACACAAGTATCTGTAAGCCCTGAGCGTGACTCTGTTTATGTAACAGCAAATATCACCGAAGGCGTTAAATACAAAGTGAAAGGCTTTGACTTTATTGGTGACTTGTTAGGCCGTGAAGAACTCATCAGAAGTGTTATCCCGCTGAAAACAGGTGAGCTTTATAATGGCTCTGTTGTGACCTCTTCAGAAGAGTTCATCAAAAGCTACTTAGCGCGTTTTGGTTATGCTAATGCTGAAGTGCGTACCATCCCAGAAATTGATGATGAAAATAAAGAAGTTCAATTAACGCTATCGGTTAATCCGGGTAAGCGTGTTTATGTTCGTCGTATCATTGTGGGTGGTAACCAAAATACCTCTGATGAAGTAGTGCGCCGTGAAATGACACAGCTTGAAGGTGCGTGGTTGTCCAATCAAAGCCTTGAGCGCTCTAAACTGCAAATTCAGCGTTTACCCTACATGGAAAGCGTTGATTTTAATGTGGTGCCAGTACCAGGTGTAGATGACCAAGTTGATGTAGATTTTACTGTGAAAGAACAATCTGCAGGTAGCTTTAACGCAGGCCTTGCCTATGGTTCTTACTTAGGTCTGCAATTTAACATTGGTGTCAGTGAATCAAACTTCTTAGGGACCGGTAACCAAATTGGTTTCAACATCAATACCTCACGTGGTTCTGAGCGTATTAGTGTGTCTTATACTGACCCTTACTTTACGCCTGATGGTGTATCGCAAGGTAGTAGCATTTTCTACAGTAACTACGATGCGAGTAAGTTTAGCCTAATCGACTATAAATCGAAGAGCTATGGTATTGGTACTAACATTGGTTTCCCAATCGATGCAGTAAACCGTATTAACTTTGGTGTTCGTTGGGTACAAGAAGAACTGTCAGATATTGCTGAGTACGAGCAAACACGTGTTATTCGTGAAACCTTCTTAGATCCAGATAACCCAGATGCAGGTTTTGACTTTACTAAGTACGAGCTAAGTGCAGGTTGGTCACGCGTTACTGTAAACCGTGGTTTATTCCCAACAGCAGGTTCGCGTCAATCTCTTAACTTAACTGCGACAACGCCAAACTCTGATTTACAGTACTTTAAGCTAAATTATGATTCGCGTTTCTACTGGCCAATCAGTAATGACCACCGCTGGGTGTTCTCAACGCGTGCGGCACTTGGTTATGGTAATGGCTATGGTACAACCAATGGTTATGACCAAACACTGCCATTCCAAGAGTTCTTCAGAATTACTGAAATGGAACTACGTGGCTTTGACCGTAATACGATTTTACCACGTGCTGTATCACGTGTTCCGCAAAGCATTCCTGGTACACCATTACCTGATGGTACGACAACAGGTAGCATTGGTGGTGCATCAGAGTTTGACCAGCTTTACACAGCAGGCCGAATTGGTGGTAACGCCAAAGCGGTCGCAGGGATGGAGCTTATTGTTCCAACACCTTTCTTAGATGAAGAAAACACTAGCTCTGTACGTACCAGCTTCTTCGTAGATGCAGCAAACGTATGGGATACAGAGTTTAATATTGACCGTTATCAAAACCTGTCAACAGATGAGCGTGCTAAATTGGATGATTATGCAGATCCGATGCGCTTTAGGGTTTCAACCGGTCTTTCTCTACAATGGATCTCTCCGATGGGTCCAATGCTGATCAGTTTTGCGTATCCATTGCAAAAAGAAGAAGATGACGATACGAAGACCATCAGCTTTAATATTAGTAATACATTCTAAAGGAGTTTTTTCGTGAATAAATCAATTAAATCAACAGCTTTTGCACTACTTGCTACTTTATCTATGGGCCTATCTACTAACGCATTTGCCCACAAAGTAGGTATTGTTGATATGCAAGAAATCTACAAACAAATCCCACAAATGGCGAAAGTAGAGCAAACTTTAGAAGCTGAATTCTCTGAGCGTCGTCAAGAACTAGAAAAACTTCAAGGTGATATTCGTTTTGAAGCTGAAAAGTTCAAGCGTGAAGCGACAACTATGAGCGACAAGCAAAAAGAAGAATTACGTACTAAGATTCAAGGTATGCAGCAGCAACTTGCTGAAAAAGGTCGTCCTTTAGAGCAAGAAATCAAAATGCGTCAAAACCAAGAGCTAGCTAAAGTTCAAAAGCTAATCTTAGATGCAATCGAAGAAGTAGCGAAAGCTGGCAAATTCGATGAAGTTAAAGTTAAAGAAACAACGATTTATGTTAACCCTAAAACTGTCGATGACTTATCAAGCAAAGTTGTTGAAAAAGTAAGTAAGCAATAGAAATCATATATGCAAAACTACACGCTTTCGCAGATAGCGGATCTTCTGGGCGCTGACCTTCAAGGTGACGGCGCTACAGAGATTAAAAAAATATCTACACTTGCAAATGCCCAACATGGGCATATTGCATTTTTAGCGAACAAGAAATATCGCTCGCAATTAGATGATACTCAAGCAAGTGCGGTGATTTTATCATCAGCAGACGCTGAGTACTTTTCGGGTAATAAGCTCATTGTTGCTAACCCTTATGTTTGTTACGCCAAGCTTGCTCAGCTAATGGACACCACACCGCGCTCAGCAGTGACGGGTATTCACCCTAGTGCAGTCATTCATGATTCAGCTTCGATTGGTAATAATGTCGCGATCGCCGCCAATGTGGTGATTGAAGCGGGTGCTGTTATTGCTGACAATGTGCAGATTGGTCCAAACTGTTTCATTGGTGAGCATGCAAAAATTGGTCAAAGCACTAAGCTTTGGGCAAATGTAAGCATTTACCATGAAGTTGAGATTGGCAGCGACTGTTTATTCCAAGCGAATACAGTCGTGGGCAGCGATGGTTTTGGTTACGCTAATGAGCGTGGGGAATGGGTGAAAATACCGCAACTTGGCCGAGTAATCATCGGTGATAAGGTTGAGGTAGGCGCGTCTACTACGATTGACCGTGGTGCATTAGACGATACGATCATCCATAGTAATGTAATTATCGATAATCAATGTCAAATAGCGCATAATGTCGAGATCGGCTCAGGCACAGCGGTTGCCGGTTGCACGGTTTTTGCCGGAAGCGTCGAGATCGGTAGGAATTGTCAGATTGGTGGTATGGTTGCAATTAATGGTCACCTTAGCGTATGCGATGGTGCTATAATCACCGGCATGAGTATGGTGACGAAAGCAATCACAGAGCCTGGAATCTATTCATCAGGATTACCTCATCAAACTAACAAAGAATGGCGCCGAAGTATTGCCCACATCCGCAATCTTGGCGATATGAAAGACCGCATTAAAGCTCTTGAGTCACTGACTAAGTCACTCAATATTGAAGACAAATAAGGATGCTATTTTGGCAAATGAATTAAATAGTCTTGATATCCAAGATATTTTAAGTTTACTTCCGCATCGTTACCCGATGCTACTTGTTGACCGTGTTCTAGATTACACGCCAGGCGAGTCGTTACATGCGATTAAAAATGTAACAGTGAACGAACCTATTTTTACGGGTCATTTTCCTAATCAACCTATCTTTCCAGGTGTGTTGATTTTAGAAGCAATGGCCCAAGCAACTGGCTTACTTGGCTTTAAGACAGTTGAAAATCGTAGCGATAACGAACTATATTTATTCGCTGCGATTGATAATGCGCGATTTAAACAGCCAGTATTACCTGGCGATACTATGCATTTACATGTAGAGTTTTTAAAAGAGCGCCGCAATATATGGAAGTTTGCAGCAGAAGCAAAAGTTGACGGCAAAGTAGTGTGTACTGCCGAAATCATGTGTGCGAGAAGAGAGTTTTAATAGTGATCCATCCTACGGCGATAATCGAACCAGGTGCAAAACTTGGAAATAACGTATCAGTTGGCCCTTATAGCTACATCGGTAACGATGTAACTATTGGTGATAACTGTATCATCGAATCTCATGTGGTTGTAAAAGGCCCATCGACGATTGGTTCTGGTAACCATATTTTCCAATTTGCTTCGGTCGGTGAAGCGTGCCAAGACAAAAAGTACGCGAATGAGCCTACAACCTTGATCATTGGTGACAACAACGTGATCCGTGAGTGTGCGACCATTCACCGTGGTACGATTCAAGACCAAGGTGTAACAAAAATTGGTAGCAACAACTTATTTATGGCTTACACACACGTTGCGCATGATGCAGTAGTGGGCGATAACGTTATTTTTGCTAATAATGCCTCTGTTGCTGGCCACGTACACGTAGGTGACTGGGTGATCCTTGCTGGTAATTCAGGTGTTCACCAGTTCTGTAAAATTGGTTCACATGCCTTTGTTGGTATGTACTCAGGTGTTAATAAAGATGTGCCACCATTTGTAACGACCATTGGCACGCCGGCAGGCCCTGTAGCAATCAATACTGAAGGCATGAAACGCCGTGGTTTTGAAAGCGATGAAATCATGGCAACACGCCGTGCATATAAAACGCTTTACCGCAAGAGCTTAGGTGTTGAAGAAGCAATCGCTGAGCTAAGTGAAGATGCTGCGAAGTATCCAGCTGTTCAGTTGATGATAGACTTCGTGAAAAGCTCTGAGCGCGGAATTATTCGCTAATCAAAAGCTAATTACTAAAAGCCACCTTAAGGTGGCTTTTTTGTTTTTATAGTTCAGGTTTTGCTAAGTCAGTGCTTGTTATCTTCACGACAAAAAAGGATCTAGTAATATGAATAAACTCATCATCTTTGCATTGTTAAGCTTAATAATAAGTGGTTGTAGTAGTGCGCCTTCAGTATCAAAAGGAGCGATAGAAAAAGGCAAAGCCAGTTATTACGCTGATAAATATCATGGCCGAATGACAGCAAGTGGTGAGGTGTTTAATCAACAGGCATGGAGCGCGGCTCATCAAACGCTTGGCTTTGGCAGCAGAGTGAGGGTCACCAATATTAGTAACAATAAAAGTGTGATTGTTACCATTAATGACCGCGGCCCATTTATCCGCGGTCGTATTATCGATTTATCAAAAAAGGCGTTTTCACAAATTGCCTCAGTCAAGCAAGGTGTGATTGACGTTATTGTTGAGCAGCTCGATTAAAAACGGGTAATAAGCTCTACGTAATCGGCTTCATTAGCCATCAATTCAGCATGACTTGCAAAGGCTCTTACTTGTCCTTGTTCTAACCAAATAACCTTATCAACACGACTTAGCATTGCTGGGTCGTGGGTAATGGTCAACATGGTTTTATCTGCCCATATTTTCTCAAGTGTAGTCAGCAAGTTTTGCTTAGTGTGGTTATCTAGACTCTCTGTTGGCTCATCAAGAATGATTAAATTACCTTGCCTTAATAGGGCTTGAGCTATGGCAATACGACGTGACTGACCATGAGAAAGTTTTCTGCCTGCGGTTCCTAAGCGGGTATTAAGGCCGGCTTTTAAGTTCTTAAGCCAAGAGCCAAGTTCAGCGTTTTCACAGGCTTCAATTAGCATCTCATCTGTCGCATCAAAAGCTGCATAGCGTAGATTTTCACGTAGCGTGCCATCAAAAATATGATGCTGCTGGGCAACTATCGTTAGCTGCTTAAAGCGTGTTGCAGTGCTCAAGCTTTCAAGTTCAAAGTTATCTTGCTTGGTGGTGAGCTTTAATGAGCCTGATTGCAGCGGCCAAAGGCCCGTGAGTAAGTTAATTAGAGTGGTTTTGCCACTGCCACTGGCACCGACTAGGGCAACTTTACTGCCGGGTGTAATCGCAAAATTGATATTGCTAAGGGCTTTACTTTTTGCCCCCAAGTATTGGTAATTGACCTCGCTTAGCTCAAGACCAAGCCCTGATTTGTCAGCTAATTGGTTTGCTAGCTGATCATCTAAGTTGTTTGGCTTTTCGGCTAAGCTGTTGTGTTTATCTTCAAGATCAAACAGTCGCTTTGCGGCACTTAAAGTAAGCGGCAATTCAATAAATGCCGTAGGCAGAGTGAGCACGGTTTCAAAGCTTGCTAATACAAATAACGCGAGCATCGCCAGTTCAACGTTTTTCATAGTCCCTATTGCAACCAGTGGAATTATCATAAATACACTGGCTAGCATGGTGAGTTGTATCACCAAAGTGTTTAAGCCATTACTATTTGCTATGGCCTTGTGACGATTGTAGAGCTGGCTGTTGTATTGTTTACTGAGTGAATCACAATGCGCTAATTGCGCCGCATGTGCTTGATAGACAGCAAGCTCTCTAGCACCTGATAACGTATCGGCAAGTTCAGATCTTAACTCGGCTGAGAGCTGGGTTTCGTTATCCGCTTGTTGGTGAAGCTTATGGCTTAACAATGTGGGAAGCAGTACGCCAATAATTATCAGTGAAGTAAAGCACACTAATGCAACGTCAGCGTTATACATGGCCATGAAGGCCATTACTATAGGAATGCTGAAAAGGGCGACAATAATAGGCAGCAGTACATTTAGGTAAAACTTATCCAGCGCATCGACATCATTCTGTAGCCGGTTAAATAAATCGCTACTACGACTCATTGCTAAGTCAACGTTGTTCAGTTGGCTCAAAGTCTTGAACATGTTTACGCGAATTTCGCTCAGTAATAAAAAGGTAGCATTATGAGTTATCATCCTCTCACCGTAACGAGACGCTGTGCGCACGATAGCTAAAAAGCGGATCACTCCAGCTGGGGTAAAGTAATTCATCTGCACACCAGCAATGCCCGCCGCTGCCATGGCTGCTAAAAACCAACCCGATATAGCGAGCAAGCCTACATTAGCAAGTACCGTTAAGCTTGCTAAAAAAGCCCCTAAAAGCAGCATGCCAGTATGAGGTTTGCACAGTTTTAATAGACGTATAAAGTTATGCATGGGCGTCACCTTGGCTTACCAGTTTAGCAAATAGGCCAGCTTGCTCAGTCAGTTGCTGGTACTGACCAGATTCAACAATGTGACCTTGTTGCATAACGTAAATCTTATCGGCGTGTTTAACCGTATTCAGTCGGTGAGCAATAACCAGCACTAAGTGATCTTTTGCATACTCGCGGATCGCTTGATTGATTAAATGCTCGGTTTGGCTGTCTAAGTGAGCGGTAGGCTCATCTAGCATTAGCACAGGGGCATTCTTCAAAAATGCACGAGCAAGGGCAATACGTTGTTTTTGCCCACCAGAGAGGCCTTCTCCTTGTTCACCGAGCAAGGTATCAAAGCCATCAGGTAGTGCAGTAATAAACTCAAGTGCGCCAGCTTTACTTGCTGCTTCATCGAGCTCTGCTTGGCTTGCATCGGGTTTAGCTAAACGCAGGTTCTCTGCAACGCTCCGATAAAATAACGTGGCTTGCTGTGGGATCCACGCCAGCTGTGCTTGCCAATCAGCTAATGCAGTATCACTCAGTGGTTGCTCGTTAATGCTAATGGCACTATTGGCCTGATGATGAAAACCCAATAGGCAATCAAACAAGGTACTTTTACCCGAGCCACTTTCACCCACAAAGGCAATTAAGCCTGAGCTTGGCAGGGTTAAGTTGATATCAGTTACCCCTTCGTTTGTTTCAGGGTAATGAAAGGTAAGCGCATTCAGCTGTATATGCTTTATTGGTAACTCAAGTTTAGATGACCCTACATGTTCATCTGAGTCGCTTTGATTGATTATGTCGACCATATCAGCAGCGGCACTGATCCCTTCAAGTTTTGCGTGATAATGAGTGCCCATTTGTCGAAGTGGTAAGTAAAACTCAGGGGCCAGTAGTAACACCACAAATCCAGTGGCAAAATCGAGGGTACCAAAAAATAATCTAAAGCCAATGATCACGGCAACAAGTGCCACACTAATGGTGGCTAAAAACTCAAGGGCGAAAGACGATAAAAAGGCGACTTTCAATACACCCATGGTTGCTCCACGATAATCATCAGAAATCTGACTGATGCTATTTAGCTCACGCTTGGTTGCATTAAAGAGCTTGAGTTGAGTCAGGCCTTGTAATCGGTCAAAAAAGTAATTACCAAGTACCGCAAGTTGTTGCCAGCGATCTTGGTTTAACTGCTCCGCTTTATGGCCCACTAAAATCATAAAAAAGGGGATAAGCGGGGCTGTTAAAAGGAATATGAGGCCTGCTTTGTAATCGGTTGGAAAAATCACCACTAATATCGCTATTGGAATAAGCGCACTGTAAGCCACACTTGGAATGTAATTAGCGTAATATTGATGCAGTGCTTCAACCCCATTATGTAAGGTGTTAAGTGTTGCGCCATGACCTTTTTGTTCACTGTAGGCTGGCCCAAGTTTGCTGAGCTTTTCTAGCAATGTATTTCGCATCACGTTTTTTATTTTTAACGCGGCGCGGTTATTTACGCGTTCACTTAGGGCAACCAACAAAGCACGAACTAAAATTAGCCCAGCCAGCGGCCATAATAATGGGCTTACGGCTTGCAAGTTTGCTTGTTCAAACATGACTTGATGAGCCGCGTTTGCAAGAAGATAACAAGAGGCAATCATTAATAGGGCGTTGAGTGTGCCCAAACTAATGCTTAATTTAAGAAGTCCTGAAGCAGACTGGCTATACTGCTTTAAAAAAGCGCGCAGCGTTTGTTGCTGCGCGCGATTTGGTCGGGGTTTAGTTGTCATCGGTGTTTTTGAGTCTCGCGTAAAGCTCTAGCTCATCATCAGCAATCGAATCTTTATGTTGGTGAAATTCGTACCACATTACGTTGATCACCCCAAGGGTACAGGCTAATAGAACACCTAAAATCCAGGCAAAATACCACATAATTAAATCTCCTTAGTAGCTACCGTGCGTGTTGTTTTCGATTTCACTGATGGTTACTTTGCGCCACATTTTCACATAGCACCACGTTGTGTAAATAAGAATAAGTGGTACAAAAATAACCGCTGCAATAAACATCACGTTGAGAGTCATATGGCTCGAAACCGCATCCCACATAGTTAAACTAATATTTGGGTTGTTACTCGAAGGCATTACAAACGGGAACATTGACATACCCGCTGTTAAAATCACGCCTGCAAGCATTAAGCTTGACGCAGCCAATGCCATTGCTGGTTTTTGTAATTTAGATAATACAATTGCCAGTGCCGCCATCACGAATGCAAGGGCAGGAAACAGCATGGTTAATGGCATTTTTGTATAGTTATCAAGCCATGCCCCCGGTGCCTGTGTGACTGTTTTACCAAGCGGGTTTGCAAAACCTTGAGTATCGCCCATGCTAACGATTTTATAACCGTCAATTTGCGATACCCACACACCTGCTAAGGCAAACAACACAATAAACGCCATCAGTGCATATTGACCATATTGTGCTGAGCGTTTAGCAACCTCTGCATCAGTACGAAGTTGTAACCACATACCTGCGTGACCAACCAGCATTAGTACACTCACTAGGCCAACAACAATGGCAAATGGGTTTAATAACGCAAAGAATGAACCTTGATAACTGACACGCAGTAGGTCGTCGATATGATAAGGCACGCCCAGTAATAAGTTACCAAATGCCACACCAAATACTAAAGCGGGAATAAAGCTGCCAGCAAATAGGCCCCAATCCCAGTTGTTTCGCCAGCGTGGTGAGTCTATTTTTGAGCGGTAATCAAAACCAAGCGGTCTGAAAAATAACGCAAATAACACCAGCATCATAGCAAAGTAAAAGCCAGAGAACGCGGCCGCGTATACCATAGGCCAAGCAGCAAATAGTGCACCCCCAGCGGTGATGAACCAAACTTGGTTACCATCCCAGTGAGCACCTATGGTGTTAATTACAGTACGGCGCTCCACATCGGTTTTACCAACTAGGCGAAGCAAAATTGCCACACCCATGTCCATGCCATCGGTCACTGCAAAGCCAATCAGTAATACACCAATTAACAGCCACCAGATTAGTTTTAGTGTTTCGTAATCAAAAATCATGACTGAGCTCCTTGGCTTGCAAGTGAATCTGCTTTAGCAAGTTCATGGTGATATTTACCAGTATGAAGCGAGCTTGGACCTTGTTTAATAAAGCGCAGCATTAACCAGCCTTCTACAGCAGCAAGTCCTGTGTAAAAGATAATGAAGCCAGTAATGCTGATAAGTAAATCGTTTACCGTCAGAGATGAGGTTGCCAAGAAGGTTGGTAGAATCTCTGAAATAGCCCATGGTTGGCGGCCATATTCAGCAACAATCCAACCAAATTCAATGGCAATCCACGGCAGTGGAATACTCCATACCGCAGCCCATAATAACCAGCGTTTTTGCTCAATAATGCGGTGCGCGTTGTAATAAAATGCAAGCACGAATACGCCAAGCATGATCACACCGCAACCGACCATAATTCTGAAGGACCAAAACATAGGACCAACTTTAGGGAACGAATCTTTCACTGCTTTTTGAATGTGCTCTTCTGTGGCATCTACCACGTTAGGCGTATAGCGTTTTAGTAGTAAACCATAGCCAAGGTCGTCTTTTAAGCTATCGAATTTTGCAATGTTTTCTGGAGTGTCTTCACCACCTCGAAGCTTCTCTAAGTATTCGTATGCAACCATGCCATTACGAATTCGTACTTCGTGTTGCTTTTCTAGATCTTTAATACCCGTTACCTGTTCATCAATAGAGCGAGTAGCAATAATGCCCAGTGCATAAGGTATTTTAACAGCAGCGTGGGTGACTTGCTCTTCTGAATCAGGAATACCGACCAGAGTGAATGCAGCAGGGGCTTCTTCGGTGTGCCACTCAGCTTCAATGGTTGCGAGTTTAACTTTTTGTACCTCGCCAACTTCGTAGCCAGATTCATCACCAAGTAAAATAACACAAAGGATAGACGCTAAACCAAACCCAGAAGCAACCGAAAACGAGCGTTTAGCAAAAGCAAGATCGCGACCTTTTAGGATGTACCAGCTACTAATGCCCAGTACAAACATAGATGCTGCAACATACCCTGCCGAAACGGTATGAATAAACTTAACTTGTGCGACGGGATTGAATACCAGTTCAGCAAAGCTTGTCATTTCCATGCGCATGGTTTGATAATTAAACTCAGCCCCTACAGGGTTTTGCATCCAACCATTGGCAATCAAAATCCATAAAGCTGATAGGTTAGTACCTAGAGCCATAAGGAAAGTTGCAGCTAAATGCTGACGTTTTGTTAGTCGCTCCCAACCTAAAAAGAACATACCGACAAAGGTTGACTCTAAAAAGAATGCCATTAAGCCTTCAATCGCTAGCGGTGCGCCAAAAATATCGCCCACGTAGTGAGAGTAGTAAGACCAGTTGGTACCAAACTCAAACTCCATGGTTAGACCTGTCGCCACACCAATCGCAAAGTTAATACCAAATAACTTACCCCAGAATTTAGTCATATCACGATAAATTTCGCGACCAGTCATCACGTAAACGGATTCCATGATCACCAAAATCCACGTCATACCTAAAGTAAGGGGAACAAATAGGAAGTGAAAGAGGGCAGTGATTGCAAACTGCAATCGCGATAGATCCACAAATGTTTCATCTATCATTGTTTAGCTCCTTGTTAGCGAGTGCGGTAGACACGACAAATTATTGGTTATGAAGTTTCAGTAATTATTGAAACTTTGTGAATATTAACCTTGTATCCATTTTAGTCAATAGAAAAATAAGAAAATAAGATTAAATAATTGTTCATCATTTCTACAGACTAGAGATTAAAGCTTAACTTTTCAATCGATTAATTACCTTATCAAAAACTTTTAGCCAGTTTTTATAGAACAAAAAGATTACTCACTTATAGGTATTCTCTCGGCTAAAAAATTAATTGTTTACTTTCTTAGCTGGTTACCTAGGTTAATGAATAAGCACTTATTTAAATTCTAGTATTAATTACTCGTGTGACATTTATCCGACTGCTAAAACACGGTAAACTCATTTTTATTAGTGCCAAAAGTTGCGAATTATCAACGAATGAAAGAACAAACAAAGCCGTTACGTATTGCCTTGGTGGCAGGTGAGTTATCAGGTGATATTTTAGGTGAAGGGCTAGTAAAAGCACTTAAACGCCGTTTTCCAGATGCCATATTTGAGGGGATTGCAGGCCCGCGTATGCAAGCGGCTGGCTGTAAAACATTATTCGATATGGACGAATTATCTGTAATGGGCTTAGTTGAAGTACTTGGCCGATTACCGCGCCTACTAAAAATACGCAAACAATTGGTGCAGCATTTTATCGATAACCCACCAGATGTATTTATTGGTATAGATGCCCCTGACTTTAACTTACGTGTTGAAAAGCCGCTAAAAGAGGCGGGTATTAAAACAGTACAATATGTTAGCCCGTCAGTGTGGGCGTGGCGCGAAAAACGCATTCATAAAATCAGTGCCGCCACTAACTTAGTGTTGGCATTATTGCCGTTCGAAAAAGCCTTTTATGATAAGCACGATGTACCTTGTACGTTTGTGGGTCATACTCTGGCTGATGATATTGCTCTTGAGCACGACCAAACCGAGGCTCGTAATCAACTTGGATTGGCACAAACTGATAAAGTGCTTGCATTACTACCTGGTAGTCGAGGTTCTGAAGTAGGGCTTTTAAGCGAAACTTACATTGAAACAGCGGCGAAATTACAAGCGCAAAATCCTGATCTTAAAATTGTGGTGCCGTTAGTCAATGAAAAACGAAAAGCACAGTTTTGTGAGATTTTAGAAAAAACAGCCCCTGATCTAAAACTGCAATTATTGGATGGTCAGTCAAACCTTGCAATGCAAGCCGCTGATGCCATTTTGCTTGCCTCAGGAACCGCAACACTTGAAGGTATGCTGTATAAAAAGCCGATGGTTGTGGGTTATAAAATTAAGCCATTGAGTTACTGGATTTTCAAAACCTTATTCACGTTTAACATTAAGTATTTCTCGTTGCCTAATTTATTAGCCGATGAAGAACTCGTCCCAGAGTACCTACAAACTGAGTGTAATGTTGAAAACCTATCGGCTGCGCTAACACCTATGTTGAATACGGATAACAGCGAACTAAAGGCGCGCTTTTTAGCCATACATAAAAACATTAGATTAAATGCCAATGAACAAGCTGCAGCAGCAGTCGCGGAGTTACTAAATGCAAATTGAACGACCGAATGTTAATTATATTGCTGGTGTAGATGAAGTTGGCCGTGGTCCATTGGTCGGTGATGTTGTAACTGCTGCGGTAATACTGGACCCAAATAAACCCATTGCCGGGTTAGCCGATTCTAAAAAGTTATCAGACAAAAAACGTCAATTATTAGCGGCAGAAATAAAAGAAAAAGCTCTGTGCTATGCCATTGGGCGTTGTAGCCCAACTGAGATTGATGAGCTAAATATTTTACATGCCACCATGCTCGCGATGAGTCGCGCGGTTGAAGGCTTAAGTGTAAAGCCAGAGTTTGTTTTTATTGATGGTAACCGTGTGCCTAGTCAATTAACTGTGCCAGCACAGGCGGTAGTAAAAGGCGATAGCCTAGTCGAAGAGATTTCAGCGGCTTCTATTTTAGCGAAAGTTGCCCGTGACGAAGAAATGATTGAGCTTGATAAGCGTTATCCTGACTATGGCTTTGCAGGTCATAAGGGCTATCCAACTAAAGCGCACTTTGCGGCACTCGAACAATACGGGGCAATTGCAGAGCATCGTAAGAGCTTTAAACCTGTTCAGCGCATTTTGGCGTTAAAAGGAGAGCAACAGTAATGCCTGCGCCGCAATTTGTTCACTTACGTGTTCACTCAGATTTCTCTATGGTGGATGGCTTAGCTAAAACTAAGCCAATTGTCGCTAAAGCAGAAGAGCTGCAAATGCCTGCGTTGGCTATCACCGACCAGATGAACTTATGTGGTTTGGTGCGTTTTTATGGTGCTGCCCATGGCGCAGGTATTAAGCCTATTGTCGGCGCAGATTTTTGGCTCAGAAGCCCTGAATTTGAAGATGAACCTAGCCGAATTACCATCTTAGCGAAAGATAACGAAGGCTATAAAAACCTCACCTTGTTGATTTCTAAAGCATACCAACGAGGGCATTTATTTCACCGGCCTGTGGTTGACCGTGAATGGCTAGTGGAGCACAAAAGTGGCCTAATTTTATTATCTGGCGCTAAAGATGGCGACTTAGGTAAAGCCCTATTAAAAGGTAACCCTGGGCTTATAGAATCGGTCGTTAGCTTTTATAAGCAACATTTTAGCGATCATTATTACATTGAGCTTATTCGTACGGAACGTGCTTTAGAAGAAGACTATTTACACCTAGCTGTTGAGCTTGCCGCAAAAGAGCAGTTACCTGTAGTGGCAACTAACGAAGTAGTATTTTTAAAGCCAGAAAACTTTGAAGCCCATGAAATCCGCGTAGCAATCCATGACGGTTACACCCTAGAAGATAAACGTAGACCAAAACGTTTTTCTGAGCAGCAATACCTTAAAACGGCTGAGCAAATGGCTGAGCTATTTAGCGATATTCCTGAAGCGCTAGAAAACACTGTTGAAATTGCTAAGCGCTGTAATGTGACCGTGCAGCTCGGGACTTACTTCTTACCAGATTACCCAACCGGTTCGCTAAAAATTGAAGACTTCTTGGTTAAGGTCTCTGAAGATGGTCTTGAAGAGCGTTTACAGTTTTTATTCCCAGATGAGCAAGAGCGAAAAGAAAAACGTGGCGAGTATGATGAGCGTCTGAAAATAGAGCTCGACGTAATCAACCAAATGGGTTTCCCAGGTTACTTCTTGATCGTAATGGAGTTCATTCAGTGGAGTAAAGATAACAATATTCCGGTAGGTCCAGGGCGTGGTTCTGGTGCTGGCTCATTGGTTGCTTATGCACTGAAGATCACCGACCTCGATCCACTCGAATTTGACTTACTATTCGAACGTTTCTTGAACCCAGAACGTATCTCAATGCCCGATTTCGACGTCGATTTCTGTATGGATAGGCGTGATGAGGTAATTGATCACGTAGCGGCACTTTATGGTCGTGACGCGGTATCTCAGATCATTACCTTTGGTACCATGGCTGCAAAAGCGGTTATCCGTGACGTAGGCCGTGTACTTGGTCACCCTTACGGCTTTGTTGATCGTATTTCTAAACTAGTACCGGGCGATCCGGGCATGACCTTGGCTAAAGCGTTTGATGTTGAGCCGCGTTTACAAGAAGCCTACGACGGTGATGAAGAGGTCAAAGAGCTTATTGATATGTGTCGCATCCTTGAAGGCTGTACACGTAACGCGGGTAAGCACGCTGGTGGTGTTGTAATATCACCCACCACAATTACTGACTTTGCCGCTCTTTATTGTGATGATGAGGGTAAATTCCCGGTAACGCAATTTGATAAAAATGACGTTGAGACAGCAGGCTTAGTAAAGTTTGACTTCTTAGGTCTTAGAACACTTACCATCTTGCAGTGGGCACTTGATATGACTAACGAGCGCTTAGCTCGTGAGGGTAAAAAGCCCGTTGATATCAACGCTATTCCACTTGATGATAAGCCAAGTATTGAGTTACTGCTACGCGCCGAAACCACCGCGGTATTCCAGCTCGAATCTCGTGGTATGAAAGACCTTATTCGTCGTCTAAAGCCCGACTGCTTCGAAGATATGATCGCACTGGTAGCACTATTTCGCCCTGGTCCATTGCAATCAGGCATGGTAGATAACTTTATCGACCGTAAGCATGGCCGCGAAGAGTTATCTTACCCAGATGCGCAGTGGCAACACGATAGCTTGCAACCAATCCTTGAGCCAACCTACGGTATCATTCTTTATCAAGAACAAGTAATGCAAATTGCCCAAGTACTGGCTGGTTATACGCTAGGTGGCGCTGATATGCTGCGTCGTGCGATGGGTAAGAAAAAGCCAGAGGAGATGGCAAAGCAACGTTCAACCTTCGAAGAAGGCGCTGTTAAAAACGGAGTTGACGGCGAACTTGCAATGAAAATCTTCGACTTGGTAGAGAAGTTCGCAGGTTATGGCTTCAATAAATCTCACTCAGCTGCTTATGCCTTAGTATCGTACCAAACGCTGTGGATGAAAACCCACTACCCAGCAGAGTTTATGGCTGCGGTAATGTCGGCAGATATGGATAACACCGATAAAATTGTTACCTTGGTAGATGAATGTGAAAACATGAAACTGACCTTGTTACCGCCAGATGTCAATGCCGGTGAGTACAAGTTTACGGTTAATCTACAAGGTGAAATTGTTTACGGTATCGGTGCCATTAAAGGAGTTGGTGAGGCGCCTGTTGAAGCTATTTTAGAAGCTCGTAGCGAAGGTGGCCCGTTTAAGGACTTATTTGATTTTTGTGCCCGTGTTGACTTAAAGCGTTTAAACAAGCGTGTTGTTGAAAAGCTTATTTATGCCGGAGCGCTCGACCAACTTGGCCCAGATAAAACCCAGCCTGGCCGTGCAACCTTACTCGCAAGCTTAAAAGATGCCATGCGGGCGGCCGATCAGCACCATAAGGCTGAGTCACTTGGGCAGGCAGATTTATTTGGATTACTTGCTACAGAGCCAGATGAAGTTGAACAAGCATTTATTAAAGCCACAGATTTAACCGACAATGAGTGGCTAGACGGTGAGAAAGAAACTTTAGGGCTGTACTTAACTGGCCACCCAATTAATCAGTATCGTAAAGAGTTAAAGCATTATACATCAGGAAGGCTGGTCGATTTACAACCCACTAACCGCGATGTGCAGTCAACGGCTGCAGGCTTAGTGATTTCTGCTCGTACCTTGATAAACAAAAAGGGAAATCGATGGGGTCTTGTAACTTTAGATGACAAGAGTGCCCGTATTGATGTACGCTTATTCCCAGAACAGTTTGAAATGTACCAAGATTTGCTGCAAGTAAACAATATCTTGGTAATATCTGGACAGGTCAGCTTTGATAACTTCTCTGGTGGCATTACAATGACCGCTAGAGACATATGCACCATCGCACAGGCGCGAGAAAAACGTATAAAAGCGATTAAAATGACCTTGAATATGGTGCAGATCGAGGCGAACTTCTTCGATAATTTACAAAAAGTGCTGGAACCTTATAAGTTTGGTACTTGTCCTATTAAAGTATTCTATCAACGTCCGGATGCGTTGGCTGAGATTACTTTAGGAACCGAATGGTGTGTTACGCCGAGTGATGACTTAATTCACAAGTTATCGCTGATGGCGGCGCAAGATGTAGAACTAGAATTTAACTAATTAGGTAGTTTAGAGCATGAGCCTCAATTATCTTGATTTTGAGCTTCCAATCGCTGAATTAGAAGCAAAAATTGAAGAATTACAAAATGTAAGCCGCGCTGGCGAATTAGACCTTGGATTAGAAGAGGAAGTCAGTCGATTAAAAGAGAAAAGTGCTGAAATGAAAGAGAAAATTTTCTCTGAATTAGGTGCTTGGCAGGTTTCTCAGTTAGCCCGTCATCCGTTGCGTCCTTATACTCGTGATTACATCGAGCGCATTTTCACGGAATTTGACGAACTAGCAGGCGACCGTACTTTTGCTAACGACCCAGCTATTTTAGGTGGTGTTGCACGTTTTGAAGGTCAACCAGTGATGGTTATTGGCCAACAAAAAGGGCGTGACACGGCTGAAAAAATTAAACGCAACTTTGGTATGCCAAAGCCAGAAGGTTACCGTAAAGCATTACGCTTAATGGAAATGGCTGAGCGTTTCAAAATGCCAATCATGACATTTATCGACACTCCAGGTGCATACCCAGGTGTTGGCGCTGAAGAGCGTGGTCAAAGTGAAGCAATTGCGCGTAACCTTAAAGTTATGGCCGCATTAAAAGTACCAACTATCTGTACTGTTATCGGTGAAGGTGGTTCTGGTGGTGCATTAGCAATTGGTGTGGGCGACCGCGTTAACATGCTGCAATACAGCACTTACTCTGTAATTTCGCCAGAAGGTTGTGCATCAATCTTATGGAAAAGCGCAGACAAGGCACCATTAGCTGCAGAAGCCATGGGTGTAACAGCTGCACGTGTTAAAGAGCTTGATTTAATCAACAACGTAATTGATGAGCCACTTGGTGGCGCACATCGTAATTACGATGCGATGGCGCGTAACCTTAAAAACCAACTTAAGCGTGACCTAGCTGACTTACAAGGCCTTTCACTAGATGAAATGCTTGATCAGCGTTACAAACGTTTAATGTCGTTTGGCTATTGCTAAACACAGCTTAAAATTGAAAAAAGCCGCTTTTGCGGCTTTTTTTGTTTTATAATGCCGATAACACAGACGCTTGTATACTCATTGGTTTTTAATGCAAACATCAGATTTATACCACCATTTTTTAGCACAATTGCAGCCTTTGCTGAACGCTCAGCAAAGTTGCTTTAGCGTTGCCTTATCTGGCGGTGTTGATTCGGTTGTATTGTTACATTTAATGAAGCAAGCTCAACAGCAGCACTCAGAACTTAAAATTGAAGCTGTGTATGTTAATCATGGTTTGAGCAAGTATGCTGATGAGTGGCAAGGGTTTTGCCAATCGCTATGTGAAGAGCTCGATGTCGCATTTAAAGCGGTGCACGTTGAAATTTTTGAGCGTTCGCGTACATCACTTGAGGCACAAGCAAGAGAAGCAAGATACCAAGCACTCGACGAAAACTGTATATCAGGTAGTGTGATACTGCTTGGTCAGCACTTAAATGATCAACTTGAGACCTTCTTGCTTCGCCTAAAGCGCGGCTCAGGCTTGCAAGGCTTAGCATCAATGCCACAAACGCGATTATTAGCGTCTGGGCGTGTATGTTTTAGACCGCTGATTAATATCACTCGTGAGCAAATTGAACAATTTGCCAGTGAATTTGCTATTACCCATATCACCGATGATTCAAATGTTGATGAGCGCTTTGACCGCAATTTTTTACGTCATCAAGTTTTGCCTATTTTAACTGAGCGTTTTCAAGGGTTTGAAAAAAGTGCAGCGCGTAGTATTCGGCTGTTACAAAAGCAGCAATCACTGCTCGATGAATATACGCAAAGCGACCTTACACACTGCCAAAATTCACAGGGTGGTTTAAGCTGTGAGGCAATAGCGGGGTTTAGTAAGCCTAGACAAGCAAACCTTGTGCGTGCGTGGCTGAATCAGTTTACCCATCAACTACCTTCAGAGAATCAGCTACAGCAAATTATTGAACAAGGCTTAACAGCAAAAACCGATGCCCAGTTAAAAATTTGTTTGCAAAGCGGCGATGTTCGTCGGCATCAGCAGCATTGGTACTTTGTAAAAGAGCAGGCAATACCTGAGGCGATGAATATTGCTTTACAGAGTTTTGAACTGACAGATGGCCGAAAACTAATAGTGAAAGCGGGTAAAGGCATTAGAAAACCAAAGCCCGATGAGCAAGTAAGGGTTGAATTTAATAAGCCACAAGCGCGTATAAAACCTTTGCATAAACCCGGCTCAAACACCTTAAAACATTGGTTTAAAGATGCCAAAGTAGCTCCTTGGTTACGTGCGCAGACACCACTTATTTTTTATAACGATCAACTTGTGCAAGTAGTTGGCTACTTTATTAGTGAGCAGCACAGTGTTGAAGATGGAATTCTTTGGGAGACAATCTATGAGTGAACAACCACATGTTGGTTTATCACTAGTTAATAAAGCACCACTTGGCTTTGCGTTGTCGGTGCTAGTGGCTGTAATTGCTGGTTTTGCTTATACAGAGCTGACAATAAATACACTTTTTTATGCACTAGCTGGCGGCCTAGTATGCTCATTATTGCTGCTAGGTTACTGGTCAGGCAAAGGCGGTATTTTCTTTATATTGGGCGTGCTTACGCCGCTGGCATTAGTGATGGTATCGCCCCTTACCACTATGGCTGCCTTGCTTTACTTATTAAGCGGCTTCTTCGCTGGTTTTTGGTTAGTATTATTTGGTTATAAACTTATAAACAAAAAAGCCTAGCGGGGGATGCTAGGCTTTTACTCAATTAGTAAGCTCTTGCGCAGTTTCTTCCTGCTGCTTTTGCCTTATAGAGGCCCTTGTCAGCACGGGCAAACACTTCGTTTTCGCAGTCTTGGTTGTTGGCTAGCGTATAACCAATGCTTGATGTTACATCATATTGAGCCATCAACCCTGAGTTAGCAACTAAGCTCATAATGCGATCAGCTATCACCTTATTGGTGGTAAACTCAGGGTCATCGATTAATAATGCAAACTCATCTCCACCAAAGCGGAAAATCGAGTCAGTGCCGCGCACACTACTGCGCAGTACGTTAGCAAATTCTTGTAACACATCATCGCCAATTTTATGACCAAAGTTATCGTTTACTTGTTTAAAGTTATCTAAATCAAGCAACATTAAGCTAAATGGGCGATGTTGACGGCGGCAACGTTCTAGCTTTTGTGCCAAGCTGTCATTAAATTGACTACGGTTATTTAAGCCTGTTAGCGCATCTTTAGTCGCTAAACGTAATACGCGGGTGTACATAAGCGCATTACGTAATGGGTAAACGAGGGCAGTATGAAGCTGCTTTAATTTTGCTTCAATCGCTTTACCCATAGGGAACTGACTAAAGTAAATTAGCTGCCCTAAGCGTTCACTTTCGATATCTAAATCAAAAGAGTACGGTGTTTGGCTGGTATCGCTGCCTGCGCTTTGTGACACTCCGAGTGCAGATTGGAACTGTAAGCCAGATAAGTTGATTAGTTGCTTTGCGTGCTCGGCAAAAATAGTCAAAATTTCTTCGATTGATAACGTGGTTTGTAACTTTGCGACCAAATCGTGTGGACTATTTGTTTCATTTATTCGGTAATGCTCTGCCGAAAACGGCAGAAACTCGCCTCGAGCAGACACCCGCTGCGTCAAAATATGGACATTTTCCATGATAATTCTCCCCCCGGAGTGTTTAGATACCCCCATGTAGCGAGATTTGTGCCATATTTTTAAACTGGCCGAAAAACAGATGGTTGCTATATTTAAAAGAGAAACCAGTTTTGTCACCAAGTCTAGGGAGTTGATTGCTTGCAAAATGTGCTGATCCAAGTGTTTGGCTTGCTCGTCGCTGCCGTATTATTTGTTTGGTTTTTCAAGCGAATTGGTTTACCACCCATTCTTGCTTATCTTGCGACAGGTGTACTGGCAGGGAGTCATGGTATTGGCTGGATGGCGCAAAGCCATGAAATGCACTTTGTTGCTGAGCTCGGCATTGTGTTTTTACTGTTTAGCTTAGGGCTTGAGTTTTCATTGCCGCGTTTAATGGCAATGCGCAATATTGTATTTGGCCTTGGCTCCTTACAGGTCGTGGTGACCAGCATAGTGTTTATGCTAATTTTACTGCTGCTAGAGCACAGCCTTTTAAACGGTTTTACTATTGCTAGTTTAATGGCGCTGTCTTCAACAGCGGTGGTGGTGAAGCTACTTAAAGAATCTGGAGATTTAAACCAGCGCCGCGGCCAGTTGGCAATAGGGGTGTTGCTGTTTCAAGATATTGCTGTTGTCCCTCTGCTCATTGTTTACCCCTTGCTAGCCCAAAGTGGCTCTGAAGAAATTGCCGGTGCATTGGCTTTTGCACTTACTAAAGGTGCTTTAGTGTGTATTTTATTGTTCGGCATAGGTAAATGGATTTTGCCTAAAGTGTTTAGCGAAATAGCGCTGGTAAGAACCGATGAGCTATTTATGCTAACGACTTTATTGGTTGCCTTGTTTGCCGCAGGCTTGACTTACCTATTTGGTTTATCGATGGCGTTAGGCGCATTTTTAGCAGGCATGATGTTAGGAGAAAGCCATTATCGTCACCAACTAGAAGCCGATATTAGACCATTTCGCGATATATTAATGGGGCTATTCTTTGTGACTGTTGGTATGCAGCTAGATGTGCTTTATGTACTTAATAGTTGGTACTGGATCATCGCGGTATTAATTGGTTTATTGCTATTTAAAATAGCGGTGCTTGCGATTGCTGCGCAAGTGATGGGGGAGCGAAAGCAAGATGCGGTATCAGCGGGTATTATGCTTTGGCAAATGGGGGAATTTGGTTTTGTGTTAATTGCACTTGCTTCTCAGCATTTGTTAATAAGCTCAGAGCAAGCTTCGTTTTTAATTGCAGTTGGCGTGCTTTCGATGGCGCTAACGCCTTACTTAATTGAAAAAACACCGCTTATTCTCAAAAAACTTGGCCTTTTAAGCCATACAGGACAGTACTGGCAGCAGCCTGCGACAAGTAGTCCTTTGTATCAAAATCATGTCGTTATTTGTGGTTTCTCCCGTGTTGGGCAAACTGTTGCGCGCTTTTTAAAGCCAGAAGCAATTGAATACGTCGCGGTCGAAAGTAACCCTATCTTATTGCAAGAAGCGAAAGCGGCTGGTGAACCAGTTATATTTGGCCATGTGAATCAAAAAGATATTTTAAAATCAGCGGGCGTTGAGCGTGCAAGGTTGGTGATTATTACCTTTACCGATTTTGAGCAAACGCAAATAGTTGTTGATGCCATCAAACAAATAGCACCTGATGTAAAGATATTGGTACGAATGCGCGATGATACCGAAATGGAAACGCTTAAAGAACTCGGTGTTACTGAGGTGGTACCAGAAACCCTTGAAGCAAGTTTAATGTTAGTTTCGCATGTACTTTATATGTCTGGTGTGCCGATGACACGGATCATACGCCGTGTTAGTAAAGAGCGGCGCAACCGTTATAAGTTCTTAAATGGCTTTTTCACTGGCGATAAACTCGATGGTGAAGAGGCCAGTTCAGATAGGCTTGAGTATTTACATGTTATAGCTCTGCCAGAACACGCTTATGCGGTTAATCAGAAAATTAGTGAGCTTAAACTTGAGCAGCGCCGTGTGTCGGTTAGAGCGCTGCGCCGACAAGACCGTGAAATTGACGCGCCTTCATCACAAACTATTTTATTGGCAGGTGATATTTTAGTGTTGCAAGGTAAGCCTCGCCGAGTAGAGCGGGTAGAACGGTTTTTACTCGACGGTATGGAGTAGCTATTAGCTACTCCAGCTCTAAGAATTTACGAATTTCAGGTAGCTTTTTAAGGCCATCTTGGTAGCCAATTTCAATGAGCTTTTGGGTATAACGTTTTTCAAACAGTAAGTAGCTCGTTAAACTCGATTGCGAACGTTTCTTCACGCCTATCATGCGTAGTAACACTTTGATTGCCATAGGCATGTCATCATAAAACTGAGCTGCGATTGCATTAAAGTTTTGCGATGGATTGATCACGCAAGTTTCAATTTGTTTAAGCTCTTGGTGTTTGTCACGGGCAGGTAATAGGCTCAGCGTGCGATTGATACGTTGTAAACGCTCTAAATCAGACTGTAGCGTGTCGGTAAAGACGCTATCGAGTAAGTGGCCTGCAATATTCGAAAGGCCAGGGTAATGAGGCTGATAACCCGGCGGATGCAATTCTTTTGGTTCATCAACACCAATAATAAAGATTTTTTCAGCACCTAAATGAACCGACGGACTCAGTGGCGAAAGTTGGTGAATAGAGCCGTCGCCGAAATAGTGGTTATACACATTCACACTTGGGAACACCATAGGTATGGCACTCGACGCCATTAAGTGCTCAACATTTATGCGGGTTGCCTGTCCTTCACGTTTTGCTCTGCGCCACGGCTTTTGTGTAAGTGACTGAAAAAATGCCACAGAGTCACCTGTGGTATAGCTCGAAGCAGTAATCGATACTGCATCTAGGTAATTTTTATGCAGGTTTCGTTCGATACGTGATAAATCGAGTATTTCGTGCAACAGTTTTCGCAGCGGCTTATTGTTCAGCAAACTCGCTGGTGGGTGATTTATATGTTCAGATTGAAAACTTGTAAGCATGTTGCGGGTAATATGCAAAAACACACTTAAAAAGTCGCTTTTATAAACCTGAGAAGTCGAAAAGTTTTTCCACACCCATTCAAGTTTTTTGCATGCTAAATGTGCACAGGATGCATAACATGCTAATGCAGCGGAATTAATTGCGCCAGCTGATGTCCCATTAATAATAGTAAAGGGCAGCGGTGCTGTACGAGGCATGCTTTGAGTTATCGCTTTAAGCACACCAACTTGATAAGCCGCTCGCGCGCCACCACCTGTTAGTAATAAAGCGATTTTAGAGTGTTGTGTTTTTTTTAACTTACTGCTCATGGTTGCATTTAAATAGTTGTGCGTCTTTACTTTATTTATCAACTGTAAGTCTTTAAGCTAGAAGAAGCAAAGATTAGCTCAAGGCTAAATGGTTTTTTCGTATTTTTATCTGTTTTATTTTTAAGGGAGTGTCTATGTCAGAGCATTCGTCAGAACCTGAAGTACAAAAGGGTTCATCAAATAACAACCTGATTTTTGCGGTGGTTGTGCTTATCCTTGTTGCGGGTGTGGCAGCGTTTATTTTATTGAAGCCTGAAGATAAACCAGTGCAAGTTGTTGAAGATATTGTTAGCGAACAAGCGCCAGTTGTTGAGTATCAAGAGCCAGAGCCTGACCCAGAACCTGAAGTGACAGAGCCTGAGCCCGTTGTTGTAGATACTGCACCAGAGCGCACTCCAGAGCCAGTTCCAGAAGTTGAGCCACTACCAACGTTAAATGAAAGCGATGAAGTGGTTGTTGCTCGTATGGATGAGTTACTAAGCGACCAAGTGATGAGCTTAATGGTGACTGATGATCTTATTCGCCGTGGTGTTGTGTACGTTGATAACATCGCAAAAGGTAAAGTGGCAGTTAGCCATGCACCTGTAGAACGCCCTAAAGAGTCGTTTAAAGTTATTGAGGGCGATATCTTAACAATCGACCCAAATAGCTATGAGCGCTATACGCCGTACGTAAAATTATTTACCAGCCTTAGCGCTGCTCAAGTTATTCGTATGTATGATGAATATAAACCCCTTATCAGTGAAGCTTATGCAGAAATTGGTTACGAAGGTGATGCATTCACAGGCACGTTAGAAGAGGCGATTGATGTACTGCTTGATACGCCAGAGCCAAAAGGTGATATGCCACTCGTTCGTAACTCAGTTACGTATCAATATGCTTACTCTGAGTGGGAAAACTTACCCGATGCGCAAAAACAATTGCTGCGTATGGGCCCAGAAAATATGAAGAAAGTGAAAGCTGCGCTGCGCAACATTAAAGCTGAACTTGAAAAGTAAGCGATAACCCCCTTAATGACAGTGCGATTGTATACCAAGTATGCAATCGCACTTTCTTTTTCGAATATCCCTTGAATAACAGGCTAAAAGTAGAGATAATCCCTCCCGCGCCAAACAAGGCCCTCAATGGTAGTCTTATTGGTCCTCTCGCAACACTAGCAGGTGAACCTGGTCAGGCCCGGAAGGGAGCAGCCACAGCGTGTGACGTGTGTGCCGAGATGCGGCTGGTAAGACTGCCACCCAAAATTCTATTTGGGTGACTTATTTCATTTAAATTCCTTTTAAATTTTTTTAGAACCAATCTTTTATTCTTGTATTAATCTAACTTTCTTTGAGCTTTTTATTTCTTAAGTTATCTAGACATCCACTTTAAGGTTATCTAGGCACCCAAAAAAGGTTAACTAGACACCCAAGTTAAACAATATAAATTCAGGCTCAATGTTGATGATTTGATTGAAGATGACACAGCTGGTTAGGTACAGGTAATAAAGTTATTCGGACACCCACTTTTGTAGGTATTTTAATAACTAATTTTAAAGCCGGCTTGCTTAGTCGTTATAAATTAATTTACAGATAAATGTAATGTTTAGGTGATTCTGTAGACATTGTCTGATTAGCGCCTGATTTGGGCAAATTTAGTCCAAATGCAGGCTACTTTAAACATTTTCGAGTTTCGGTTTAGGTAAATAGTGCACGACTAGTGCTAATAGAGCTTCTTCGTTTTCGTTTCATGTGATTTGTGTAAGCTGTGATTGCTTGCTCTTTACCAGCCGTATTTTTAAACGAGCGAGTAAAGGAAGTGGTGAGTGTAAGCCAGTTGTCACTACAAATATCTAGTCTTTCAAGTATTGGTAACGCATTTTCTGGGATTTTCCCAGGTTTATCTTCTCGTATTGAGCGGCCAGTCCAATCGACGAGTTGCAGATATGTCTTGAGCTCAAATGGTAGTCCCTTAGGCATATGTTTACGTGGTTTACCTGCAAAGCGCATAAGTGATTTCGGTTGCTTATTATTTTGAGCTGCATTAATTCTAGATTTAATACTGGTGTAGTCAGATTGCTCAGGTAAATCAGCCGCTTTCGCTCTTACAGGGTTTAAATCTACATAAGCAAGGCAAGCTGCAAGAGCTGCTTCATCAAGTAAAGCTTGTGATTTAAAGCGACCTTCCCAAAAGCGTCCTTTACAGTCATCTTCTTGATTTGCTTTTCGAGCAACACTCTCATTAAGAACGCGCATAAACCAACTGATGCTACTGAGCCTCTCTCGATATAAATTTACTCTGGCATTAACCGCAGCGAGCTCGGTTTGTGTTAGCAATTCGCCATTTAAGAATTGTTGGCAAAGGAATGTACTTTTATATAACTTGTGCCATCTAATCAGAATCGCTTTATTATTCAAACGATTTGCTTTTGCTATATCAATATGAAGTACTAGATGAGTATGGTTACTCATAACTGCGTAAGCACAAACATCAATACAAAATATACGACCAAGTTGAAGTAGTTTCTTTTCAACCCAATCGCGCCGGTGTTCATACGAACGACCTGTTAGTGGGTCTTGCCCGCACAAATAAGCGCGACGAACGCAGCGTGAAATACAGTGATAGTAAGGCGTGTTTGAAACGCTAATTAAGTTTCTACGAGGGGTTGCCATGCTCTTCTCCTCCATGAGTTGAACACTATAAGCTTAGCTGTAATTCTAAAGAGTGAGAAACAGAAAGTAGTTTATTCACTTTTTTGTTAAACAATTGACAATTTGTTTCGCAAGTAATCTTAGGTTGATTATACTTTAAAAACTAGTAAGTTAACTCGAAATCATAAATGTTGACTTGCTAGAATCCCAACATATAAGTTTCTTTATTTCTAGCTCTTTTAGTATGTTGAGTAGTTCGGTTTCAGAAAGACAGCAGTTCTGTTTTAGGTTATCAATAGAAATTTCTTTATTAGAGTTGTTAACTTTTGAGGCTAACATAATACGATAAATTAATTTTGACTTGCGATTCATAATGCACCCCCCACATTTGCATAGCATTTTATAATAAATTGCTACTCTCTAATTTGTTAAAGCTTGGTTTTGTTGAGGAAAGGCATTGCAAGCTTCCTCTATATAGTTTCATTACAAGCAAATTAGATGTGTTTATTATTAGATTTTATGTGTATTGATGATTTTTTCGACTATGAGCGATCTTTTTCGCTAAGTCAAATGCAATTGATATGCTAATTTTACCAAAAGTGGGTGTCTAATTACGTGATGTCTCTAGTCCTCTCTAAAGTAGGTGATTAATTATCTTTAAACATGGGTGTCTTTTTATCATTTCTCAGACACTAGCTGTTGGGATTTAAACTGTTAGTGCTGGAGTCATGTTCTCTAATTATGGGGCCGTTTTTATTAATCAGATAAGTTTTGGCTGTGCTGTGAAATGGCATTATTTAAGGCTTCAAAGAGTAGATGTTTTTCAACGGGCTTACCAACATGGCAGTAAAAACCACAGTTCTTGTATTCAATAATATTTTCTTTCATGACATTTGCTGTTAACGCGATTACCGGAGTCGTAGGGTTTAATGCTCGAATGTGTGCACAGGCTTCAATCCCCCCCATTTTTGGCATTTGGATATCCATCAGGACGAGCATAGGGTTTATTTTTTTAAATAAATCTATAGCCTCTAGACCATCTTTGGCAAACTGAACATTGGCATTTGTTTCGGCCATTAAGGATTGAATGACCATAGTATTAAGTGGGTTATCTTCAGCAATTAGAACTGTTTTACCTTCAAGATTGGGAACATCAGTTATATGGGGGCTTTCTATGATTTGCTGCTGCTCTGCTATTTCTAGCGGTAAAAATATGGTAAAGCGTGTGCCTTCGCCTAATTTACTATCAACGTCTATAGTACCTCCCATCCGTTTAATTAAGTTTGTTGTTATTGACATGCCAAGGCCTGTGCCGCCAAAGCGGCGTGTAATACTATTATCAGCCTGTTGAAAGCGTTGAAAAAGATTTGCCAAACCTTCTTCACTCATACCTATTCCTGTGTCTAATACTTGTAACTCGATACCTGGGATTAAGTTTTTTACTTTTTTCTTTACAATAACTTGTATACCACCTTGCTCTGTGAATTTCACAGCGTTAGAAACTAGGTTTAAAATTATTTGCCTAATACGAACAGGATCACCAATCCATATATTTTCGACATTTTTGTCTATATCAATGTTTAGCTCGATAGACTTTTCGTTACAGATAGGTAAAAAATCAGAATTTATAGATTCAACTATTTTTATCAAAGAAAAGTTAACATTTTCGATTGTAAGCTCGTTCGCTTCCATTTTAGAAAAGTCTAAAATATCATTAATAATAGTAAGTAATGATCGGCATGAAAAAAGAGCTTTTGAGACAATTTCTATGTTTTGGGGCTTTTGAATATTAGGTTGCAGGATTTGTAGTAAACCCATAATGCCATTTAAGGGGGTTCTAATTTCATGACTCATATTAGCAAGAAATTCTGATTTAATTCTTGCCCCTTCTAATGCTTGATCAGTTAAAGCTTGTTGCTCTTTATATGAGGTGGATAGCTTTTTAAAGTAAAAGAGCAAAATACCAGCCAAAAGTACAATCGTCAGAATATGAACTGTATATGCAAATTTAAAGTTTTCATTTATCGCCACACTCTTTTTCTTAAGCATGGTGTTTACGTGGCTTTCAAAGTCAGATAGGGCTGCAAGGGCTTTCGCATCATCAACTTTTACAATGTCGTCAATAGCTTCACTAGAAGCGCCTTGTTCAATCATTTTGAGCGCTAAATCAAGCTTTTCCTCATAATTAGCTAGGGTCGTTCTTACACCGCCGAGAGCTTGCTTGTCGTAATTTTCTACAGCTTCTAGCTTTTCTAGTATTACTTTTATTTCGTAAATTTCTTTTTTTATACTAGGGAGGTAAAGATCAACATTTTTTCTTAAAATTAGATTTTTAAAGTGGTGTATAAAGCCACCATATCCTAACCTTTGCACCAAGGTGTCATGTAAAACATAAACGTTGCTTGCAGTATTGGAATAATCACGCCATTGGTTATCAACATGCTTGTAAAAGAATAATGAAGTCACTGTTAGCAGAATGACTAATATAATCACAATTACCGCGTTTACTCTCAGCCTTGTTTGAGTTTTCTTTAGCGATTGAGTCATGAGTCTTGTACCTACTAATTAGTAACTTTAAGCATAGCATTTAAAAAGACAATCTGTGACTTTATTACTTAAGTTTTACCTATATCATTATTTAATAATACTTAATTATGTTTTATGTAAGGCTATTGCTACCTGTGTTAAGAGTTTCTGATTTTCGACTGCATGGATACAGAAGGGAGAGCAATGCGGGAGCAATTGCCGAAAATAACTAAATAATGAAATTTTTGCTTTGTTATCAACGAGGTTTTATTGCCTCAAAATAGTCTACCTAATTAAGCGCATAGGTATTAGTTTTTGCTATTAAATCGTGTAGGGTGCTCATAATAGAGTAATCATTTTTTATTTATCGTTTCCCACTCTGGCGAGTTACCTATTTTTTCGACTAAGAAATCTATAAGAACTCTTACTTTAGCCGTAAGTACATTTGATTTCGGGTATACAAGCCAGATAGCGCTGTTATCACTTATTTGATAATCAGGTAAAACTCGAATTAAAGAACCTGCTTCTAGCTCAGTATGAATATTCCACAATGAACTCATACAGATACCCACGCCAGCTTTTGCTGCTATACGCATACTTGCGCCATCATCACACAAAATGCGTGGCTTACTTTTTTCAGGTGGAAAACTAAAATGATCGCTGCAATTAGGGGTAATTAACTTGCGGGGTTTGGTATTTAAAAACACTAATAATTGATGTCGGATAAGCTCCTCAGGATTCCTCGGAGTGCCATTACGAGCCAAGTAGTCTGGTGAGGCACACAATATCCGAGTGTCTTTGGCAAGGCGTCTGCAAATCAAGCTACTATCTTCCACAGCGAGGTTTCTCAGTGCTAGATCAAACCCTCCTTCAATTAATTTAACTTGGCCATCTGAGAACATGAGTTCAAGGTTTATATCTGGGTAGCGGTCTAGGAATTCTGGCAAAATAGGCATGATAAAGCGCTGCGCAAACGTACTTGATGCAGCAAACCTCAATGTTCCGCTAATATTAAGGTTACCTTGTCCTAAGGTTGCAAGCGCGGCTTCTTGTTGAGCAAGGATCTCTTTGGCATAAGGTAAAAACTCCATGCCAGCAAGTGATAAAGTTACTTTCCTTGTCGTTCTGTGGAATAGGTCTGCTCCAACTTGCATTTCTAATTTGGCTAACCAGGCACTTGCTACAGATGGAGTAAGGCCCAGCTGCTCGCCTGCAGCACTAATGTTGAGTGTCTCAGCCGCTAACACAAATAGTTTAATGCAATTAGTGTCCATCAATTATCTCGAAAATCAGAATTCTGATTCTTTTTATACGTTATTTATTCGTTTTATCCAAAGCCTTAAGCTTTATTTGTAAAACTAAACATGACAAATGCAACTAAAGGGGAGAGTTTCATATGTGAAAGTAAGCCGTATTTATCAACTGCATAGCAGTGATGAATTTATTTCTTTGACTAACTTCACTGACCCCTTATTAAAAGGAATCATTATGTATGCCTAAAACAATTCTATTAACAGGCGCTACAGATGGCATTGGCCTAGAGACGGCAAAAAAACTTGCTTCATTAGGTCATACGCTTTTACTTCATGGTCGTAGCCAGCAAAAGCTTTTACAAGCAAAAGAGTTGATAGAGGCGCTTTATAGCGGTGCAAAAATTGATACGTTTTTAGCAGACTTATCAGAGCTAAAACGGGTGGTTGAATTAACCAATCAGATCAAAGCTAAATATTCACATATTGATGTACTGATCAATAATGCTGGCGTTTTTAAAATAGCAAATAACCTAGGCGAGGGTGGTCTAGATGTACGCTTTTTAGTGAACACGATTGCGCCTTATATTTTGACCAAAACTTTATCTGCTCTTATGAATGAAAATAGTCGCATAGTGAACCTATCTTCAGCGGCGCAAGCACCGGTTAGTATTGCAGCACTTAAAGGCTTGCAAGCATTGTCTGATAGCAGTGCTTATGCGCAAAGTAAATTAGCGCTAACTATGTGGACGCTACAATTGGCAAAACAATGGGCAGACAATACTCCTTCTTTAGTGGCAGTTAATCCAGCCTCTTTTTTAGGAAGCAAAATGGTTAAGGAAGCATATGGTTCACAAGGAAAAAATTTGGCTATCGGGGCTGATATTTTAGTTAAGGCTGCGTTAAGTGACCAATTTACAGGTATGACTGGCCGTTATTTTGATAATGATATTGGTGCATTTTCGAACCCACATCCAGATGCGTTTGATACAGCAAAAAATACTACTTTGATTATGGCGATGGACGAAGTTTTAACTCGTCTAGATGTAAAAATTTAGAGTTTATTTTTACGATAGCTTTTTTACAGCCGCAACCAATAAAAACACTAGGGATAATTATGAAATACGAAGGATTTACAACATTCACGACCACTCAGTCTGGTGGTGTATTAACTGTTACGTTTGATTTTGGGCCAGTTAATGTTCAGGGCCAAGAAATGCTTGCTGATTTAAATAGTTTAGCAATGCGTTTAGAGCGAGATAAAAACACTAAAGTTGTTATTTTTCAATCAGCAAACCCTGAAATTTGGGTTTGCCACTATGATACTGAACTATTGAAAGATATGTCAGTTGAAGTTGTTTCACGCGATGAAGCGAAGCTGCTGGACTTACAATCAATTTGTGAGCGCTTAAGTAAAGTGCCGCAGGCAACAATAGCAAAACTAGAAGGTTTTGCACGCGGTGGTGGCCATGAACTAGCGCTAGCGCTTGATATGCGATTTGCAGCTCGTGGTAAGTTTAAATTTATGCAAATGGAAGTTGGTATGGGTATTTTACCTTGTGGTGGCGGTGCTTCAAGAATGGCTCGCCAGACAGGTTTAGGTCGTGCTTTAGAAATTATTTTGAGTGCCCGTGATTTTGATGCAGATGAGGCTGAGCGCATGGGTACCATTAATAAAGCGCTTAACCCCGATGAGATTGATGAATACGTTGATACGCTAGCAAACCGAATTGCTCAGTTTCCTGCTGAATCAATTAATGCATGCAAACAAATGGTATATGAATCAATTGATAAGCCAATTGCGGAGGCATTAAAAGCAGAAGCATATTGGTTATATCAAGCAACCAGTAAAACACCTGCAATTAAGCGCTTCACTATTGCCGATGAGCAAGGCCTTGAGCATGACATAGAAAATCAGCGTAATTGGCCGGAGTTAGTGATGAAGGTACAAGAAATAAATTAGTACTGTGCTAATAACAAGATTTGTAACCCCAAGAGACTTCTCTTGGGTTTGCTATTAGAGGAAATTTAATATGTTAAAGCTATTATCACTAACAACAAGTGTAGTACTTATTGCTGCATTTTCAGCCGCTGCTGATGAAAAAAGGTTGGATAATCCCCAGTCTGAACTTGTCCCCGTAGAGTCCGTAAACTGGGGATATTTAAACCCTCTACGTGGTGACAAAAGCCCCGGCGCAGCAAACTTATGGGGCGACAGAACAATAGATTCTGCAACCGGTATGCTAGTGCGCTTTAAACCGGGCTTTTCATCTCCTGCGCATATTCATAATATTTCATACCGTGGCATTGTCATTAAAGGACTGATGCATAATGATGACCCAAATGCAGAATTGGATTGGATGGCAACAGGGTCATTTTGGACGCAACCTGCAGGGCAAAATCACATAACAGCTGCTAAGGCTGAGACCAATCTCATATACCTTGAAATCGATGAAGGGCCTTATTTGGTTAAGCCTTCTAAGGCGCAGTTTAATAATGGCGAGCACTCACTCAATCTTCATTCAGACAACATGGTATGGTTCAATAGTGATGAGTTAACGTCATTAGACTCTAAAAAGGTTACCCTTACCCCTCTTTGGCAAAAACAAAATCAACAAGGTGTTTTAGTTAAACTCGATGCAGATTTTAATGGGCAATTAACAAGTGAAAGAGGTTCATTACGCGCAGTTTTGATCAGCGGCGAGCTTAACTATCTATCTGTTGAACATAGTGAAGCAAAACAACTTGAGGCTGGTAGTTACTTCTCGTCAGTCGCCGGTTTTAAACATCAGCTAAAGACTGAGGGTGGAGCAATCGTTTATGTGCGATTTAACAATAAACTACAGATCAGTGAACAATAACTATTTTAAAAGATAATGTTTTAAATTAACTAACTCTACTGTACTTTTTTTGTACTTGCTGTATCTTAAGTTGGTACGCAATTTTAAGGTTTCATTGAGTGTAGACTAACACTCATATGTTAAGTGGAGTAAAGGATATGCACGCACACACAGTTAAAGAGTCAGCAGCAACTATTCAATCGGGTGTCGCAAAAGCGGATGGTAAGCTTGTAGTTACTGAACAAGACATTGTTTTTGAACCGTTTAATAAAGAGCTAGGCTTAGGCCCATACACATTTTCACGAGCACAAATCAATAACGTTGGTAAGTGTTCAGGTAAAGGCGCGGGTATTTTGCCAATCACAGCAGATGGAATTCGCATAACTTTAAATAATAACGATATATTTGAGTTCATTTTAGCAAACCCAGATGAGTGGTTAAGCGTACTAGCTCACTAAGCAAATCTTTAAAAAGACGGCATATTTTAGCAACTTGTCATAATATGCCGTGTTAGCTTTTCATTAATTAATTTCCTTTCTTCGCAACTATTTACACTTAAAAACAGCATACATTGCTATACATTCACACCCTAGCAAGGCATCATAACTTTTTCTAAGGAGAGGTTATGATGCTTAAATCTTTGTTAGCACTGGTTTTGTGTTCCAGCTCTGCGATGGCTGCAACAAGTCTGCCGGATAATCGCCATATTGTTGTTAAGGGTGAGGCTGTTGTGCGTACAGCCCCTGATAGGGCAGATATCACGTTAGAGTTTGAAGCTGTTAAAGCTGAAAGTGTGCAGGCTAAGCAGCAAGTAGATGCGCAAGTAAATGAACTCCTTGCGGGCTTAAATAATTTCTCAATAGACGAAAAAAGTATCTCTGCGGGTCGAATTTTCGTAGAGCCGAACATGCGCTATGACGAAAACGATAACCAAGTTAAAGATGGTTTTCGCGCTACCCGCAAGGTCAAAGTCAGCCTTAAACAACTCTCCCTTTTGGATGGCTTTTTAAACTTTGCGCTTAAAGTGGGTGTCAATCAAATCGAGCAAATTCAACTTTTATCAAGCAAAGCCTCAGATTACGAGCAAGCCGCTCTTGATAAAGCAGTTGAGAATGCCAAACAGCAGGGAAGTAGCCTTGCTAGCGCATTCGAAGCGAAACTTGGTCGGGTGTATAGTATTCAATCACAACAGGTAGGTAGTCACTTTGGCTATGGCAGCAACACAAATATTGAACGAATCATGGTAACGGGCTCACGTATTAATACAGTCCCAGAAGGTAAGTATTTACAAGAATCGATTACCTTCAGAGCAAGTGTCAATGTTGTGTTTGATTTAGTTTTGGAATAATTAATTCCCTGTTTTTAAAACATCAAGGCAGCCTATGAATCTTTAAAAGCAGCTTTGATTTTGTTTCTTCTCTTTTCATTGCTAACAAGGTATTGATTGTATTTAGTTTATCTCTTTATAGGTGGTGAGCGCTTAAAAGTTGAGAATTAAATATTTTAACTTGAGTGTGTTGTTTAGAATAAAATATCTTGATTTTGTAATTTATTACTAATATTGTAGCCGCATTGTAACAATAAAGTTGTTACCAATTGTTGTTCTTAAGAGCATTTATGTAGTTTGTAGTCACAAAATCTCTCACTTTACAAAAACTATAAGGTTACAGTTCCATGAATAAAAAATTCTCAGCGCTAGCGGCTGGTGTTAAAAAAGCACTTATTCCTACTTTAGTTTTAAGTACATCAGTATCTGTTTATGCAGCTGATCAACTGCCAGAAAAGAAAAAAGCAACTAAAGAAGATATCGAGCAGATTGAAGTAAGAAGTTATGCTGCATCAGTTGAGAAAAGCATTAATATGAAGCGCTTTTCAAACAGTGTAGTTGATGCCGTTTCTGCTGAAGATATTGGTAAATTTCCAGATCAAACTGTCGCTGATGCACTACAGCGTATTCCGGGTGTACAAGTTGAAAAAGACCTAGGTGGTGAAAGCGACCGAGTTAGTATTCGTGGTACTGCACCGCATTTAAATATTACCTTGTTAAACGGGCAAAACGTTGCTTCAGCAACTGCTTCAGCTTCAATTACGCGTCCTTCACGAGGGTTTAACTACTCGCTGCTACCAGCTGAATTAGTAGATACTCTTGAAGTATATAAGTCGGCAGAAGCAGACATTGATGAGGGCTCTATAGGTGGTACCGTTGTTGTAAAAACTCGTAAACCGCTCGATAGTGAAGCGAATTACGCAGCGCTCTCTGTTAAGGCTTATCATTTTGAAAATGCTGAAGAAACTAAACCGTACCTTTCTGGTTTGTATTCGTGGAAAAATGAAGCACAAGATTTTGGTTTTAATCTAGGATTTGTTCATAAAGAAACTGCGACCCAACGTGATAGCAAAGAAGTTCGATTCGGCTATCGCAGTACCGATGCAGATCAAGATGGCAACGCAGAGTTTTACCCTGGCGCGGTAGGCTATAACCGATACGCAAGTGATAGTGATTTAGATACCGCAACTTTGACGTTTCAATATGCAGCTAATGACAACGTAGATTTTGTTTTTAATAACTTATATTCAAAATCTGAGCATGAGTCATACGGAACATACTCAAGCGGCTTTATTTTGCAAAACATTGCAAATGTAGAAAATCCAGTCATTGTTGATGGCACTTTGATTTCGGGCGATCTGCCGGCCCATAATAATTTAGGATATTATGGCAATGCAGGTTATGAGGGGGAGTTTAAAACTCAAGCGCACGATTTAAAAGTGACATATAAAGCAGACAATTACACTGTTACAGGTCAGCTAGGTTATAGCAAGGCTGATGGTGAAGTAAGTGATGTTTACTCAGAATATTACGCAAATACAAGCGCATCATTTACATTAGACAATGGAACGCCAGATGTAACATTAGACGCTGATTTAAGCGCTGATGATTATCGCTTAGACTACAACCATAAAAATGACATATACAACGACTCAAAGGAAGTTTACGGGCAGCTAGATTTTGAGTATCTATTAGATGGTGACTTCTTCAAAGCAATCAAGGCTGGGGTTAAGTACCGAGAGCATTCAAAAGCTGCAAGTTTAATAAAAGCGAATTATCCAAAAGTATCATCAGATGGTGAACAATTTAACTTAGGCATGTTCGCAAGCGATTCGACAGATAATGCAATTTTATGGCAGTTTGATAATTCAAAATATGCTGATTGGATATCATCAACAACACCTTCTACAGCGCCATATGAACACCTTGATTACACATTCGATTTAGAAGAAACCGTCACCGCAGGGTATGTAAAAGCGGTGTTCGATCATAATAAGTGGCGCGGTAATTTTGGAGTTCGAGCTGTGAAAACAGAGCTAGATTCTCGTTCTGTTGAATACACAGGGCGCAGCTTTGCACCTGAAAATATTCAAGATATCAATAGCTCTAATAGCTACGATGATATCTTGCCGAGTGTGAATATCAACTACGACTTTACAGATGATGTGGTTGTGCGTTTTGCTGCGGCAAAAGTCATGTCTCGCCCGGATTATGACTTCTTATCTGCCCGCAAAAGTGGTTATTGTGCTGCAGCTACAGGCTGTAAAGGCTCTGAGGGTAACCCGAACCTGAAGCCTTACCGTGCGACTCAATATGACTTATCTGCTGAGTGGTACTTTAATGAATCATCTATTTTATCGTTTGCTTATTTTTATAAAGATATCGACTCATACATAACCAATGCCACTATAGAAAAACAATGGGCCTGGACAGATCCTGATACAGGCGTGGAAGAAGTTCGTGACTTTTTAGTGACCCAGCCTCTGAACGGTTTAGGCGGTGAGAACTCAGGTTTTGAAGTTAACTACACGCAGAAACTCCCTTACGGCTTTGGAGTACAGACAAACTACACCTATTCAGATGCACAGTTAAAACAAACTGCGGAGCAAAAAGAGGCGGGTGAAGAAGCCGTTTTACCTAATAATTCAGAAGATACCTTTAACGCGACAGTATATTATGAAAACACAACCTTTAGTGCCCGTGTTTCTTATACTTATCGTTCAGAGTATTTCTACACTAACTATCTTGGTTTGAACCAATATAAAGATGGTTTTGGTCAATATGATCTTAATATTAGTTACAATGTTAATGAAGATTTAAACCTTGTATTCCAAGCAATTAACCTCACAGATGAAGAGCAAGAAGCAACGTCGGGCAATAGCACTGGCATGTCAGATGCAAATCGCCCATTAGCGATACACGATTATGGTCGTCGTTTCTTACTTGGCGCACAAATGAAGTTTTAATTTTTCCTTTTGAATCTGATACATGTAGGCACAGCAAGTCTTTGTTGTGCCTTTTTTGTGGGGTATACAATGTACTTTAAAAACGTTTTCTCTTTGATAATGTGCTTTGTTTTGAGTGCGTGCAGTTTCGTACAAATAAAGGAGATGTCTAATACTGAAAAGCAGTTGTTAGGTAACATCCATCAAGATCATGTTGCAAGGGAGTTTCGTGCGGCATGGGTTGCTACTGTTGCCAATATTAACTGGCCTAATGAGCCCGGGCTGTCAGTGATAGAGCAAAAAGAACAAGCTATTCAAATTCTTAATTCACTTCAAAAACATAACTTTAATACGGTTATTTTTCAGGTTCGACCGCAAGCCGATAGTTTGTATCAAAGCTCTTACGAACCTTGGTCTTATTACCTTTCTGGTGAGCAAGGTAAAGCGCCTGAGCCGTTTTATGACCCATTAAAATTTTGGATAGAGCAAGCACATAAACGAGGTTTAAAGTTGCATGCATGGATAAACCCTTATCGTGCTCATCATCATATAGGGGGCCCAATTTCAGAACACTCAGTTGTTGAAAAAATGAATGATAAGGTAGTAAAACTCAAAAATGAGACCTATTGGTTTTTACCAACCGAACAAGCCGTGGTTTCACATACATTAAATGTATTAACCGAACTTGTAGATAGCTATGATTTAGATGGTATTCATTACGATGACTATTTTTACCCTTACCCTTCTTACAACAACGATGAAGATTTTCCTGATGCTGAACAATACAGGCAATATGTGGCTGAAGGCGGGGCACTTTCGATAGGTGATTGGCGTCGTGAAGCTGTAAATCAGTTCGTTAAACGCTTATATCAACGAGTAAAGCAATCGAAGCCTCATGTACTTGTTGGCATAAGCCCATTTGGTATCTATAGACCTGGTGAACCTGAAACTATTCGCGGGATGGATCAATATGACAAGCTGTTTGCTGATGCTAAGCTTTGGCTTAATGAAGGATGGCTTGACTATTTTTCGCCGCAACTTTATTGGCCAATAAACCAGTATGCACAAAGTTACCCGCTCTTATTAAGTTGGTGGCAATCTCAGAATACGCATGAACGACATCTGTGGCCTGGTATTAATGCGTTACGCTCATTTGATGAGACCGGCGTTGATGAAGTCGTGAATCAAATCATGATTAATCGTGGTTTTTTATCAACATCACCCGGTACAGTGTTTTGGAATGTAGCAGCACTTGATGGCAGCCAATTGATGAGTGATGTGATTGCACAAGGCGTTTATCAGCATCAAGCATTAATACCAGAAACTCCGTGGATAGCTGCGCCGCACTTAGCGGCTGTTAATGTTGATATGAATTATGTTGGCGAAGACATCCAGCTTACTTGGAGTCATTCTAATTCTGAGCAAGTATCACAGTTACTTGTCTATCTAAAATATGCACAGCAGTGGCAATATCATATCTACTCAAGTGAGGAGAGTGTAATTTCTGTTGCGGCCTCTGAAGGACAACGACCATTAGAGGCAATTAAGGTAATTGCTATTGATAGGCTCGGTAACCAAAGTGATGAGATTGAGTTGTTATTCCAATAGCACCTGTACTGCAAATACAAAAATTTGTTACGCTTTGGATAATCAAATTTTTAACCATAAAAGTGAACACAATGAAGTATTTTGCGGTCATTTTCTTAGGTTGCTTTATCTCATTTTCAACAGCTGCCGCAACAAAGCACATAAGTATTGTCAAACCTGTGGTTGCTGCGTTTAAGGCCGGTGATAAAGCGACCATCGCTAAAAGAGTCCATTACCCGCTAAAGCGCAAAGCGCCGTTGCAAGCTATTGAAAACGAGCAAATGTTTATAGAAAAATTTGAGCAAATTTTCGATAAACAGTTTGTTGAAGAAATAGCTAACTCAAATATTCGCCATGATTGGGAAATGATGGGCTGGCGCGGCATTATGTTTGATTCAGGTAAACTGTGGCTGGATTTTGATGGCTCTATTTGGGCTGTGCCCTATGAATCAGAGACAGAAAAAGCACAACGCGAAGCGCTAATTGACGAGCAAAAACAAGCATTGCACAAAAGCCTGCGTGAATTCACAAAGCCGATATTAACGTGGCAAACAAAAAAGCATTTAATTCGTATTGATGAACTGGCTGATCATCAATACCGCTATGCGGCATGGAATAGGGATCAATCTATGCAAGATGAGCCAAGCCTGGTGATCACAGGGGGCACATTAAGCTTTGATGGCAGTGGAGGGAATCATTTTTATACCTTTACTAACAACGGTTATCGTTACGTTTGTCATGTTACTGCGCTTGGTACTGAACACTCGCCATCAGGGCTGTTAGAGGTGTTTAAAAATAATGTACAGATATTGTCTGAGCCTGTTTTAAGTTATTAGTATGTTCTTCTTATTTTGCACTACACTTATTCTTCCAAAGGAGTTTTTCTAAAGGAGTAAGTTATGGGTACAAGATTCTGGGTGATCAGAGCCGCTAAAGTTTTTACGCTGGTGTCTATTTTATTATTTATGATAGAAATTCTAAAAGGTCACGAGACACTCAGCGCGTTAGGTTTTGCGCTACTTTGGTCTTTTATTGCCACAGCCATTTTTATTGCAACCCGTTTATATCATTCATCAAAAGGGCGCCACTGTGCACTTTGTAATGACTCCCCTGATGATAAAAAAGTAAGCTAACTTAGGTTATTAATAAACACGCCGCCCCAGACCAACACACAAATTGTTAGAGCAATCAGTACGGCTGCGGATCCTAAGTCTTTAGCTAGGCCTGATAATGGATGAATTTCAAGGCCTATTCGGTCTATGGCGGCTTCAATTGCCGTATTGACGACTTCAGCAAACATCACAAATAGCACTGATGCAAGCAGCATTATTTTCTCATACAGGCTGATCTGCCAGACAAAAACCACTGCTATGGCAAGGACCAACAGTATCAGCTCTTGTTTAAAAGCAGACTCATGCTTTGCCAACCACGTGAATGCTCGTTGGGAGTTTTTGAATGCGAGGAGGATACGTTTAATGCCAATGGGTTTGTTAGTGCTATCAAATTGCATAGTTTGAAATCTCTATTTCGTTAGCTTTGTGTTGAGCAAGTATTAAAAATATCTTGCTCTGGGCGATATTCAGTGCTTTGTATATGAGTTAAGCCAAGTAGGGTGTCAAAAATGTTATCGTGTGAAAAAGCATGGTTACGCTGCTGTTCGATACATTGATTAAAGCGGGTATTGGCCAGTTTATTACTCCAAAATAGCATAGGCACATGGGTTTGCTCTTTAGGCGCTAATGCATATGGGAAGCCATGTAAGTACAAGCCTTTTTCACCCAGTGATTCACCATGGTCAGAGACATACAGCAGAGCTTTGTCATCCGCCGGACTGTTTTGCAGTAATTTAATAAGCTTACTCAGCACTAGGTCGGTATAAGCAATGGTATTGTCATACGTGTTTGTCAGTTGCTCAGTGCTACAATTTTGAATATCGCTACGTGGGCAGTCCGGCAAAAATTTAGTGTATTTTTCTGGATAGCGACGATAGTAGGTTGGCCCGTGTGAACCTATCATATGTAACACTATTAGTTGGTGCTTCGCATGACTCTTGGCAAGCTTTGCAGCTAATGCTTCAACCAATACTTCATCAAAACAATAACGTCCGTCACAAAGTGGATTGCTCTTTGTGGGTTCTACCGTTTGTGAGTTTACTCGTGCGCAAACCCCTTTACAGCTGCTATTGTTATCAATCCACGTTACTTCTACACCACTTCGTTGAATGATATCTAGGGCATTTTCTTGGCTTTGCGCGATGCGCGAATCATAGTGATTGCGGTCTAAGCGCGAGAACATGCAAGGTACTGAAATGGCCGTTGCGGTGCCACATGAACTTACATCACTGAAATATTTAACGCCAAGTTTAGGGGTATATTGATTAGTCGGCTTGTCGTAACCTTGCAGTGAGAAATTTGCTGCACGGGCAGTTTCACCTACCACCATAATCGTCAGTGAACTTTGTTGCTTAGCTAATAGGTATGGTGTTTTATCTAAGACTTTAAATGGTAAAGGTGGATAAAAATAATTATCGCGCAGGTACTTATAGCCCGCAGTATAAAATGCAAAAGGGGTAATGTAGCTGGTTAATTGGCGATTATTACGCCCTACAGAGGCGTAATCTTTATAAAAAGGAACGGCAATAACAGCTACAGCAATAAACGCTGTAACGTTAAGAAATGCAAAGCTTTTAAGACGAATACGAAAGTTTCCGACAATTTTAAAGCGAGAAAACAAGTAAGCAGGCAGTACGCCTAGCACAGTAATAAAAGCAATAACTTGTTCATTAAGGTATGAAAATGCTTCGCCTGAATTTGTTTCTAAGATATTTTGCAGCATGCTTTTATCAAAGATAACACCGTAATTTAAAGTTGCATAAAACAACAATGATGAAACCACGATGCTTGTTAAAAGCACGGGTTTTACGAAGGTGATTAACGATAACCAACTTAACACCATTGCCGTCAGTGCTAATAAGAAAAACGGTACGCTTGCTATAAATAACCAATTGACATGTTCAGGTTTGCTGGCTGCTTCAAGCGTGTTAAATAAAAACAGGCCATTAAATGCAATCACCAAGTACAACGACACCAACCAGACAAATTGGCTGTAGCTAACGTGCCATTTTTTAGTAAGGAGTTGTTTAATTTGCATGATCATAATGATTCCTCATCGCTACGATTTATTTGGTAAGCGATACAACTGTTCGGTATAAGCTAAATTGCTAAATAAGACGTGCGCTAAGGCTTTTTTGGCAAGCTCAACGCTGCTACCTGTGTTATTGATGGCAACTTGGGTTTTACTTGTAGGGTCATAGCGCCAATAGCTCACTTTTTGGTTTGGCATCAGGATCACGGCTTGACCATTTTCTACGTAAGCAAAGTTGTCGTAGTACTGCATCATGGCGCGCTCAACAGGGTATTGTTTCGTTAAATCATAACCAAGCATAGGGGTTGCTTGCTCAACGCCTAATAACGACAACAAAGTAACAGGTAAATCAATTTGGCTGACTAAGCGAGTATCGCGCTTTGCATCCATTTCACTATTTAAGATCACAGCAGGGATATGGAAAGATTTAAGCGGCACAGGCTCTGAACCAAACACGCGCACATCATGATCTGCAACCACTAAAAAGACGGTGTCTTGCCAGTAATCTTGCGTTTTTGCCTTTGCGATGAATTTACCGAGTGCATAGTCAGCATATTTGATTGCTAGGTCGCGTTTGTAGTTTTCTGGGTCGTGGCCTTCAGGCAGTGTTACTTTACTCTCTGGAATATCGAATGGGTCGTGGTTACTTGACGTAAACACAAGGCTGAAAAATGGTTTGCTTGATTTATTTAGCTCACTCAACTCTTTATCAGCTTGATTAAACAAGTCTTCGTCGCTTGCTCCCCATGACGAAATAAACTCAGGGCTTTGCATGTCATTAATATCGACAATATCGCTAAAGCCATTGCCTAAGAAAAAGCTTTTCATATTATCGAAATGACTTTCACCGCCATAAATAAACTGGGTGGTATAGCCTGTGCGGGCTAATACATCAGCAAGAGAGAAAAAGTTACGCTGAGATTTAGAAAGTTTGACCACCGAGCGCGAAGGAGACGGGGTAAACCCAGTTGTTACCGCTTCAATCCCTCGAACAGAGCGTGTACCAGTGGCATATAAGTTATCAAACCCCCAGCCTTGTTGATAAAGCTTATCTAGTTCAGGAGTCACTCCAATGCCACCTAGTTCACCAACAAAGCGTGCGCCTAAGCTTTCTTCTAAAATGATCACTAAATTCTTTTGCTTGCCTGTGCTAAAAGGTGTGTTGTTGGCAAGGGTAGGGATACTCTCAGTGATAAACTGCTGTTTATAGGCTGCTTGCTTTACTGTTTGTAAAATCTCATCACGTGGCATAGTACCGTATAAACTACTGGCATTTTTTTCATTGCCCATATTCTTAATAGCAAAGGCGACACTGTAAGTTGAATTAAGGGCTAAGGAGTTAACTAGTGAGTCACTTGAAAAGTACACTAATGCAGGGTTTAACGGGCGATGGCTTACTGTGCCCCTTGCGCTAATTAAGCAAACTAATAAAGTGGTAACCAGTATCACCACTTGGCCAACCGTTTTAGCATTTTGCTGTTTGCTAAATGCTGTATTTATATAACGGTACGCAAAGACACAGCTAAGCGTTGCAATAATTAAAGGGCTTATCATGGCAAACAGGTGGCCATGTAATAGCATAGAAAAGACTTCTTGAGGGTAGTCTAGGTATTCAACAAATAAACGATTTGGTCGTACATCGTATTGGGTAATAAACGCGGGAGTCGAAGCCTCTACAACCACGATTAAAGTCACAACTATGCTGCTATAAAGAGTAAAAACATGCTGAAAAAAAGCGGTTTTGCTTCGCACAAGCAGATCAGCGAGTAACATCAAAACAGCCAAGGCTGACAAGTAGCCTAAACTACTTAAGTCGACTCTTAAGCCGCCAAATAAAACGGCAAGGCAATCGCCATCAGCTAACCTTTGGTGTTGCCATACAAGCAAGGCTATTCTCGACAGTATAAAAACTGACATTAAAATTAATGAAAAACGGAACAAAGGTTTTAAAACAGAGAGTTTTGCTGTCATAGTCGTACTTACTTAATCGAAACTACGGCAATACTAGGAGTCGAAACTTAAGAAACCCTGATGGTAATCTTAATATTTTCTAAACTAGAAAAACTTCAGTAAATCTTAAGTGAACCTTAAGATTAAAAGCGTAACCTGATGACGCTAAAGCGGTTTTTACCTAAATGAGTAACTTATGAAATTGTTGATTATAGAAGACTCGGTGTCATTAAGACGTAGTCTACGAATTGGCCTTGAGAACTTAGGTTTTACTATTGATGAAACCGGCGATGGTGCTGAAGGTTTGAGTATGGCAATGACAGGTGAGTACGAATTAATCATACTCGATATTATGTTACCCAGTATTGATGGTATTACGTTATTACAAACCATAAGAGCAAAACAGCTTGATGTGCGTGTGCTAATTTTATCTGCCAAGCAAGAACCAGAAGACAGAGTGAAAGGGTTACTCACCGGGGCCGATGATTACCTGACCAAGCCATTTTCGTTTGATGAGCTGCACGCAAGGTTATTAAATTTAATGCGTCGCGGCGGCCTGAAAACAATCAGTGATGTGATCCGCATCGATAACTTGGCTTTAAATTTACAATTAAAACTCTTGCAAGTTGATGAAACTGTAATCGATTTAACCCCCAACGAATATAAAATAGTCGAGTGTTTGTTTAGTAACCAAAATAAAGTGATCACTGCTGAAAAGTTAAGTACTTATATTGCAGGGCAATATGACCTAGTTTCAAAAAACTCTATTGAAGCGCATTTATCCTCAGCGCGTAAAAAGGTGAGGGCAGCAGGTAGTGAACTACCTATTCAAACTAAGCGTGGTTTTGGTTATATCATTCAAGGAAAATAATGAAGTCAATTCGCAGTAGGTTAGTAACCACATTATCGATTACTATAACGGGGCTAGTGCTGAGTATTTTAGTTGCTACTGATATCGCCGTTGATAGTTGGATTGATAACGAATTTAATCGTGGTATGAAATCCAAAGCCGGTATGCTTATGTCATTGATTGATATTGACGAAGAAGGAATTGATTTTGATTTTTCAGGGCTGTTTATGCCTGAGTTTTCTGGAAATACAGAAACTGAGTATTTTCAACTTTGGTCGCAGTCTGGCGTGTTCGCGCGTTCAGAAAGTTTGGATCTTTTCTCACAAAAGAGCTTACCTTTAGAAAAAATTAAACTGGGCGAGACAAAAATCATCAATATCGAGTTACCTGATGGTCGAAATGGCCGGGTTATTTATACTCGCTTTATACCGCCTTTAGACCTAGATGATGATGAAGACCTCACTGAAGGTGTTAACACCTCTTTGCAACAACCCATCACGTTAGCTTATGCGGCTTCATCAGAAGAAGTTGATTTTGTTTTATGGCTAATCGACGTTATTTTTGTTGTTTCTACTGTGTCGGTAATTGTATTCATTCGTCTATTTGTGCGTAAATCAGTCGACAGTTCTCTAGCGCCGCTGAATAAACTAAACCGGGATATTAGCCAGCTGAGTATTGCTGATAAAAATGCTGTAATCGCAATAGAAGAACCTGTCAAAGAGTTGCAACCCATTGTTGATAGCTTAAATGCTTTTATCCAAGAAAACCGCCAGCTTTATTTTCGAGAAAAACGCTTAACCTCAGATATTGCTCATGAGTTAAAAACGCCGATTGCTGAGCTTATAAATATGGCTGAAGTGGCCATTCGTTTTCCAAATGAAAAAGAGCTTGAGGAAGACTTCAAACCCGAAGTGCTAAAAATTAGCCAGCGCTTAAAGAGTATTGTGTCGAACTTATTACTACTGCATAAGTACAGTGATGAAGCACTCCCAAAGCAAGATGCATGTGATTTAAATCAGGTTATTTTGCGCACCTTAGAAAAGTGTGATTTAGAGCGGGTTAAGTTTGAGTTTCAAGATGATATTCCTGCCGTTGTCAGTAACTTATTTGCCCTTGAATCAATTATCACCAATCTTGTAAATAACGCAAAACAATACAGCCCCGATGAGAGCATCGTGACTGTAAGCACGCTATTGAGTAAAGATGATAAGTTGTATCTCTCTGTTACAAATGAATTAAAAGTCCCATTAACAGAAGACGATTTGAGCCAGTTATTTGATCCACTCTGGCAAAAAGACAGTGCCAGAACCTCTAATGATAACTTTGGGTTAGGCTTATCTATTGCCAAATCGTTAAGTAAAGCAATTGATGCTGAACTTCAGGTGTCGTTAAGTGGGCAAAACATAACCTTTAGTTTGATTATTTCTTAAGGCTTTGCAGGCGTTTAATATGTGTGCAACACTGAGGTTATCAAAAAGAAATTAATAACAATAAGGAACAACACGATGGGAAAAATTATAGGTATTGCTTTAATCGTTATTGGTGTGGCGCTAGCCGTATGGGGATATAACGTTTATGATTCTGCAAGTGCGCAAATTAGCCGTACTTTTAGTGGTGATACACCAATTGAAGCTTGGCTCGGTATGGTCGGGGGCGCAATTTGCGCAATTGTGGGTATTTTAAAAGTTAAATAACCGCAAACATTGAAATCAATTAGCTAATACCTGATACTGTGTTTATATACAGTGTCGGGTTTGGCTATGAAAACACAATTACCAGCAAAATATTATTTAAGTCACTTCTTTGAGCTTGCTGAATTTATACAATCTCAGTGCAAGCATCTGCTTTTAGAAGAGCAGCAGTCATTTCTTGAAAAACTCCTTCAGCTTGATGAGCAAAGCTTATGTACTTTGCTGCGTATTTTTTCTCGAAAGCCAAAAATCGTTGCGTTATCATCTTTAAATTATGAAGAGATACCCAATCTGCACGGTGCTATTTTTAAGCTAAAGCAGCAAGGGCTGGTGGCACATCCTAGCAGCGATGAATTAGATCTATTGCTTGAGCATTTAACCAAACCAACCCTGTTAACCTTATTAGCGAATGATGAGTTAATGGCGACTAAACCTGATTACAAAAAGTCAGCCAGTAAACAGCGCTTGACCCAACTGTGTAAAGAGCATATTGATCGCAACCACAGTGAATTAGAGGCGTTGTTTAGTCAGTTCGTGGTCAATAGCCGTTGCCAGTATTATGAATACTTTGAGTTTTTACATAGCGGCCGACTAAGTGGCGGCGATATCAATCATCAAAATCGTTTTGTGATGCGTGATTTAGGGATTGCAAAAGTGCGAGCTGATGTGAATGAGAGCATCTCTCGTTTTCAAACGCTAGCCGAAGCACAAACGCATTATCAATTAAATAAGCTGCGAATGCAGTTCAAAGAAAGTGACTCAGAATCACAGTATCAAAATTTAGCCCAAGCGCTTTTAGCCATTAGCTGCGAAGATGAATTAGCCCAGAGTATCAAAAACAAGTTACTGATCCGCTTGTATAAACAGCTTAAAGAGCATGACTTAGCATTTGCATTTGAATTACTTGAGCACAGTGAAGGCAGTAGTGAAGCGCAAGAGCTTGCAATTCGCCAGCGTTACAAACAAGGTGATAAAAGCTGGGTTGAACAAAAGCTTGAGCAAATTATTCAAGACCCACTTGATGATGGCATTTTGTATTTTGCAGAGGACTTTTTACAGCGTAAATATAATAAGCGACAACGCTCACGTTTAACACAAATGCTCATTGATACCGAGCATCAATTAGAGGTTGATGATATTTACCGTGGCGATGTAGAGCAAGGAGTGTGTGAGCATTATCAACAGCTTGGTAATACGGTATTTTTTACCGAGAATAATCTTTGGTTGAGCTTCTTTACCTTAACGTTTTGGCAAGAGCTCTTTATAGAGACCCCGCACCCGCCATGTAATGAATTTGATCTTTATCCAAAGGTGTTGCTGGCTGATTGTTTTTACACAGTGCAACAAACACAAATTGAGCAAAAGCTGGCAAAATTCACTAGTAATGAAGCTTTATATAAATATATTTGCAAAAACGCAGGGCAGTTTTATGAAGCCCCCAATGGTGTTTTCATGTGGCACAGCGATATGTTAGAGCCGCTAGAGGTATTAATAAAACACAGCTCCCTTACAAATTTAAAAGCGCATTTATTGCAAATGACAAAAACCTTTAAGCAGCTCAAAGATGGCTACCCAGACTTGATGGTGTTAAAGGGGGATACACTCACCTTTGAAGAAGTGAAAGCCCCTGGCGACAAATTAAGACGCAACCAACTTGTCAGTATTGAGGTGTTAAAACAACATGGCTTTGCAGTAAATATCGTTGCGGTAAATTGGTTTAATGATCCGAATCGTATTTACAGTGTGGTGGATATAGAAACCACCGGCGGCGTACAAGGTAATAATAAAATTACCGAAATAGCGGTTGTGCAGTTACAAGCGGGTGAAGTAATCAATCAATGGGCGAGTTTAATCAATCCTGAGCGTAGTATTCCTGCTTTTATCACCAAGTTAACGGGGATAAACGCCGCTATGGTTCGTGATGCGCCACGCTTTGCAGAGGTTGCCGATACACTGCGCTCACTATTAAAAGGCAGTGTATTTGTTGCTCATAATGTGAATTTTGACTTCGGCTTTATTCGCAAAGAATATGGTGCACTTGGGCAAGGCTTTAAAATGCCAAAGCTATGTACTGTAGTTGAATCACGAAAGGCATTTCCAAAGCTTAAGTCATATTCGCTTGGTAACTTAGCGGCACATTTTGAATTGAAGTTAACGAATCACCATAGAGCGTTAGCTGATGCAACTGCCACAGCAGAGCTGTTAAATCTGATTCAACAAACACAATCAAAAAAGGCGAGTTAAACTCGCCTTTTAAACTTAACCTGTCCTATTCTAAATAAGATTATTCGTATTCGATAGGGTCAGTAACGTTATTTAAAGCAAAGGCTTCTAAGCGCTCTTGGCAAGCACCACATTTACCACAGGCCTTGTCGCGGCCGTTGTAACAGGTCCACGTTTGGCTGTAGTCAAGACCCATTTTTAAACCGTCTGTCAAAATGTCGATTTTGGTATTGTTTAAGTATGGGCTGAAAATTTCAACAGCGTCGTAGTTGGCAATACGGCAAACATCATCCATTTTTTGTACGAACTCAGGGCGACAGTCTGGATAAATTGCATGATCGCCTGAATGGGCACCGTAATAAACTTTACTAGCTTTTAAAGACACCGCATAACCCACAGCCAGTGAGAGTAAAATCATGTTGCGGTTAGGCACAATTGTGCTCTTCATGCTTTCTTCTTCGTAGTGACCTTCTGGTACTTCGATATCATCAGTTAGTGATGAGCCACCAATTAATTGGTTGATCGCTGAAATATCAACAATCTTGTGAGAAACACCTAACTTTTCACATACTTGAGCAGCTACTTTAAGCTCTTTAACATGACGCTGGCCGTAGTCGAAAGACAGGGCATACACTTCGTGGCCTTGTTGCAGGGCTTTATTTAATACGGTAAATGAGTCCATACCGCCGGAATAAATCACAACTACTTTTTGCGTCATATCTGTTTTGCTCTTACTTTTGATAGAGGTTTACTTCAGGGCGCGATATACTACACGGCTCGGGCCTAAATAACAATTTTTGCGCGTGTTTTTGGTTTTTTTGATGGTATGTATTTTATACCCTTGCGTCGTAAGTGAGATGTCTTTTGTACAAAATTAACGAAGTGTTTGAAACAATTCAAGGTGAAGCGAGTTTTACGGGTACACCTTCAATCTTTTTACGTTTACAAGGCTGCCCAGTGGGTTGTGCTTGGTGTGATACCAAACAAACATGGGACGTTGATAATGTATATAAAGTGTCACTTGATGACACCGTTGAGAAAAAAGCAGACTCAGATCATTGGGCAGAAGCAACTGCGGAGCAAGTGTTAGCGCTATTTAAAGAACGTGGCTACAACGCAAAGCATGTGGTGATCACCGGTGGTGAGCCTTGCATGTACGACCTAAATCCAGTGTGTGAATTATTACACGCAAATGGCTATTCGACTCAAATTGAAACCAGCGGCACATTTGAAATTTTAGTCCCTGAGCAGACATGGGTGACTGTATCCCCAAAAATTAATATGCGTGGTGGCTATAAAGTATTACGTAGTGCAATGCAGCGCGCTGATGAGATTAAACACCCAGTGGCAATGCAAAAGCATGTGGAAGAGCTCGAAGATTTATTCTTAAAAACAGGTGTGAATCCACGTTTAGTGTATCTACAACCAATTAGCCAAAAGATCTCAGCAACTAAACTTGCTATTGAAACCTGTATTGCAAAAAACTGGCGTTTATCGGTTCAAGTACATAAATATTTAGGAATTAGCTAGGGTTTAGCCGTCAGCCGTCAGCCGTCAGCCGTCAGCCGTCAGCCGTCAGATCTGTGATCTGACCCCGATAAAGTAGACACGGGGTTTAATATTTCCAGTTAAAAACAAAAAAGCGTTGCACCATGGCAACGCTTTTATACTATGTTTTTGTAACTCGTAACTATCAATTCTGCGCTAAATAGTCCAACACCACCTGATGATGGTCTTTGGTTTTGAACTTATCAAACACATGTTTGATTTTACCGTCTTGGCCTACAAGGAAGCTAATACGATGAATTCCTTCGTATTCTTTACCCATAAACTTCTTGTAACCCCAAATACCAAAGGCATCAGCAATCGCGTGATCTTCGTCGGCTAATAAATCAAAGTTAAGCTCTTTTTTGGTTTCAAAATTCTTTAAACGCTTGATTGGATCAGGGCTGATACCTACAACACGTGTATTTAATTTAGCTAGCTCAGCTTTTTCATTACGTAAGTTTTCTGCTTGCACAGTGCAACCTGGTGTTGATGCTTTAGGGTAGAAATAAACCAGCACTTGCTGCTCTTTTAAAAGATCAGCGAGTACGATAGTTTCGTCATTTTGATTTTGTAAACTAAAAGCTGGGGCTGTGTCGCCTGCTTGTAATGGATTAATTGTTTTCATGCTTTGCTCCTTAGCGAATGCGTCTGAAAATATAATCTACGTTCAAACTACGAGAAAGATCTTCAAAGCTCACTTTAAAGTTATCAATATCGACTTCAACAGGAATATTAAACTCAAGTTCACAGCGCATTTTAAGCTCGTTATCTTCATCATAAGTGTCTGATTTAAGAGAACAAATGCTGATGTTGTTATCAGCAAAAAAGCGCGTAACTTTACTTAATGTTCCTGGTGTATCAATACCTGTGTATTCGAGGGTGTAACCGGCACAAAATTCACATGCAACATGACTTGCAGTGCGTTTCATCATGGTTAAAAGGCCTAGCTCCATTCCTTTAGTTGGCAAAGTATGTTCAATGCGGCTAATTGCCGACATATCACCTGCTAGTAGCATGATAAAGGTGAACTCGTTGCCCAAAATAGCAATGCGACTGTCAATTATATTGCAATGGCAATCACTCACTAACTGAGTTAATTCGCTGACGATACCGGGTCTATCTTCGCCAATCGCAGTGAGTACTATCTGATGATTTGTAAAAGCAGTCATGGAATTTTAAATACCTAGTAATTAACAATACCAATGGATATAAGCTTGATTAAGCTTTAATTTCACGTGAGTTTAATACCGCACGGCGGCGAAGTTTAACATAATTTGCTTAGTTAACGATAGCGACGATTAATTAAGCCGTGAATAAAGTGCGCTCTTTCTTGTTTTTAGGGGCATCAGAAAGTACCATAGTTAAAATTTTGCAAGGCGATAAGCATTCAAACACGTTACGCTAGCCCAATCTATTCGGGTTTTTTGCATAAAAACAAGAAATGTAAAGTTAAAAGTGATTTTACAGTGAACCAAATCGGTATTACCCACTCATATATTTGTTAAAAGAATTAAGGGTTTGCTAAGGAGAAATATCTGTGCAGTATTGGATCTCAAAGGCGCTTGCTGTAAGCGTAGTGGTAAGTTTAACTGGGTGCGGTGTATTTACCGACGAAGCGCACCACAAACGCAATTATCGTGCTAATCAACCAGTCAAAGCACCTGAAGGTTTAGCGCAACCGGCTCAAGATCCGACATATAAAATGGACGTTGCGCAATATGACAATAACCCTGAAGCGAAAAACTACCGTCCGCCAGCACAGGTTATTACCATTGCTCAAGGTAGTTGGGTAGAAGAGGGTGACAAAGATGCGCGTGTTTATTTTGATAAAAACGACGGTATTGTTGATTTAGACGAGTTTATTTGGGACTCGATCCACGCCGTGTTGAACGAAAAAAATACTTCTGCAATAAAAGAAGATAAGCTTTTAGGAAGTGTTGAAACAGATTGGTACACAATTATAAAGCCAGAAGATGGTTGGTTTTGGGAAAGCGAAACCGAAGTATCACAACAACGTTTCTTATTTACTATTGAAGAAAAATCGCACCAACGTACTGCGTCATTAAATGCTAAGTTAGTAGATTATAAAAGCGATAGTCAACCACTTACACCGCTTTTACAGCAACAGTTAGAAGTGCGTGCGTTAAACCAAGTTGTCGCTGAATTTGATTATCGCTATCGTCAACTTGAAGTTGAAATGCGCAAAAAGCAAGGTGTTATCTCGTTAGAGATGGGGTTTGATGACAAAGGGAATGCAGCTTTAGTGACTGAGCAGGACTACTTTGCTGTGTTTGAGCGTTTTTCAGGTTTCTTAGAGCGCTTATCTTTCACTATTGTAGAAATTGACCAAGATCGTGGTTTGATCACGGCTGATTATAAAAAGCCAGAATCAAGCGTATGGGACTCAATTTGGGGTGAAGAGTTAGCTGAGCTGCCAATTGAAGATGGCCAATATCAAATTCTTGTTAGTCGCACTAAAGAAGGTGGCACAAGCTTAACGTGGATGGATTCTGCAGGCACAATTCTTGAGCCAGGAACAATGAATGATCTCCAGCAAGCATTAGAGAATGCACTGCGTCAGCGCGGTATTAATATTTAATAATTATAATAGTTAAAACCACCACAAAAAGAGCTTAGCCGCTCTTTTTGTGGTTTTTACAGGTTGAAAATATGTCTAACTTAAACACAGCCCATCGCAGTGACTTGCGAACCTTGTTTACCTTTTTCGTTCCCTCACTTATAGGTGTCTTCTTGTTTATGACGCCGGTACCCATAGGTGAGGCAATGACCATTCCGATTGCTGTTATGGCAAAAGCTGTGCAGGCGTGGATAGCTCCTTTCGCGCTTGGTTTAATTACGAGCATTGTTTGCATTACCGGTATTTTATCTTTAGTGATAAAGTTGTTTAAACCCCAGCCATTACTTAAGTTCTTTATAATTAAACATTTATTTGATGTTAGTTGGTTGTGGTTGAGTGTTCGTTTATTAGGCATGGTTTTTATCGTTTTGACCTACACAAAACAAGGGCCAGAAATGATTATTTCCGGTAATACCGGTGCACTGGTTTTAAACGACTTGTTGCCAGTGTTGTTTTCTGTGTTTGTTTTAGCGGGCTTACTATTACCGTTATTATTAAACTTCGGCTTGTTAGAGCTAGTCGGTACCTTATTAACTAAAGTGATGCGTCCACTTTTTGGTGTGCCAGGTCGCAGTGCGGTTAACTGTGTAGCATCTTGGTTAGGTGATGGTAGTGTGGGTATTTTGATGACCGCTCGTCAGTATGAAGATAAACACTATACACAACGCGAAGCTGCCATTATTGGTACTACTTTCTCTGCAGTATCAATCACCTTTTGTTTAGTTGTTATTGGCCAAGTAAAGCTTGAACACTTGTTTGCACCGTTTTATTTAACAGTGTGTTTGGCGGGTTTTGTTGCGGCATTAATTGTGCCTCGCTTACCACCATTACGCTTCAAAAAAGACCTATATTTTGATGGCTCAGAGCCAGATAAAGACGCAGAATCAGTGCCTGAAGGTAAAACATTAGTCTCTCATTCACTTGATGTGGCGCTTGCTAAAGCACGCACTGCACCGGGTTTTGCTGGTACAGTGAAAGAAGGTCTACATAACGCCTTTGATATGGTATTCGCTGTGTTACCTGTCGTTATGGCTGTGGGCACATTTGCCTTGATTATTGCTGAATATACGCCAATTTTTGAATATATGGGCAAGCCGTTTGTGCCATTTTTAGAGCTATTACAAGTACCTGAAGCTGAGGCCGCAGCACAAACAATTATGGTTGGATTTGCTGATATGTTTATTCCGTCAATTCTTGCAGCGGGTAGTATTGAAAGTGATGTTACACGGTTTATTATCGCAGCAATGAGTGTGACGCAATTGATTTATATGTCGGAAGTGGGAGCACTGCTTTTAGGTAGTAAAATTCCGGTTAATATTATCGAATTGTTCTTCATCTTTATTTTAAGAACTTTAGTGACATTACCGGTGATTGTCTTAATGGCACATTGGTTAGTTTAATCTTAGCTAAAGCATTAAATAGAAAAGCCCTGATTATTCATCAGGGCTTTTTTTATCTTCATTATCATCGCTTTTAGGTACTTTGAAGTCCATTTTTGCTGCATGTTTTAGCAACATAAGGTTACCAATTACTACACCAAACACAGCAACAACAATGGCTATAATTTGCCAAGTTTCCATCTTGAAATCCTGCCGATATACACAGCGATATAGTAGCACTTAAAATCGTCTTGCATAAGACAGTGAAATAAAATCAAGGCCAGGGTTAGGGCTCTTGAAACCCGCATTTGAGTAATGTAAATATCTAAGTGCTAAGGTTGAGTTGTCACCTAAATCTGCAACTAGACCCAATCTATCTTCAAACTGATAGTGAGTACTAACGTTTTTGCCTGCAAAACGGGTGTCGTCCAACAGTGAAACGCCAATCCCAAACTCCACATAAACAGGCATGTTTTTCACATTAAACACAGGGTATTGGATCACCGGAGACATAGCTAACACGATATTAGTTTGATGTTTGTTGTCTTTGCCATACTGCCAAATATTAAAACTAGATTCGAAGTACAAACGGGCGTGTTGCAAGGGCAACTTTTCATTGGGTACATGGTACTGATAGGCCAGCTTTAGGCCTTTTACATCACCTTCACCTTGAATGTAATCAATGGCATAACCATGAATTGATGCAGAATAACTTGGTGCTGCTAAAAGAGCAGCTGCACTCAAAATAAGTGTTTTTAATGGCTTTTTAAATTTCATTTCGGTACTTCTCATTATGTCGATGAGCAAGTAAATAAGGTGGTGCTTGGGGCTTTTCAATGTGCAAAAAAACACAGAAGCTGTGCACATTCTTATATTTCTTAGCAATTAGCTGAAAACTATGGAAAAATTCGATTGGTGCTTAATTGGCATTAAAACGGTGTCGGATTGTTTCTTTTTTTATGGATTTAATATCGGTATATTAGCGAAAATTTTCGTTTAGAGGTGAATACGATGACCAAACTAGTTAACTCATTTTTGCTAATTGCAGCATTTTTTGCCGCATCTGCTTTTGCCAGTGAAGACCGCTCGCCTAAGCAATTATTAGAATCAGTCACTGCTGATTTATTTGTTGATATCGCAAATGTAAATGCGAAAGGTGATGCAAGCTCAGAAGCAATGGCGAATATTGTTGAAAAACGCTTATTACCACACATGGATATTAAGTTTGTATCGTATAAGCTTTTAGGTAAGCACATTAAAGGTCTGCGCCGTGAACAAGCCGTTGATTTTATTGCTGCGGTTGAGCATTACTTAACAGTGACTTATGCTGGCGCGCTAATGAAATACACAGGCCAAAAAGTAATTTTTGATCAATCACAACTAATCGACGATGGTTATGCAACTGTTAAGACACAAATTGTTGATGACAATGCGCCAGCCATTGATTTGCACTTTAAATTACGCCAAGGCAAAGACAAGCAGTGGAAAGTATACGATATTGTTGCTGAAGGTATCTCACTGTTAAGCGCAAAGCAAAAAGAAGTGCTGCAGCGCATTAGCCAAGTTGGCATTGATGAAGTGACACATGAATTAGCAAGTAAGTAAGTCAGCTAAAAAGCGCGATTACCTTCACCTCATCGGGCTTTTTAGTTACTTTCAGTCTCCAACCAAGCAGTGAGTACCGTCCATGTGCCGCTGCTTTTCTATTTTCTTTAAAAATCACCTACTTTGCGCTAGCACCTGTAACCCTCTGTGGTAGAATCATACTACTTTTCTTGTTTACCAGAGTATCTGTCAGATACTGTGTTATTGATGACAATATTAAGCAAACTGTCAGTTAAATTTTGCTATAACTAATTGCTTAATAAGACATCGAATAATGTGCAGCGGAGTTGTGTTTTTTTAATGGAAAATGTACTGATTTGGCCAAAGGAATACCCGTTACTGATCAAAGGATTAGCTGAGCAAAACGGGGCTTATATTTTAGACGCTTTAGAAGCTTGGCCGGCATGTCGTTCTACTAATGAAGATGACGGTGTGTGTACGACGGTTCTTCCGCCTATTTATTACCTTACTTGGTTGACTCCTCTTGAACCGTTTGAAGAGTGTTATTTCCAACACATCTCTGAATTTGATGAAGCTGCGCTGCATTACATTAATGCTATGAAAGCGCACTTTTTAGAAAACGACTACACCCCTGAGAGTCTTGTTTTAATGTTATGCCAGCGCTTAGAGAAATACGCTAGCGCATTTGCTCAATCGGCTGTTAAAACACCTATAACTTTGATTCACCAGTTATTTAATCGGCGCTATTTCACTGTGATAGAACATGTGCTTAATCACGGTGCAAAAATGTCTGCGGACGATGTATTAGAACTGTGGACCGAAGTTGACTTTAGAGAGCGCTTTAGTGGTTTTATCCCTGATTCAGTGGCTGATCTTGAATCATTAACGGCGCTTGCAGCTGAAAAAGTTGCTCACGGTGAAGATTACTTCACCTTACTAAAACTTGTATCACCTGATGTTGATTCCGCATCGTTACTTGAACAAGCTTTACTTGCTCATTTAAGCCACGAAAATGCAAAACAAACCATGGCAAAGCGTTTTATTGAGCAAGGCGCAACAGGTGCATTAGCTGACGAAAACGGTAAAACAGCCTTTATGTGGGCAACCGAAAAAGGCTATGTGAATGTGGTTGAGACAATACTTGAACATCAAGATAAGAAGGCCCAAGACAACAAAGGGAATACAGCATTACATTACGCCGTATTAGCCGAGAATGGACCTTTACTGGTGTTGCTTTTAAAAGCGGGCTATGACTTTAGAGTTCGTAACAACGATGGTCTAAGTTGCTACCGATTAGCTGTAAGCATTAAAGCAGATAACTTAGTTAAATGCCTTGAGCATGACTTTGGTATTAAAGAGCTTTCGCCAGAAGGGCAGTTTGATCGCGTTAAAAAAGTGCACTTACTCCACGCGATTGTAACTGTGTTACTACCTGTGCAGTTGTTCTTCTTTTTTGACAATAGCATTGCTATTAAAAGTGAGTTAACGCTGGGCTTTACATTAGTTTCTATCTTATGCTTTTTCTTTGCTACAAGTTTAAAACGCTGTGCGCTGTACCCGCATATTCGTCATCCATGGGGGCTGTTTATTTTAAGACTGTTTTCACTATTTAGCTTAATTGGCCAAGTGGGTCTGGCAAGTATTGTCGCGCTAGCCACCTTAGCAGAGTTGGTGTGAACGCATAAAAACTAAATAAAGTGACATAAAAAAACGGCAACCTTGGTTGCCGTTTTTTGTTTTACTTAAGCTAAACGAAAGTGCTTATTTATCGTGCTCATGTGCCGCTTTTTCTTCGGCCAGCTCTTCTTTTAATTTACGTATCTTAAGGCCAAGCTCTTGTCCGCGATGGCGAGCATAATAAGTGCAACCAATAAACATCAGACTGGCAAAGATTAACTCAAGTAATACCCAAATCAGCTGTTCTTGTGCGACCCATAGTAATGTAAAACCATGGATAAAATAGAACATCACGATAAAGTTTGCCCACGCGTAGGTATAAGGCTTATCTTGAATAATCCCTTTTAGTGGTAATAGAAGAGGGAGTATATAAACAACAAAGATAAAGCCGTTACTGTGGCCTTCTCTTGGGGCAATTAAAAACAACCAAACTGGCATTAAAATTAATAAGCCGATATAACCAATCAGTGCAAAACGTTGGAATCGTTTAGTAATTGGCTTTTTGGCAACAGGCTGATTTAGCTTTGGTTCCAAGCTCATTGTAATTTACTCGTAATCAGTGCCAAGCGTTTTCCAACACTTTGGCAAATTTTAATTTCGTCTTTACTTAACACATTGCTGTTATTGCTACCGGCCACATGAGTCGCACCGTATGGCGTACCACCAGTTTCTGTTGCTAATAATTCAGGTACCTCATAAGGCACACCGAGTAACATCATACCGTGATGTAACAACGGCAGTGATAGATTCAACAAGGTAGCTTCGTTACCACCGTGCATACTGCTCGATGACGAAAATACACAAGCAGGTTTATCTATTAGCTGACCTTTAAGCCATAGATCACTGGTGGTTTCCCAAAAGCTTTTTGCTTGTGAGGCCATCATGCCAAATCGAGTAGGGGTGCCAAAGGCCAAGCCATCACAATTAATTAGATCATCTTTGCTGATCACAATATCGTGTGGCTGACGCTTTACAAACGTGCGCAATAAAGCAGTTGCTCCTTGTTGCTCAATCGACTCGGCTATCTCATGTGCCATTGCTTCTACAGAGCCATGGCTTGAGTGGTAAAGCACAACAATGTTTATAGTCATTAAAGTACGCTTAATACGTTTTCTGGTGGACGACCTAGAGCAGCTTTGCCATTATTTTCAACAATTGGGCGCTCGATTAGCTTTGGATTGGCAGCCATTGCAGCAATTAATTTGTCTTCGTTTTGCTCGTTTTTAAGCTCAAGCTCTTTGTAGATGTCTTCTTTAGTACGCATTAATTCACGCGCTGAAGTAAAGCCCAATTGGCTAATTAAGGTCGCAATTTGCTGCTCATTAAGTGGTGTTTTTAGGTATTCAACAACACTTGGTTGTACGTTATTGTTTTCTAGTAGGGCAAGTGTTTCACGCGATTTTGAACAACGTGGATTATGATAAATAGTCACAGACATGGTGTGTTCTCACATTTAATAATTTGGCTTATTTTAGGGCAAGCGCCGCGAGACTTAAAGTCTCGCAAGCTCTTTTTGTAATTGACGGTATTGCGTGAGTAGGGCTTTTAAACGTTGTTGTTTAACTAATTCTTCAGGCTCAACAAAGTTTAGTGCTTTTTGAATTTCATCAGCTGCCTTTAAATAAGCACCATATTGGGCCAGTACATTGGCATGCGCTTCATGATAAGAAGCCATATTCTCTTGCTTTTTGTAGACATCAGCAATCAGCTCTTTGGCAAGGTTGTTCTCAGGTTTTGCTAACAAGTAAGATTTTAAAATACGTTCAGCAAGGTCAAATTGTTTTGCTTCCATCGCAGCATTTGCATAGTTTAAGGCAATTACCTGATTGTTAGGTCTATCGATATCTAATTTAGCTAAAAATTCCACCGCTTCATTCGCTTTACCTTGCGCAATGAGTAAGTCGGTGTGTGTGTCTATATAAAATAAGTTCTTTGGATCTTGCTCTAGTAATGGGTTCAAAATGCTGGCTGCTTCATCAAGCTTTTTTTGATCCAACAAGCTAATACCCAAACCATATTTAAGTGCAGTGTCGTTATGAACGGTATTTTCACGCATTAATTTACGAAACAAATCTTCAGCTGCTTTGGCTTTTTGATGATAACGAGCAATAACACGGCTCTTAGCTAAGTTAAACTCTAGGCTATCGGAGTAGTGCCTTTTTGGATACTGCTCGGCACGTAAGCGCACATCAGAGACACGGCTTTCTGGCAATGGGTGAGTCAGCAAAAATGCGGGCGGCTTATATTTGTAGCGAATTTGTGCAGCAAGTTTAGTTAAAAACTCGCTCGATTGGCGAGGATCAAACCCAGCATTATTTAAGGTCTGCATACCAATACGGTCTGCCTCTTGTTCAGCAGCACGACTATGAGTTAATTGACTAAACGCCGCTTGTGTCTGGTTTGCTGAGATAATTGCAATACCAGCATCAGGTGCAACAACGGTAGCTAAAATACCAGCAATCATACCAGCGATGGTTAACGCGCTGTTATCTTGCTGTTGTTGAATACGACGCGCTAAATGGCGCTGTGTTACGTGGGCAATTTCGTGCCCAAGTACTGAGGCAAATTGACTTTCGTTATCGGCTTGTGCCATGAGCCCTGTATGCACACCTACATGACCACCATAGAACGCAAAAGCGTTGATTTCAGGGTTATTAACCCAGAAAAAAGAAAATGGAAAACGAACATCGTTGGCGTTTGCGACTAAACGGCGGCCCAAAGTGGTCAGATACTCATCAAGAACAGGGTCATTGACAACGGGTGATGAGCCACGAATTTGCATCATCATCACTTCACCGATTGCTTGTTCTTTTTCAATCGGTAAGGCTTGTAATGCCGAGGTCCCTAAATCGGGCAGCTTAAAGTTAGTTTGTGCCTTCAACGGCTCACTGTGCAATATCGAAAATGTCAGTAATGCACTACACAGTGTAATAAAGGCTAATTTTAGTCGCATCTTATTCCTTGTTGATTTGCTCACCTAACATGACTTTTGCTAAATCTATTTCGTCGCTGCATGCTCGGCTGTCTTTTTCGCACAATTGATAGAAATCTTTTATTGTGACTCCATCTAGCTTAACAACGTTCAACTCCCGTTGTAAAAAAGTTATGATTTTATGCGCTACTTTATGAGCATGCAGAATTAAGGCTTTGTCAGCTTTGTCACCTCTTTCAAAGTAAAAAGCGATGAATTTATGAAGCTGGTTAAAACGAATAAGGTTTTTCATGGTGTGCGGATCCCACACCTTAAATTCCATAAAGCGGTTGTCTTTGATGTATTGGTCTACCGTCACATCTTTTGCATAAGGGTAGGCCCATAATTCGAAACCTCGGTCCGTAAAGCTTTGATGCAAAGCAATGCGCGGTTTTTGCTCACAGACAATTTCGCCCATGTCGGTTTCATGGCCACCTAATAAATCAAGGTTCCAGTTGCGTGGGTCAATTAATTGTTTAACGGCATTATCAAAACCGTGGTCTAAAATCCCTTCAGATTCGCTAACCGATGATGCGACCATATGATAAAAAGGCGGCAGCTCGCCCCAGTTTATTTGTTTTTTATACCAGTTTATCTCTTTAAGAGTTGGATTCGCAGGTAATTGCGCTTTATTATGCGAGCCAGGCATCAGGTTTCCTTTACTACCAGTTATTGAATAAGGATAAACTATTGTTTTGCGTGTTTTAAGAAAAAAATGAGTTGTTTCTCATTATAAAGACTTATTTTAGCAAGGTGCCTACATCTTATACTTATTATTCATATTAATAACGCAGTTGATTCGCTATGTTAACGGTTGATTTAAGGGACTATAAGTGCCCTCAACAATTTATTCAGTTTAAATTAGGGTTGAATAAGGCAGTATCGGCTCAACAAGCCGTGACTTTTACATTTAATGCTGCTGAGGCAACGGACGATATGCAGCGATTTTTAGAAAAACATCATTACCATTTTAAAATTGACCTAGAATTAGGTGTGCTAACAGTGGAGCCCATTCGTGTTTGAGTATGTAAAAGCCTGGTACGAAAATAAATTTTCTGATCCCCATTCAGTAACCTTGTTGTTATTGCTTATTGCAACCTTTGCATTTTTCTACTTTTTTGGTTCGTTAATCGTTCCAGTTTTAGTTGCCTTGGTGATTGCCTATTTACTAGATTGGCCTGTTGCTCACTTAGAAAAGCTGGGTTTGAAACGGTTTACCGCAACGATTCTAGTTATGCTGGTATTCAGTGGTTTGATGATTATGATTATTGTCGGCATGGGGCCTGTGCTTTGGCAGCAAACCAGCAATCTAGTTCAAGAAACGCCTTATATGATCGAAAAAGGTAAAGCACTGCTGTTACATCTTCCTGAAGATTACCCAAGTTTGATTACTGAAGATCAGGTTAAATCAATTGTTACCAGTGTTGAGACCAAAGCTATTGAGTTTGGTCAGTTGGTGCTATCGGTGTCATTAACTTCGATAAAAGACGTTGCAGCTTGGCTGATTTATCTTATTTTAGTGCCGCTCTTAGTATTCTTTATGCTTAAAGATAAATTAGAGCTCACGCAAAGTGCTGAGCGTTTATTGCCTAAGCAACGTCGCTTGATCATTCAAGTTTGGCAAGAAATGAATCAACAAATCATGAATTATATTCGCGGTAAGGTATTTGAAATTTTAATTGTTGGTACTGCATCTTTTATCGCTTTTGCAGTGCTTGACCTTCGCTATGCGGCTTTACTCGGCGTATTAGTTGGCTTGTCTGTGCTTATTCCATTTGTAGGGGCGGCATTGGTAACCATTCCTGTCGCTGCAGTGGCGTTATTCCAGTTTGGTTTAGAAACACAATTTTGGACTATTTTAATCATCTATGGCGTGATCCAAGCACTTGATGGCAATGTGTTAGTGCCGTTATTGTTCTCTGAAGCGGTAGATTTAAACCCAGTGTTCATCATCGTTGCAGTATTGTTTTTTGGCGGTTTATGGGGCTTTTGGGGCGTGTTTTTCGCAATACCGCTGGCTTCTTTAGTAAAAGCGCTTATCAATGCCTGGTCTTCTAAGCAGGTTGAGCTAATAGAAAATTAGCTTAGTCTTAAAAAGTATAGAAAACGCACTTTACTGACTAATTGATTATTATAATTTAGCCGTGAAAAATGTAAAATAGGTTATAAGATATATCTTTTAGTAATATGGTGCGTTTTTCATGGCAAATTTTTACCTTCCTGACGATGCTAATCAGCAAATTTATTTAGATGCGAATGCAACGACTCCTGTACTTCCTGAAATTGCCGATGTGGTTTCGCACACGATGCAAGTCTGTTTTGGTAATCCATCAAGCTCTCATATTACGGGTATTCAAGCAAAACACTTATTAGAACAAACACGTAACAAAGCACGTGAAGTCATTGGCGCTACCGACGGCGATATTTTATTTACCTCGGGTGCAACAGAAGGTATTCAAACGGCGGTTGTTTCAACGCTTATTGCTGCAAAAAATCATCAAATCGAGAATCCGGTATTACTTTATGGGGCAACAGAGCATAAAGCGGTGCCAAATACCCTAAAACATTGGAACAGTGTACTTGATATCAACGCGCAGGTATTAGCTATTCCAGTAGATAAAAACGGTATTTTAGATCATGAGTTTATTCGTAAACATGCTGCGAATGCACTGATGATTTGTACTATGGCAGTAAACAACGAAACCGGTATATTCCAAGATTTAAGCGCTATTGAGCAAGTTATTCGTAGTGAAAACAATAATGTGGCTTGGATGGTTGACTGTGTACAAGCATTAGGCAAAACCAACTTAGCACTAAGCCAAACAACCATTGATTACGCCCCATTTTCTGGCCATAAATTGTATGCGCCTAAAGGCATTGGTGTACTTTATATTCGTAAAGGCAGTGCATATACGCCATTTATTGCTGGCGGCGGCCAAGAAAGCGGTATGCGATCTGGTACCGAAAATTTACCGGGCATTGCCGGTTTGAATAAGCTGTTCTCGTTATTGCTTGATAAACAAAACCAGACTTTTAAGCCAATTGAGCAGCTACATGCTTTTCGCGAGCAATTATTAGCTGCATTAACAGACACCTTTGGTAGCATTACGTTCAATCACAGTTTTGAGCATTCGGTGCCAACAACGTTGAACTTTGCGGTGAACGAATTAACCAGTAAAGAAGTGATGGACTTATTTGATGCTGCGGGTATCCGTGTAAGTGGCGGCTCGGCATGCAGCTCAGGTGCAAATCGTAGTTTTGTTTTAGACGCGATGGGAGCCAGTGATTGGCAAAGTGAAAACGCGATACGTATGTCGTTTGGCCCAGCTGTTAACCAACAAGAGATTGATTTTGCTTGCGACAAAATACGTTCTTTAAAACCGATTCTAGAAGCAAACTGCTTAGTGGTATCTGATAGTACATCGCCGCAACACGAAGTGTGTGCGATTGGCTTAACACAACTTCGCCATCAAGCAGCGTGCTGCTGGCTTTATGTCGACAGTGATAAAAGCGCTGTGGTGATTGATCCTATCATTGAGCTTATTCCACGTATGGCGAAAATTGTCGCGACACAAGGCCTAACAGTAAAAGCGATTATCGATACCCATAACCACCAAGAACGTTTATCGGCCCGTTGTTTATTATCAAAAGAGCTCGCAGAACGTTATGTTGCTAATGAGATAGACGAACTTGGCTGGCCAAAAGATTCAGCAACCATCGAATTAAGCGATGCGCGCTTAACTAAAGTAGCAACACCAGGTCACAGTGACGATAGTGTTAGCTATTTATTATCAGATACGCAAAGCGGTGACATCAGCTATTGCTTCTGTGGTGATTTAATCTTACCAGGCGGCTTAGGTAACACTGCAATTAGCGGTGGTGATGCTGTGAAAATGGCTCAGTCTTTAAAGCAGCTTGCTATGGTAATACAAGATTCAACGGTGATTTGTTCTGGTCATGATTATCAGCAGTGTTTTGCTATGGATTGGCATGCGCAAAAAGCAACGACGCCGTTACTTGCGCAACTATTAAGTGAGCTAGTATCAGATGATGAGTTTGTTGAATTAAAGCAACAAGCTGATGAGCAAAAGCATACTGTAAGTCATTCTCTATGTGGCTATGTTGAAACACTTGAAAGTGCGCCGATGAAACAGCTAGTCGCAACCGATGCGAAATCAATGTTAGATGATAAGGCAACTTACCTAATTGATACACGTGAACCGTATGAGCATGGAGCGAATAATTTAGCAGAGTTATTCACTGTTGCTGAGAGCAAAGTGATTAACATTCCACTCAGTCGTATGGCAAACGCTATCGTGCAAGGACAGCTTGAGAAAGACCATAGTTATATTTTGGTTTGCCGAAGTGGTAATCGTTCTAAGCAAGCGGCAAACAACTTGTCGCAGTTAGGGTTTGAAAACGTTTATAACTTAAATGGCGGTTTAGCATTGCTTTAATGTTTAGTAATTAGATATAAATCAGTCATTAAAAAAGCCGCTATAGAGCGGCTTTTTCGTAACTTGTATAAATTAGGCCGTTGTAGGGCCTGAGCTTTCCCGTACTACTAATGAAGGGGTAAAGGTCGTGATGATGTCTTTATCTTGATTACGTGCACCACGGGTTTTTCTAAACAGTAAACGGGCTGCATGCTGCGAAATTACATCATTCGCCTGATGTGCTGTGGTTAGTTTAGGCCAAGTCTGACGCGAGAACGGTGAATCTTCGAAGCCCGTAATTGATAGCTGCTGTGGAATTTCGATACCCATTAAGCGTGAGGCGAATAACGCGCCCGCTGCCATTTCATCGTTACCGCCAAGTAGGGCTGTGATGTTTTTCGGGTTATTCTCACCTAACAATGCTTTTGCGCCTTCTACACCTGATTCAAAAGAATACTGGCCTTCGTAGATGAGCGCGTCATGCAATGGAATGCTGTGATCTTTTAACGCGGCCTGATAACCCTCTAAACGTTCAGTTGTTGATTTATGCTCTTTGTCACCGCATAAAAAACCAATATTTTTATGGCCAAGCGACAGTAGGTGAGCGGTGATTTCGTACGCTGCTGCGTAATCGTTCACATAGATACAAGTGTCTTGGTCTTCTTCAGTAGGGCGGCCAGAGAGTACGCGTACATAATGAATGCCCATTTCATCTAGCATATCGATAATGCTATTTTGCTCTGACAGCGGTGGCGTTAATACAAGGCCAGCTAAGCGAGAGCGCTTGATCATGGTTTTAAAGTCTTCTTCCATGTTGCCATCCAGATAGTTACATGGATGAATAACCAGCTCATAGCCTTCTTCTTTACAACGCGATAACACACCGTTTTGCATGTCGATGACATAATAAGCATTCGGGTTATCATAAACTAAACCAACAGTAAAAGACGATGTGCCTGCTAGGTTACGAGCAGCAAGGTTTGGTTGATAGTTTAACGTGTTAACAGCGTCCATCACTATATCGTACGTTTTTTTTCTGACCGATGGCTCTTTATTAATCACTCGTGAAACGGTTTTCATTGAAACACCTGCGAGCTTGGCTACATCATTAATGGTTACTTTCATACTGTTGCTTTATAGTTGGTTATATTTGTATTATAATATTATCGGTCAGGTGTTCACCAGACGCTTTTTCTTATATGTACATCTATATTTAATATAAGTTAGTTAGTGTATCTAATGTTCTACCAAATTAGCAGTAAAATAATTGAGATAATTTTTATGATACCGGTGTCAAAAGAGAAAAATTGCGCTATTATCTCGACTATAGAATGTAAAAGTAGAACATTGACAGCGTTGTCATTTTAACTTAGTGTTGATTTCACACCGTGTTTTTAATTGCTGTCTTTATTCAATATAATAAAAAGATAGTTAAGAATCAGTTTGTTGCAAGTTTTGAAGGGGATTAAATATATGAGCAGCCGTTCGCAATTAGCTAGTTGGCAAGCACTATCTGAAAGTGCCAAGAAGATGAAACAAATTCATCTTAAAGATTTATTTGCCAAAAATAGCACGCGTTTCGAGCAATTCTCTGCTCAGATCCCGGGTGTATTATTCGATTACTCGAAACAACAAATTGATAAAACTGTTTTTGAACAATTAATTGCTTTAGCGAAAGAGTGTGATATTAGCGCATGGCGCGAAAAAATGTTCAGTGGTGAGAAAATTAACATTACTGAAGACCGTGCTGTACTTCATACTGCTTTACGTAACCGCGCTAACACAGCTGTAATGGTTGATGGTGAAAACGTAACAGATGCTGTTAACGCTGAGCTTGCTAAAATGAAAGCCTTTGTTGGTAAGGTACGCAGTGGTGAGTGGTTAGGCTACACAGGAAAAGCAGTAAAAGATGTGGTTGCAATTGGTGTCGGTGGTTCAAATCTAGGCCCACAAATGGCAACAGAAGCGCTTGCTGCTTATGCTGATGGCACATTAAATGTTCACTATGTATCAAATGTTGATGGTGTTCAGATTGCATCTGTTTTACAAGGTTTAGACGTTGAGACAACGTTATTTGTTATCTCGTCAAAAACGTTTACCACCTCAGAAACCATGACTAACGCTAAATCGGCTGTTGAGTGGTTTTTACAAACGGCACAAGCGCAAGAGCACATAGCTAAGCACTTTGTAGCTGTAAGCACCAATTTAGAAAAAACAGCGGCCTTTGGTATCGCTGATGAAAACGTATTCACAATGTGGGATTGGGTAGGCGGTCGCTTTTCTTTATGGAGTGCGATAGGATTACCAATCGCCCTGTACCTAGGCTTCGACGCGTTCGAAGAGATCCTAGAAGGTGCGTTTGAAATTGATGAGCATTTTAAAAATGCTGAATTTGAAAATAACGTACCATTATTAATGGCGCTTTTAAGTGTTTGGAACACAAGCTTTTTAGGTTATACAGCGCAAGCTATTTTACCGTATGATCAAGCACTACACATGTTACCCGCGTATTTACAGCAAGGTGAGATGGAAAGTAACGGTAAGCATGTTACTTTTGCAGGTGAAACGGTTCCTTACACGACGGTTCCAATTATTTGGGGTATGACAGGTATCAATGGTCAACATGCTTTTTACCAATGTCTACACCAAGGTAATGTAATTGTACCTGCTGACTTTATTGCTTCAATTGAGCCGCAAGTCAATGTAGGCAAGCATCATGATATTTTATTATCAAACTTCTTTGCACAAACCGAAGCGATGATGGCCGGTGTTGATGCAGAGCAAGTAACTGCAGATTTAACCGCGAAAGGTAAATCTGAAGCAGAAATCTCAGAATTATTGAATCACAAGATTCACCAAGGCAATCGCCCAACAACGTCAATGTTATTAGATAAAGTTGATGCGAAAACGGTAGGACGATTAATTGCGCTTTATGAGCACAAGATCTTCTGCCAAGGCATTATTTTAGAAATCTGTTCATTTGACCAATGGGGTGTAGAGCTAGGTAAGGGACTTGCCTCTAAAATTGAAGCTGAATTATTTGATGATGCAGTCAGTCATCCACATGATAGTTCAACCAATGGACTGATCGCTTACTATAAGACACATCGTAAGCAGTAAAAGATTCGCAGTATTAGCTGCAAACCGAATACCTTTGAACGGGTAGCGCTGGAGTTCTTAGGGCCTGTATTTTTGTGAGAGGATTTACAGAGCCCCTAAGACTCATTTACTTCAGCCAACATAAAAAGAATGAGTAAGCTACTTACAAACAAATTCAACAGGCTTTGTTAAAGGATATTGTCTAACAGGCCACATCAACCAGATAACAACACGCACTGCCATATTGCATGAATTGGATGAACATGGCATTGCCAATGTAGAGAGTGATATATGTTAAATCCATTTGATATCGTAATTTTTGGGGGCGGCGGTGATCTTGCGTTACGTAAGTTACTTCCTGCAATGTATCGCGCTTATCAAGAGGGCAACCTTCCTCAAGGTTCTCGTATCCTTCCTACGGTACGTGAAGAAAGCAAACGTAAAGAATACATCGAAACAGCACATAAAGCGTTACAAGACTTTTTAGGTAAAGGTGAGTACAACGCAAAAGATTGGAAAGCGTTTTCAGCTTACCTTGTGCCAGTTGTATCAAATGTGACTGAAGCAGATGATGACTGGGACAAATTAAGAGATATTCTTGATGAACACGACGCTGACAAGTCTCGTGTTTTTTACCTTTCTTTACCACCTGCAGTGTATGGTAGCTGCTGTGAAATCTTATCAAAGAAAGGTCTAATCACAGAAACATCTCGTGTTGTTGTTGAAAAACCGATTGGTTACTGTGGTGAATCTGCTGAAGCAATCAATGCAAAAATTGCTGAATACTTCAAAGAAGAGCAAGTATTCCGTATTGACCATTACTTAGGTAAAGAAACAGTACAAAACTTAATGGCACTACGTTTTTCAAACTCATTGTTTGAAAACCTGTGGGATGCAAAATCAATCGATAACATCCAAATTAGCTTATCAGAAACAGTAGGCTTAGAAAGCCGCGCTGGTTTCTACGATAAAGCGGGTGCATTACGCGATATGGTACAAAACCACTTGCTACAATTACTTTGTTTAGTGGCAATGGAATCACCAAATAAACTAAACGCAAACAGCATCCGTACTGAAAAACTAAAAGTACTTGAGTCGTTACGTCCGTTAGTGGCTGAAGATGTTGATGCAAACATTGTACGTGGTCAGTACGTACCAGGTAACTTAGACGGTAAAATCGTCCCAGGTTACTTAGAAGAATTAAACGAAGGTGCGAGTAAAACAGAAACTTTTGTTGCTATTCGTGCGCACATCGATAACTGGCGCTGGGCTGGCGTGCCTTTCTATCTTCGTACTGGTAAACGTATGAAAAAGCGTTGTGCTGAAATCGTTGTTGAATACAAAAAAGTATCTCACAACGTTTATACCGATAACGTAGGTAAAATTGAGCCAAATCGTCTTGTTATTCGTCTGCAACCAGAAGAAACAATTCAATTAACACTGATGTCTAAGCGCCTTGATAACCTTGAGATGCAATTAGAACCAGTAACCATGAACATTGAGTTATCGCAAGCGTACAGTAATGGTTTTCATTCAGATGCCTATAAGCGCTTAATGTTAGATGCCGCAGCAAACAACCCGTCGCTGTTTATTCACCGTGATGAAGTGCGTCAAGCATGGAAATGGATTGACCCAATCATTGAGCGTTGGCAAGAAAAAGGTGCACCATCGTTATACCGTGCTGGTACATGGGGCCCTGAAGATGCAGATGAGCTTTTAGAAGAAAACAACCATGTTTGGTTTAACACAGGCGATAAGGCGTAATTAAGATGGCAACAATTGTTGAAAAATTCTTTGCAAACAAAGACGAATTAACAGCTGAGCTTTCTTCAAGCCTTGAGCAAAGCCTTGTTGCTGGTATTAAAGAAGATGGTCGCGCGGTATTGATGGTATCGGGTGGTTCATCGCCAGCACCTGCTTATAAGCACTTATCAAACCTTGAGCTTGATTGGGCAAACATAGATGTTGCTATGGTTGATGAGCGTTGGGTTGATGCTGATCATGAAAAAAGTAATGAAGCATTTATCAAAAGCACGCTATTACAAAACCATGGCGCAGCAGCTAATTTCGTGACAATGAAAAATGACGCATTAACGGCGCAAAACGGTGTAGCTGAATGTGAAGCTGCATACAAAGCATTAAAGCGTCCTTTTGATGTGACGATTTTAGGCATGGGCCCTGATGGTCATACGGCTTCTCTTTTCCCTCATGCCGAAGGTCTTGAACACGGTCTAGCAACAGATGATTTAGTATGTGCAATTAATGCCATTGAAAGCGATGTAACAGGTAAAATCACTGAGCGTATGACGTTAACTTTATCTGCGATTGCAGATTCTAAAGTTGTGAAGCTTTTAATTAGTGGTGAAGAAAAACTCGCTGTTTACAAGCAAGCGAAAGAGGGCGGTGCAGTTGCTGACATGCCTTTACGTGCAGTATTGAATCACCCACATATCAATATTGAAGTTTATTGGGCACCTTAATCGCTCAATAAAACTCTATGCCAAAAGCGAGCTATTATGCTCGCTTTTTTGTTTTTAAATACTTACCTTGAATACCAATCCGCAATAATACTTAATCATTTTGAGGGATTAAACCTGTCGCTAACGGCGTTAAAAATTTCTGATTTAGAACAACTAAATAACGAAATTTTGCCTTGTTATCAACGAGGTTTTATTGCCTAAAAATAGGTCACTTAATTAAGCGAATTGGTATAACAAACAGTATTGAATAAATACACTTTCTTTAAATAGCCGATAAAGTGTTAGACAAGTACAAAGGGGCTCTATATAATTAAAAATGACAACGCTGTCATTGTTATTGATTGTTATTCTCAATATTCCCTTTAACTCATTCTGCCCAGAAAAAGTTAAAAATAATTTGTACATGACAGCGCGCTTTTAGAAACACGTTAGTTTTGTAAGCTAATTTATTGTTAGATAACAGGTTTTATATAACTTTTAGTTATGGTTAATAAATGCCCAGTGGAAACTAAAGCTTACAAAAATACATGTAATTTTTAGCTAATTTCAAAAACTCATCCTTTTGGTCTTTTCATCTGCAATATCACTCATGCTATATTTGCGCCGTTTATTTGTAACAATTCTTAAAAACTCAATATTAAATATTAGTTATATCAATAACTTGATTATTTCGTTGTAAATTTTTTGCACAAATTAACCAAAAAGATGTAGCACAAATGTAATTTAGAGTGTATGGTTTGTTACTAGATGACAGCGTTGTCATCATCACTGGGCAGAAGTGATATAAAAAACCAACAAAATGATTCAAGGGGAATCCTGTGTTAGCTAAAAATTTTAAGAAAAGCTTATTAGCAGTTAATATCGGCCTCGTAATGAGTGCTGGGTTCACTGGCGCTGCATACGCAGCAGATGAAACTAAAGTTCAAGAAGATGTTGAAGTAATTGAAGTTCGCGGTATTCGCCGTTCACTTGAAGCTTCAATGAATACTAAGCGCTTTGCTGACAGCGTTGTCGATGCTGTATCTGCAGAAGACATCGGTAAGTTTCCTGATGGCGATGTAGGTGAAGCACTAGGTCGTATTTCAGGTGTTGCTGTTAACCGTCAATTCGGTCAAGGTCAGCAAGTGTCTATCCGTGGTGCTTCAAGCCAATTAACACGCACACTTTTAAACGGTCAAACTGTTGCATCAACAGGTTGGTATGACCAACAATCAATCGACCGTAGCTTCAACTATACGCTTTTACCACCTGAATTAGTTGGTGAAATCCAAGTTTATAAATCTTCTCAAGCTGACGTTGTAGAAGGTGGTGTTGGTGGTACTGTTATTGTTAACACTCGTAAGCCACTTGATCTTGACGCTGGTACAACTTTCTTAAGTGCAAAAGCCGACTACGGCACAATCTCTGAAGAAACAGACCCTCAAGTTTCTGGCTTATTTAGCTGGAAAAATGACGAAGAAACATTCGGTTTATTAGGTTCAGTATCTTGGGCTGAAACAAACTACCAACGTAACGGTATCGAATCACTGATCGGTTGGGGTGATATTGTTCCTACTACGTTCCAACAAGAGCGTGAACGTACAGCATTAAATGCAACTTTCCAGTATCGTCCTACAGAAAACCTAGAGCTAGGTTTAAACATCATGAGCCTTGAGTTAGATGCAAACAATGCAAATACCTCAAACTTCGTAATGTTCCCTGACGACAAAGAAGCAGCTTGTGAGCAAACAAATGCATCAGGTACATGTGTTTTCTACCGCCGTACTGGTGAAGGTGTAAATCCAGGTTGGACTCAAACTTGGGCACGTATTGCGAGCATGTCATCTGACACAGCTGATTTCAGCCTTAAATACGAAGGTGAAAACTTCACATTAAAAGGTCGTTTCGGTACAACTGAATCAGAAGGTGGTACAGACCTTACTGCAAACTACGGTAACTTCATTGGTGTTCCATCTGATTACGCGGGTACTTATGATGCAACTGGTGATGTGATCAAAATTGATATCAATAACAAATACTTTGAAGCATCAGATTTTGCAGGTCCATTATCTCCAGCTGGTTGGGCACTTAAAAAGCAACCTAACACAGATGAAGAAACTTACGCACAGTTAGACCTTTCTTTCCCTGTTGATTTTGGTGCTATCACAGCAATCAAAACAGGTTTCCGTTGGGCTGACCATGAAGTAAAACAAGAGACTTACTCAACTACTTTAGTTGATACATTACCAACTGGTGATGGTGAGACTTACTACTCAGGTACTATGTCATCAGGTGCTGGTTTCACTTTACCAAAGCCAGATTTTGACAAAATGGTAGCAGATGCACGTGCTGCAATTGTAAGCTTCGATAATGATTCAGCTGTATACCGCTCAGGTTACGGTACAATTGAAGAAGAGAACTTTGCAGTTTACGCAATGGCAGAGTTCTCTGCAGAATCTATCCGCGGTAACTTCGGTTTACGTTATATCTCTACAGATGCAGAATCAGATTACTACGGTTTTGCAAACGGTGAGTACGAAAGTTCTCTAAGCACAGATAAAGCGAGCTACAACGACGTATTACCTAGCATCAATATCGCTTTCGATTTAGCTGAAGATGTAATTTTACGTACCTCTGCAGCACAAGTAATTGCTCGTCCTAACTACACAGATATGTTCTCTGCATCATCTTTTGCAGGTTACGCTGATGGTACAGCAAATAACGAAGTACTAACTAAAGGTAACGTAGGCCTTAACCCATTCAAAGCAACTCAAGCTGATTTAGGTATTGAGTGGTACTTTGATGGTGACGGTATGGTAAGTGCAACTTACTTCTTCAAAGACATCACATCATTTGTTACTTCAAGCCAAATCTTGAATCAACAAATCGGTGTTGTAGACCCAGATACTCAAGGTGATAACTGGACGCTATCTACTAAGCTTAATGCAAGTGGTGGCCAAATCGAAGGTATCGAGCTACAAATTCAAGATGGCTTTGACAGTGGCTTTGGTTACTCAGCAAACTACACATTCGTAGATGCACCATCAGAAGCTGAAAACTACCCAGATATGATCCCATTATTCTCAGATTCGTCTAAGCATACTGTGAACTTAGTGGGTTACTATGAAACAGATACTTACTCAGCACGTTTAGCTTATAACTGGCGTTCAGAGTACATGATCCGTGAGCTACCTGGTTTCTATGGTAACCGTGAGCATCAATCATACGGTACTCTTGATTTCAGTGCTAACTACAGCGTAACTGATAACATTGACGTAACGTTTGAAGCTGTTAACTTAACTGAAGAAGACAGCGTACAAATCGGTGTTGCTCCTTCTGATGCAGAAGTAGTTCCTGAGCTTCGTAACGGCTACCCAGCATGGAGCTTTGAAGGTGAAGCACGCTACAAGCTAGGTGTATCACTCCGTTTCTAATTTGATTTAGATAACGAAATTAAGAAAGCCCAGCTCGCACTGGGCTTTTTTGTGAGTAAAAAGTGGGCGAGTGAAAATGATAAAAAAAATCGCAATTGTTGGTGGCGGAACAGCAGGTTGGTTAGCCGCTAACCATTTAGGCCATGCGCTTTTGCAAAGCGGTATTGAGATCACATTAATCGAGTCTCCTAATATTGCCAGCATAGGTGTCGGTGAAGGTACTGTTCCTTCGATGCGCAACTCTTTGCAAAAGTTTGGTATCAGTGAAAGTGACTTTATCAATGAATGTGATGTTACTTTTAAGCAGTCAATCAAGTTTGTAAATTGGCTAGATAAACACAAACATGGTGCTAACTTTTACCATCATTTATTTGATCACCCACATATATTCGGTGAGGAGTTAACGCAGCAGTGGCTTGCTGAGGGTAACGGTAATGATTACGCAGACTTTGTTTCTAAGCAACATGCGTGTTGTGAAAATAACCTAGCACCGAAAACAATTTCGACACCGCAATATGCAGGTATCAATGGCTATGCCTATCATTTTGATGCTAAAAAGTTTGCTGCTTTCTTAGGAAGCCATGCCACGCAACATTTTGCTGTTAAACACCTGCTTGCAGAAATAAGGGATGTTAGCTTTGATGAGCAAGGTTTTATTACACATCTAATCGACTCAGAAGCTAACGCCTTAGAATTTGACTTTATTATTGATTGCTCCGGTTTTTCGGCTGCCTTTATTGGGCAAAAACTAGGGGTGGGCTTTGTTGATAAGTCAGCTAGTTTATTAACTGATACTGCAATCACATTGCAAGTACCGACACAAAGCGATGATGAAATACCACCTTATACTATTGCTACGGCACACCAAGCTGGTTGGATCTGGGATATTGCGCTCACAGAGCGAAGAGGAGTGGGGTTTGTTTATTCATCTAAGTATATGAGCGATGAGCAAGCAAACGCTAAATTGCATCATTATTTAGGTAATAAATTTGAGCACTTAACGCCACGAAAGATCCCGATGAAAGTAGGGCACAGAGAAAAAATGTGGCACAAAAACTGTGTGGCTATCGGGTTGTCGCAAGGCTTTGTTGAGCCTCTTGAAGCAACTGCCATCTTAATTGCAGACTTTTCTGCGGGGTTATTAGCTAAACGTTTTCCGCGTACCCGAGAGGACATTAACTTAGTTGCTGATGAATACAATCAGCAGGTGAATTATGTATGGCAACAAACGTTTGATTTTATAAAAATGCATTACTGTATTTCGGATAGAACTGATTCGGCTTTTTGGCGTGATAACAAAAAAACCGACCAGTTATCAGAAAAACTAAAAAATAACCTAGCACGCTGGCAGCGCTTTACACCGGTACGCGAAGACTTTGCCAGTAAGTTCGATTTGTTCGACTTAGAAAACTACTTATACGTACTGTTTGGTATGCATTATGTACCTGGCAAACAGCAATCTAAGCAGAGCGACAATCAACAAGTTGCTGAATTTAAACAGCAGCGCGTCAATCAGCTATTAAGCGAGCTACCTAAGCACAGAGAACTGTTAGATAAAATAAAGAAATTTGGCTTACAGAAGTACTAATTTTATTAACTGAGCTGGCTAATACGTATTAGCCAACTCAGTCGATTCTAAAAAATGAGGAGATAGATAAACGACTGTTATTTAAATCATTACAGTACTTTTTGTGATTTAAAAGAGCTGCGCTATGCAATAGGTTGCTCTTATAAATTACGAGCCTATTGATCTTCGCTTCAATATCCACCACTTTTTCAAAAAGCGCTGTTGTTTCATTTAAATAGCCTGGATGAGTTGCGCTGTGTTTTTCTGTATCAGCAATCATGTTATGTACGCTATTTTGGTTATCAGCCGTCACTTTAATAATGTTCTCAGGTAGGTATTTATATATGCCTGTGCCACCCCATTCTTTGTCTGACAAATAATGCACTGCTGCAAATGTTTTATCATCCGTTGAATCAATATGTGGCATACGCTGCAAGGTATTTAATTCATCCGCATTTTGAGTCACTAATGAAAGTTTACAGCGGTGAAGATATAAATTATTTTCGCCGCTAGTAATGATCCCTTGCTCTAAAAGTTCTTTAACTAGCTGCTCAAAAGCTCGGTAGTAGGGCGCAGGCATTTCATCTCGTTTGCCTGGGTAGAGTGTGCCATCGCTGCCAAAAGGCTGGAAGTAGGCTGTCTCTGTGGCAAATTGATAAACTGGCTCAAGGTTGTGCAAAAAGTCATCAACAATAATAACGGTTTCATTAATTTCACCAATAAATACTTGGCTTACTTTATAGTCTTTATTTAATCGATAGCCTTCCATTATTTGCCTCAGTCATTCCGTGTTTGTTGAATATACTAACAAAAATAGTGGCTTATGCGTGATAATATTTACTTGATCGCAGCTTGTTTTTTCATCACTTAAGGTTAATTAGCAACATGGGTAAATTTGTTAATTTATAATGTACAAACTGCCACAAAATTTTCACTTCCTTTTTGTTGCCAAAACCTATAGGCTTTGGGCACTAACAGCAAAAACATATTATAAAATTAACGGAGCAGTATCATGGCGGAGCAACAAGTACAGCCTTTACATAACGAAAAACATGCCAACACTAAAATTCAAAATGGCATCAACATTGAGTTCATGAAAACTCAGCATTTAGTACCTGTGGTTGCACACGAATTTGCACGTATCGCAAATGAATTCCCAATGGCATTTGTTAAAAACAACGAATCAGGTAAATTTCAAGCAGTTGCTTTATTTGGTCTAGAGCCAGGCGAAAACCTTTTCATTCAAGACGGCAAATGGACAGCAGCATTTGCGCCTATGTCTATGACTCGTTACCCACTTGGTCTTGTTAAGCATCCAGAAGCTGACCAATTTGGTATCGTAATCGACGAAGCAAGCCCACTTGTAAGCGAAGAAACAGGTAATGCACTTTTCGAAAACGGTGAAGAAACTGAATACCTTAAGCGTCGTAAAGAAGCACTTGTTTCTTTCATCGAGTTCTCTCAGGTAACTGAAGCATTCACTAAGTACCTTGCAGACAAAGAACTACTAGTAGCTCAAACGCTAACTGTAGAAATCAAAGGTGAGAAAAAAGACATCAACGGTATCTACCTTGTTGACGAGAAAAAACTTAACTCACTAGGTGATGAAGAGTTCTTAGACCTTCGTAAGCGTGGCTATTTAGCACCAATCTACTCTTTCTTAACGTCTACTCACCAAGTAGCACGTTTAGCACGTTTAAAAGCAGCTCAAGCTTAATTTTAAACTGATGAAAAAAAGCGCCATTAGGCGCTTTTTTTGTTTCTTTCGTCTGTTAAAGCTTGAAAACCAGCGACGAATTATTCACATTGGGCTTACAAACTAAAATAAATATAAGTGCCCCTATGTTAAAAACATTACTCACCTCAGCCATTGCCCTTAGCGCATTATCATTTAGTACTTTCAGCCATAGTAGTGATCAACCTTTCGCTATTGCTATTCATGGTGGTGCTGGAACAATTGAAAAAAGCCGCTTCACGCCAGAGCAAGAAAAAGCTTACCGTGCAAAACTAAAAGAAGCCGTTGAAACAGGCTATGCTGTGCTCGAAAAAGGCGGTGAGAGCCTAGATGCCATTACTGCGGCAATTAATGTGCTTGAGAACTCGCCGTATTTCAACGCTGGTCGCGGTGCTGTATATACTTATGACGGTGCACATGAGCTTGACGCATCGATTATGGATGGTCGTACACGCCAAGCAGGAGCTGTTGCTGGGGTTAAACACATTGAAAACCCAATTAACTTGGCGCGCTTAGTGATGGAAAAATCAGTGCATGTTATGCTCAGCGGCGAAGGTGCTGAAGAGTTTGCAAAAACTCAAGGTATGCCGCTGGTTGAAAACAACCTATTTGATACTGAGCACCGTTATAAAGCCTTATTAGAAGCAAAAGAAAAGCTCGATAAACAAAAAGTAACTAGCAAAGACTACCAAGCTGCACACAAAGCCCTGCCAGTTAATTACAAAATGGGCACTGTCGGTGCAGTTGCACTTGATAAAAACGGTAATATCGCAGCAGGTACCTCTACAGGTGGCATGACAGCAAAACGTTTTGGCCGTGTGGGCGATTCACCAGTGATTGGTGCGGGGACCTTTGCTGAAAACGAATCATGTGCAGTATCTGCGACAGGCCATGGCGAGTACTTTATTCGCTACAATGTGGCAGCTGATATTTGTGCTCGCGTAAAATACCAAGGTAAAACCATTGTGGAAGCGGGGAACGAAGTGATCCACGATGTATTAATGCCTATAGGTGGCACAGGCGGTGTGATCATCATTGATGCTAAAGGTAACATCAGCTTGCCGTTTAACACCGCAGGTATGTACCGTGCGAGTAAATCAAATACATCACCAACGTATGTGGGTATTTTTAAAGACGAGTAATTATCTGAAACGAATCTTCAGACAATAAAAAACCGAGTTCACAACTCGGTTTTTTATTGTCACCAAAGTTATTGGCGATTAATTTTTACCTTGAAGGGTGTTTCATCTTGATTCGTTGAGCGATAAGGGTTGATATCTAAACCACCACGGCGTGTATAACGGGCATACACTTCTAACTCTTCGAGGTTTAACTGCTGCATTAAATCGCAGTAAATACGCTCTACACATTGCTCATGAAATTCGTTATGAGTTCTAAATGAAATTAAATATTTTAATAAGGCTTCATGGCAAATCGCTTGGCCTTTATAACGAATAATCACACTCGCCCAATCAGGCTGTGAGGTGATCAAACAGTTCGATTTTAGTAAGTGACTGTGTAGGGTTTCTGAGACAATCTCATCACCATTATGGCGAAGTGAGCTTGCATCAATATCATAGCTGGTGATTTCGATATCCAGATCATCAATACATTCGCCCGGTAACGATGAAAATGGCAAACAATTGAAATCATCTGCTTGGTATAAAGTAACGACTACCGGTGCATTAACTGCATCTGACAAGTCTTTGCTCAGTGCTTGATGTACGCCATCTAGCGTCTCAAAACGTGTTTGATTAAAGCTATTTAGGTACAGTTTGAATGACTTAGACTCAATGATATGGCTGCTCTGACAAGGAAATACAAACGTTGCCACAGCGACCATTGGCTTACCCTTGCTATTTAGCCACGATAATTCATAGCCAGTCCAAATATCTTGCCCTTTAAACGGTAAGTTATCTTCGCTAACACCTAATGCATCACGGTTTAATTTACGGGCAATAGGAAACAGTAAACTGGGTGTGTAGGTATCTACATACTCTGTGCTTTTACCAAGAACACTGTTTTTTAGTTCGGGTGAGTTGCTGTAATCTGTCATCTTTACACTTTTGTAGTTACAATGGCGGCATTATACCTAAAGCCAATGAGTTTCGCAGTATGTCTGTTTCTACAAAACTAGATAAGTTACATCAAGCATTTAGTGAAAAATGCCTCGAACGCACAGGAAAGCTTCCTGTTATTGAACATGATACAGCATGGCCAAGTCCATGTGAGCAGGGCGAAGTAGATGAGCAGGGGCTTATTCAGTGGTGTGCAACCCCACAACAACCTGCTGGCAGTTTAGAAGACTTAGCCAAGGCACTAGAGTTATCGTTTCCTGAAGATTTAAGCCCATTGTTTGGTCATGTCTATGCGGGTAATTTGTTATTGAGTATTGATGATCATCACATTGAACTGCTACAAGCATGGAATGAAGATGATTTTAGCCGCTTACAGCAAAATATTACCGGTCACGTGTTAATGAAGCGCAAGCTAAAGCAGCCAGAAACCGTATTTATTGGTCTTACAGAGCAAGATGATCTACTGATCACTGTATTAGTCGAAAGCGGTGAGGTTTGCTTAGAGTATGTGGGTAAAAAACCACATCATGTGCTAGCGAATAGCATCAGTGAGTTTTTAGACAAAGTAACGGTGTAAATTCAATAAGTAAAAAGGGGCGGTTGCCCCTTTTGTGTATCTGGTTATTACCTTTATTAGGTTATTGAAAGTCCCACGAGATATTCGAAACAATGCCACAGGGCTCGCAACGAAAATCAAATAAGCCAAACCATGGCTCTGGTAATTTCCACTCGCCATCGCAGCTTGGGCAGCGACGTTTAAGCTCTGACTCTTTGTCAACGCCGCCTACACGGTATAAATAGTAATAAACCGGCTTCTTGGTTAGAAAACTAATACGTTTCGTGATATCACGACCACGGCGGTATAAGTCACTCTTGATGCTAGTTAGCTCTTCAAGCGCAGGAAATTCACAACGGGTTGCACCATTGATCTGAATTTGATCGCACGCTTGCCAGTCTTCTTGCCATTTAATGAGTGTTTTGTAATCGCCATTGGCAATGGCTGGAATGCGAAATAACGGTACAGGCAAAAAGTCATCACCACAATAAAGCGGGCTACAGGTGTGCACGTACGTGGTATACAAAATATAGCATGACGGATCATGACACATGTCTGCGCCATTTGAGTGAATGTCTTGGCCGACCACTTTAACTTTTGGTGCCAGTAAGCCTGCAGTGTTTAATTGCTCAATGCTATGTTTTACAAACGGGCTATGGTTGAGCGGATGCATCGCATCTTCGGTTGGGCACATTACACGAGTAATGAAAAATCCATCTTTTAAAACCGTTGGAAATTCATCACCAATTATTTGGCCGTTAAAACGAAGCGCATTCACTAGGCGGTTTATCGCCTGCTCAGCAAGCTCTAGGGTAGTATCTTGGTAGCAATCAAAAGTCAGATCGACAACAAACATTATTTTTTCTCAAGCAGTGCTAATAACCTATCTAATTTAGCTTCAATACGATCCAATTGACTTTCTTTTGGTGTACTCAGTTGTTCATTTGACGGGTTATTGATGAAATTATTAATTGAATCCGGATTGTTTTTATATTGGCTAACCGCAGCGATGATCACAGGCATCGGCATAGGTTGGGTTAACTTACTTTTAGTTAAGGCAACTGTTGGGGTTTTACCTTCATCAAGAAGGGTTTTAATTGCATCAAATACAACGGCATTCATTTTTGTATAAACTCTTTTATAAAGACTAAAAAGCACCGCAGTATATGGGCTGCAGTGCGCGCGTATGGTAGCAATAATAGATGTGGAGTGAAATTACTTTCCTAATTAACGAGCTAAAAGAATGTTATTTAAGCTTGTCAATTAGCTCGCAGGCGTTACTGGCGTAACCTTGCGTCTAATTCATCAATCACCTCGCTCCAAGCACCATCTTCTGCAAGTGATTCTGCCAAAAAGTGTTGCTGAGCTTCATCCCAAAAAGGCGCTTCCTGCAATAGGGTTGTATCAGACAGTTGATGAGATGCTATAAAAGCATCTATTTCACTTTCTTTGCTCGGTAAACCAAGTTGTGCAAATAGGGTCGAAATATCATGTTTTGTCGTATCCATAGTTCTGCTCCTTGTGTATGGCGATAATTATTACTTCTTGAACTTAATGATGATGAACCGCAGTTTAACTTACGCTGAATTTGTCTTTAATCACCGTTGGGTATATACCTTATAGTCTAGTACGAAAATAATAAAACAAATAAAAGGATGAGTATTTTGACAGTTGTTGAACCCGAAACCTTAAGTGTGCAATACCTGAGTGCTGAAGATATCAGCACTGCTGCAAGCCTTATTTATCAAGCCTATCATGATGATCCCGTTCTTCAGAATGTATTAGGTTTTCAACAAGATAACCCAAGTAAATATGAAACTAAATTACGTGCTTTAGTACGTGAAGAGCTAGCAAGTTTCTGGCAAGAAAAACAGCCTCTAATAGGTCTTTACTCACAAAGTAGATTAAAAGCCATTGCCTGTGTATTTGATTCGGCAAGTGAACTACAAGCTGAGCGATACTGGCATTGGCGCTTAAAACTGATGCTCAGTGCAGGTTACTTGCAAACCAATCAGCTTATAGAAAAAGAGCGTACTATTCGCGAAGCGCTTTCAAGCAAAGGCCATTATCTGTTTTTAGCCTTTATAGCCGTTGACCCACATTTTCAGGGGCAAGGTTTAGGCAGATATCTGCTACGAGGGCTTGATGATTTAGTTGAGTCAAGCAATCAAGCAAGTGGTTTAGCTGTATTTGTTACCCGCTCTGAACAGCGTGAATTCTTTAGCTCTGAAGGGTTTGAGGTGTTCAAAGCCTTGAGCTTTAACCAAGTTGAAGGTGACTTGATGTTCAAAGCTGCAAATTAAGCAAAGGACGTTTTGGAAATAGCAATGTGCGATAAGTCTCACATTGCTGTGCGTTTTATCAGTTTAATGCCTTTAAATTTGTACCTATAATTGCTTATTGTAATGATTTTAAAGGATTTATTGTTTTTGTCATTTTTGTGACTTAGAAAAAATTACTTTTTATGCCTACCAAGATATCCGCATTTCTCTAAACTTAATCATGTCAAGAAGACGCAGGTTCAATGAATGAACTGATGCCAAGGATTAGGATTATGGCAACAAAGCAAGATGCTTAGCAGGAAGCAAAGGGACAAGAGCTAGGGAAGCAAGGAAGAACGAGGACACTGCCAGGATGCAGTACAATCGCGGAGCGATTGAAAAGGACTGACCAAAGGATGATTTTAGCAGGAAGCTAAAGGAGCGTTTGGAAAACGAAGTGGATAGCCATTGACGGCAAGAGGACGGCACTAGGATGTGTTAAATGTTACATGAAGTAGCATGGTGGGTGTATCGGATGTATACCCGTTCAGGGGAAAGATAAAAAGGCAGCTTCGGCATAAGTAAGGATACTTAATCATGGAAGTAGCAAGATTGGGGCGTGGCTATTAGCTACGCCTTAGTTCTTTCTGGAGGTTGCACTTCTCGCACTTGCAATTATTCTTGTATAACTCGCAACTCGCAACTCGCAACTCGCAACTCGCAACTCGCAACTCGCAACTTAAATCTTATGTGGCGGTATTACGACACTTTTAAGTAATTCATTTTCCATGATCAAAACGCCTTGATACACGCTTTGCCCATCACTCGAAAACTCAAAAATAAATTCGCTTTTGATACCTGGTTTGCCGCTTTTTAAAATACCAAGTCGGCGTTTATTGCAAGCAACACTCATCAATTGCACATTTAATTGCTCAATTTGTCTTTGTGCATGAAGATTAGCTGCTTCGGCTACTTTTCTGTTTAACCAAAAAAAATAGATGATGCTGCCAATGATGATGAGTGTCCACAAGCCTGCCATTTACGAGAATAACCTTCCAATTGCGCGAGCGAGAGTTTCGCTACGATTTTCTTTTCTTAATAAACCTAGTAGGTGAGGGCGAATACTAGGAATTGCAACTAAATCGGTGAAAATACTCACAAACAGTTGTTCAATTTCAGTGTGGTGTGCACAGCAATCCATAAACACATGTAAGCGTTCTGGGTCTTCAAGCGTGCTAAAACAACGCCCTGCAATTGTTAATAGGACATCTGACTGGGTGTTCATATCAGAGCGTAATACAGCATCTACAAGTTGCGCAGTTAAACCTTGTGCTGGTGTTTTTGATAAGCTTCTGAGGGCTGCTACAAGGGCGATGTCGTCTTTTTGCTCTATCGCCTTTAAACCATAGGCTAACAATTGCTCTGCAAACACGGGTTCGATTGCAACATGTTCAAGCATTGCACTTAGCGGCTGTAATACTTCGACTGGTAATTGCCCCCAAGCGGCTTGTAGATTTGCTAAATTGTTGTCGTTATCTAAACGCATCGCAAAGTCTGCAATACCTTGTACTGCAACACTTTGCCAATTATCAAATCCTAGTTTGCCTGAAAAATACAGCTGCGCATATTCGTAATACTGTGAAGCACTTTGTTTAAGCAAACATTTAACCTGTGCATTAAATGCCGCTAACTTGTTGGCGTTTGGCGTAAATACATACGGGTTGTTGTCTAATTTGCCTTCGGCATTTTCACCGGTAATTTCTGTACCAAGCGCTTCAATTACCATGTTTGCGAAATGATCGCGGCTTGCGCTTACAAGACGGCTTTGCTCATCTAGTGGGAATTTTAAAAACCATACATAAGGTTCTTTAGACGCTTTTACATCCCAAAATTGAATAGCAAGCCAAGCATGACCTGCAAGCGGGTATGGGTAAGGGATTTTTGTTTCTTCAATGGCAAGAAATTGTTTTTTGTCTAATTTCGTGATGTGTCTGCCAATATCGAAGGCACGCCAAGTGGTACCTGCTGCATCCAGAAGTTGCCCTAAGGTGGCGATCTGCTCAGTCATAAAATCTCAATTACCGTAATTAATCTATATCAGCCGCGAATTATACGCCATACCATGGCGCCTTGGAACAGGGTATACTAAGCACAAAGGTATTAAGAGTTTTACAATGCATCAACAGACTTTGGCGCTGCTGCGCGAATTAGAATCCACATTACAACGCCATTCACTTTGGCAAACAACACCGATTGACCCAAGTGCACTTAACTCAAGTGTGCCGTTTTGTCATGACACTATGGCTTTTGAGCAATGGCTGCAATTTGTTTTTCTTGAAAAAATGCATACCCTCATTGCACATGCTCAGCCTTTACCCCGTAATTTTGCAATTGCGCCTATGGCTGAAATGATGCTGGTACAACACAGCGGTGCTAATGATGTGATTAACGTTTTACAAAAACTCGATCAACTTTTGAGTGATGACTAAGATGCAAGAGATTGTTAAGCCACAATTTGACGAGTTAACGATTCTGTACCGCGATGAAAATTACATTGCGATTGATAAACCATCCGGTTTATTGGTTCACCGTTCGTTTTTAGACAAACACGAAACCCAATTTGCAATGCAAATGCTGCGTGACCAAATTGGTCAACACGTGTTTCCTGTACATCGTTTAGATAGACCAACCTCAGGCGTATTATTGTTTGCGTTAAGTTCAGAAGCAGCCCGTGATATGAATCAGTTATTTATTGATGGGCAAATTGAAAAGCGTTATTTAGCTCTAGTAAGAGGCTTTTTAAACGAATCAATCTTCTTAGATAAACCTTTAAAAGAAGAGCTTGATAAAATCGCCGACAAGTTTGCTGATCAAAATAAAGCACCGCAAGAAGCACAAACGCAATTTCATTGCTTGCACCAAGCAAGCTTGCCTATTCCAATTGGTAAATACCCAACAGTTCGTTACTCGCTGGTGGAGTGTTTTCCAAAAACTGGCCGCAAACATCAAATACGCCGTCATTTAAAACATTTATCATTGCCAATTATTGGTGATGTAAATCATGGTGATAATCAGCATAATCAATTTTTTAGAGAGCATTTTCAGCTTCGTCGTTTAATGTTATTTGCCTCTGAATTAAAGTTTGTGCACCCTTATAGCAAGCAAGCAATAACAATTAGAGCGCCTTTAGGCGATGCAATGTTAACGATTTGCCAGCAACTTGGCTGGCCAACAGAAGAAAAGGATTATTATGGCAACCATTAGTATTTTTGTCGGCAGTGTTTACGGCGGTGCTGAGCGTTTAAGCGAACAAGTTATTGAAGTTATTGAAAAGTCAGAGCATCAAGCGAAATTAGTTGAAAATGGCACGGTTGATGACATGCTGGCTGCGTCACATATTTTAGTGATCACTTCAACGACGGGTCAGGGCGATATACCTGACAATTTAATCGCTTTATATAGCCAATTAAATGATCAATTCCCACTGTTAACGGGCAAGCAATACGGCATTATTGCTATGGGTGACCGCAGCTATGGCGATACGTTTTGTGGTGCAGGTCGCAGTTTTGATGAGCTGTTTCGTGATTTACAGGCAAAACCTGTCGGTCATCGTTTAGAAATTGATGCCTGTGAAGATTTTGAGCCTTGGCCTGTTACTGAGCCATGGTTAAATGAGTGGCTGACGAAAATTAGTTAATGCCTCTTATTGGCAAGTGTCTCTTAAAAGTGCTGATTGAATAAGCAATTGGCACTTTCCCCTTGGTTTTTCGAGTACAGAATCTGATATACTAAACCATCATTTTATGAGGCTGTTATGATTTCAAAAAACCAACTGAAACTAATTCGTGCATTAGGTCAAAAGAAATACCGTAAGCAATACAATCAGTACCTTGTTCAAGGCGAAAAAAATGTACTTGAATTACTAAACAGTGGTTTAAGTATTGCTCATATTTTTGCGACCCCAGCATTTATTTCTGCGCATCAAACAGCGCTTGCAGCCCATCAAGTCATTGAAGCAGATGAAGACAGCCTAACTAAAGCCAGTACACTTGTTAGTAACAACGCCGCAATTGCTGTTGTTGATATGCCAAGTCAGCAAGCATTACCCACATCAGGGCTTATTTTAGCCCTTGATGGCGTGTCGGATCCGGGGAATTTGGGTACGATTATTCGTGTTGCTGACTGGTATGGTATTAAGCATATTGTTACCAGCACAGACAGTGCCGATGCTTATAACCCGAAAACCATCAGCGCAACCATGGGTTCATTTGCTCGTGTGAGTGTCACACAAACCGACTTAACCAGTTACTTACCTAGTTTAAACCTTCCTGTGTATGGCGCATTTTTAGAAGGTGAGAACATTCACAAAACTGCTCTTAAGCAAGATGCCGTATTACTCATGGGCAGTGAATCCCATGGTATTCGTGCTGATTGCGAAAGCTTAGTTACTGATAAAATCACTATTCCGGCTTATGGCCAAGCAGAATCGCTTAATGTAGCAATGGCAACGGGTATTATTTTAGATAATTTTAAGCGCCACGCTTAACCTTTTACCCTAAAATGGGTTAAATTGAAGAATAACAATAAAAATCGGTAAAACAATTAGATGCGCTTAAGCACCATAAAATTAGCGGGTTTCAAATCGTTTGTTGAACCTACTAAGATCCCATTTCCTGATCAGATGACGTGTGTTGTCGGCCCGAACGGCTGTGGCAAATCAAATGTCATTGATGCAGTGCGTTGGGTACTAGGTGAAAGCTCAGCTAAAAACTTACGTGGCGATGCCATGACCGATGTTATTTTTAACGGCTCAACTAATCGAAAGCCAATTTCACAAGCCTCTGTTGAGTTGGTGTTTGATAACACCAGTGGTCATTTACCGAATACCTTTGCTGATCGAAACCAAGTGGCGATCAAACGCTTAGTGACTCGAGATGGCCAGTCAATTTATTTTCTAAATGGCAGCAAATGCCGTAAGCGTGATATTACCGACATCTTTTTAGGCACAGGTCTTGGCCCGCGCAGTTATGCGATTATTGAGCAGGGCATGATCTCGCGTTTAATTGAGAGTAAACCGGCTGATTTACGTGTTTTTTTAGAAGAAGCTGCGGGGGTTTCAAAATACAAAGAGCGTCGTCGTGAAACTCAAACCCGCATTAAAAGTACCCGCGAAAACCTTGAGCGATTGCTTGATGTAAGGCAGGAGTTGCAAACACAGCTCGATAAACTTGCAGTGCAATCAGTCGATGCAAAAAAATACCGAGAGCTAAAAGCCACTGAGCGCACCTTAAAAGGGCAAATTGCGGTTTTAAAATGGCAGAAGTTACACCAACAACAAATCGATAAAGCTGAGCAAATCAATAAACTTAAAGAGCAAATTCAGTTCTTTAGAGAAGCGCACTCTGGCCACGATGATGTTTTAGCAAGTCTTGAAAATCAGGTGCAACTTGAGCAGCAAAAACTGCAAGACGCCCAGCAGGCTCAGCATCAAACTCATACAGAGTTAACCCGCAAAGAACAGCAACAGATCAGCTTAAAGCAGCAACAGCAAACACTTAGCCAAAACCTTATCAAACAGCAACAACTGCAGTTACAAAATAAAGAGCTGCAAGAAGAGCAACACGCTTCAGCCGCCATTTTACAAGAGCAGCTACAAGAAGCGATTGAGCAAAGTTTACTGTGCGCTGAGCAAGTTGCAGAGGTTGAAGAGCAAGTTGCTCTACAGCAGCAACAAACGCAAAGCGCCAATGAGCAATATCAAAGTACCTTACAGAAAAGCCAAGCTCATAGCAGTGATATTAATGTTGCAAAGAATCAACAGGCTCACTTTGCCCAGACTGTTGCGCAACTTGAGTCTCAGCAGACACAACTTGCCGCTGAAATTAGTGAACTCGAAGCGACCCCAGTTGCAGCGCAAATTGCAGAGCAACAACAGCATATTCAAACACTGACGAAGGAGCTTGCGCAGCAACAAAGTGCGCTAAATAAGCTCACTCAAAACCTAGAACAAGCGGATAAAGAACAACAGCACTTAGAGCAGGATTTAAAGCGGGTTCAGCAGCACAGTAATGAAAATAGAGCCAGCATAGCTGCGCTTAACTCTTTGTTATCAGAGCAAACCGACAACGAAAGTGTCTCTCTATTGGCGCAGTTAAAGGTGGCTTCTGGCTTTGAGCCGCTAATTGAACAAGCCCTACTTGGCCTTGAGCATCTAAAGGTCAGTCAACATAAAGAGCCTAACAGTGTTTGGCCTGCACCTGATGATGAGTTACCAAAAGAGTCATTAGCTAATTATATCGAATCGGGTGCTTACCCTGATTTATTAGCACGGTTTGCATTTCAACCTTGTTTTGATGACGCTATTTTGGCGGATCCATATTGGCTGGCTGTGATTGATGAAGAGGGCTGTATGCATGGTCGTAACTTTCATACCGATGCCAATAAAGACGCCGACAATTCTTTGCTCTTAAAGCATGCTCAGCTAAGTGATGCACAGCAGTTAGATGAAGAACTCAACGAGCAATTAGAAACTAAGCAGCAATTGCTAAATGAGCACCTAGCTCACAAAAAAACACTTATCGCCGATAAAGAGCAATACAGAGAGCGAATTCACCAAGCGGCTCAGCAGATTGCATCGGCCAGCACTCGACGCGATATGCTATTAGAGCAGCAAACCCAGTGGCAAAACCAGCTTGTTAAGTTACAACAGCGTCAAACCTTACTGGCTGAACAAAAGCAAAATGCCGATGAGCAGCAACAAACGCAGCAGTGTTTACTTGAACAACTGTTAGAGCAGCAATTAGAACTTGAAACTGAGTTAGAGCAAGCAAAACACCAACAAGCTGAGGCAAATAACCGCTATCGCCAAGTGGCTTCTATGCTTGAGCAATATAAAACGCAAGCACATCAAGCAAATTTGGCTGAACAAAAAGCTCGCAGTGAATGTCAACTTAGCGAAACCAAACTTCAGCATGCAAATGCCGCCCAAAGTGCTGCCAGTGAAGCTGTATTAGAGCTCAACGAGCAACTAGAAGAGCTAGTGATCCCGCTTGAAGAAGTAGCAGAGCAGATTATGCTATTGCTTGAAAAGCATCAACAAAGTGACGTTGAGCTGAAAAACTTGCAAGCGGCCTTGAGTCAAGCTAAAAAGGAGCTTGCTGATAAGCAAACAGCACTGAAATCATCGCAATCTGAGTTGGTGACGTTACAAGAGCAGTTGCAAGCATTGGCGCTGGATGAGCAAAGTTTAATCGTGAAGGCGCAAGCTGCGTTAGAGCCACTTGAAGAACTGGAACAAAATTTAAAAACAGTACTTGAAGAACTGCCTGAAAATGCCAATTTAAATAGCATGCAAACGAGGCTTACAAAAACCACGCAAGCATTAAATGAACTTGGCGCGGTGAACTTAGCGGCAATAGATGAGTTTGAGCAGGCTAAACAGCGCAGCGATTATTTAAATCAGCAGCTTGATGACTTAACGCAAGCATTAAATACCCTTGAAGGGGCGATTCAAAAAATCGACCGAGAAACAAAAAATCGTTTCAAGGCGACCTTTGAACAAGTAAATACAGACTTTGGGGAGTTATTCCCAAAAGTGTTTGGTGGCGGTAGTGCTTACCTTGAATTGACCAGTGATGATCTACTTGAAAGTGGGGTGAGCATCATGGCAAGGCCACCAGGCAAGAAAAATTCGACAATTCACCTGCTTAGTGGTGGAGAAAAAGCGCTGACCGCATTATCATTGGTGTTTTCAATATTCAGGCTCAATCCAGCTCCATTCTGTATGCTAGATGAAGTGGATGCGCCATTGGATGATGCGAACGTGGGTCGTTTTTGCCGTTTGGTAGAAGAGATGTCACAATCAGTACAATTTATTTATATCAGTCATAACAAGATTGCCATGGAAATGGCAGGCAGATTGACCGGTGTAACTATGGCCGAACCAGGTGTATCACGTATGGTCGCTGTAGATATAGAACAAGCTGTGCAAATGGCACATGCATAAAATTTAGGCATATCAAATAATAAAGGTGAGGGGATGGCCGAAGAATTAAGATGGGCTTTAATCGTAATCAGTGTATTTGTCATTGGTGGTTTATTAATTCACGGCTTATGGTCGGTGCGTAAAAAGGACAACCCAGATACGCCTTCAGTTGAACGGGTTGAACCGAACGAAACAACCAGCGAGGTTCAAGAGGCTGCAACTGCAAAACCGCAAGAACGTGATGAGCCAGAGTTTGGTGATTTAAGCTTTTCAGCAGAAAGTCACGACGAACCAGCTGTTTCAGAACAGGTTGTTGAAGAGCCTGAAGCTGAGCAACAAGAAGTTGAAGAAGAACCTGCTGATGCACAAGCTCCAACCGATTTCATTATTGTGCATTTACAAATGCCAGAAGGTTTAACAATGGATGGCAGCCAATTATTGCCAGCTGTTAATATGTTAGGCTTTAAGTATTCTGAAGAAGGTTTCTTTAACCGTCACTTAGACCCAGCAGGTACAGGCCCGGTGTTATTCCGTTTAGTGAATATGTACAACCCAGGCACGTTCGATATTGATAATATGGAACAGTTTAGTACGGCAGGTGTTAGCTTATTTATGACCTTACCATGTGATGGCGACGGTCTAAGTGCATTCAACATGTTGCACAGTGCAGCTAAAAAGCTAGCAGATGAATTTGGTGCAACGATTTTAGATAGCAACCGTGAAGAAATGACGGTTGAAAGCGTTCGTGAGTATGTTGAGAAAGTTCGCTGCTTTTCATCATAATCGCACACACAGAGTATAAGTATTAGGCCACTTGGCGTTAAGTCGTCTAAGTGGCTTTTTTATGTAGATTTTTGAGGTTTTCATGTCCAGCCCTATCTTTGAGCAAATTAGCCAACTTCGTGCCCAGTTAGAAGAGCATAACCATAATTATTATGTGCTGGATGCACCGAGCATTCCTGATGCTGAATATGACCGTTTAATGCGCGAATTAAGCGCCCTTGAGCAAGCTAATCCTGAGTTTCAAAGCCCAGACTCACCAAGCCAAAAAGTCGGTGGCGCAGCACTTGATAAGTTTGAGCAAGTTACTCACCAAGTGCCCATGCTGTCACTTGATAATGCCTTTTCAGAAGAAGAGTTTGCCGCCTTTAACCGCCGTATCAAAGAGCGTTTAATGGACAACAAGGAGCTGACTTTTTGTTGTGAGCCCAAGCTTGATGGTTTAGCGGTATCAATTATTTACCGTGATGGGGTTTTAGTTCAAGCAGCTACCCGTGGCGATGGCATGGTAGGTGAAAACATCACCCAAAACGTGAAAACAATTCGTAATGTGCCGCTTAAGTTACGTGGCGATGACTTTCCAGCAGAGCTTGAAGTGCGCGGTGAAGTATTTATGGACAGCGCTGGTTTTGCCAAACTAAACAGTGAAGCCGAAAAACGTGGCGACAAAGTCTTTGTTAACCCGCGTAATGCTGCGGCTGGTAGCTTACGACAGCTTGATTCTAAAGTAACAGCAAAACGTCCACTGATGTTTTATGCCTACAGCACTGGGCTTGTTGCCGATGGGCAGTTACCAGAAGATCACTATCAACAACTGGCTAAACTGACCGATTGGGGTTTACCACTTTGCCCAGAAACAAAACTGGTTGAAGGCCAGCAAGCTGCACTTGATTATTACCAAGATATATTGACGCGTCGAAGTAGCCTTGCCTACGAAATTGACGGTGTGGTAATAAAAGTTAACGACAAAAAACACCAAGAGCGTTTAGGCTTTGTGGCACGTGCGCCGCGCTGGGCAATTGCTTTTAAATTCCCTGCGCAAGAAGAAATCACCCAATTACTTGATGTTGAGTTTCAGGTAGGGCGCACTGGCGCAATTACCCCTGTAGCACGATTAGAGCCGGTATTTGTGGGGGGCGTAACGGTATCTAACGCAACGCTGCATAATGGTGATGAAATTGCCCGTTTAGGCGTTAAAATTGGCGATACGGTGATTATTCGCCGTGCGGGTGATGTTATTCCGCAAATTACCCAAGTTGTCCTTGAGCGTCGCCCTGACGATGCGAAAGACATTGAATTCCCTGCTACCTGCCCAATTTGTGACTCACATGTGGAGCGCATTGAAGGTGAAGCGGTTGCCCGCTGTACCGGTGGTTTAGTGTGCCAAGCGCAGCGCAAGCAAGCAATTAAACATTTTGCGTCACGTAAAGCCCTTGATGTTGATGGTTTAGGCGACAAAATTGTTGATCAACTCGTTGACCGTGAGCTTATCAAAACACCTGCTGATTTATTTATCCTTAAACAAGGGCATTTTGAATCACTAGAGCGAATGGGTCCAAAGTCTGCTAAGAACTTAGTTAATGCGCTGCAAGATGCTAAGCAAACAACCTTAGCTAAATTCCTATACTCGTTAGGTATTCGCGAAGTGGGTGAAGCAACCGCGCAAAACTTAGCAAACCACTTTTTAACACTAGAAAAAATCACTCAAGCAAGCGTTGATGCGTTAACTGAAGTAAGCGACGTGGGTGAGATCGTTGCCAAGCATGTACGTGGCTTCTTTAGCGAAGAGCACAATATGGCAGTTGTAAATGCGTTAGTTGAGCAAGGTATTCACTGGCCAGAATTAACCGCGCCAAGTGCCGATGCGCAGCCATTAGCGGGCTTAACTTACGTGCTGACTGGCACATTAAGCGAGCTTAACCGTAATGATGCAAAAGCGCGTTTACAAGCGTTAGGTGCAAAAGTATCGGGTAGTGTATCGGCGAAAACAGATGCGCTGATTGCAGGTGAAAAAGCGGGCTCAAAATTAACCAAAGCACAAGACCTAGGCATTGATGTGTTAACTGAGGCTGATCTTATTGCGCTTTTAAGTGAGCACAATGGATAGTCTCTTGCAGGCACTGTCGTCAGTTGCTTTAACAATCGGCAGCTGGCTGCAACCACACCTTTACAATATTTCATTACTGCTGGTGGTGTGCTTTTTATCCTTGTATGCAAACGACATTATTAAAGTGACCAAGCGCTTTGTCGCGCGTCGTCACTTTATTATACGCGTGCTTTGCTTTGTGTTGGTCACAGGGTTTGGCATGGGCTTACTTGTGGTGTTTGTAACTCCATTTTTAAGTAAGCTGCTAATGCTACTCGGAGTTAAATGGCTGGCGCTTACACTTACCGCTGCGTTTTTGGTACTCGGCATCATTGCTGATAAGAAGAACCAAATATGAATCGCTACGGGCCAGAATACTGGGATAAACATGGCGCTTATCGAACCCCAGTGGCGTTTCATTTAACGTTGTTAGTATTGTTACGCAGTTACTTTATATGGATTATGGCGGCGCTCAGCCGTCGCCCTGATTTAGATATCATGTCGCTGTTTTTTAAGTCGAAAAGCGATTTCTTTACAGCCATTGCTATAGCAGCAATCGCCTTATTACCGGCGGTGATCTTTTGTTTACGCCGACCTCAAGAAAATGCTGAAAGTGCAAAACGTCTCGCGTCTATATGGCGCTTTATGCGCTGGCCATTAATTTTGTGTGCCATCACAGATTTAAGTTGGTTAACCTATCAGGCTGCGCACAGTCATTATCAGTTTTCGTTTTTTTTAGCCTGTCAAATGGTACTGGTGTTATGGGTACTGTTATATTTATTAAAAAGCAGATATCTGTCGGTCTTTTTTAATGATTGGCCAGATCCAATTGAAAAAGAGTAGGGCTGCAATATGTTGGCAATTAATAAGCTTTTAGCAAAAATTTCACTCACTATCGCGCTGGTATTAATTGCTTTATGGGTATTTACGTCACTTTGGCACAGTGCTGCATTTTCGTTGTTTGTGATGTTATGGGGCTTTATTACGTTATCAAGCTTATATCGAGTGACTCCGTTATTTGTAGCGCGTAACCCCATTACTGATTTACTAAAGCGTGATGTAAATCAGCTAGCGCTGATAAGTCTGGCTGGTTTATTCGATTTTAAACGCAAAGCTGAGTTTGTTTTAATTGGCCAAATTAAGCAGATTGAAATCGGCGAAGGTATAATCCATGTAACGGATGTCAACGACCAGCAAATAACTGCAGTATTGAGTGTTGCTAGCAGCCAAATTAATAGCCATTTAGCACAGCTACTTTCTGAGCGTGAACGTGCACAAATAGATATCCGGCTGCAAACACATTAATCACTAGATGCGTGCTGCTTGCCCTTAGTAGGGCTTGTGATGTACTGTGCAACTGTTGTATTCAACCCTGAGGGAGCACTATGTTAACTTGGCAAGATATTTTAGAGTTTGCCCATAACGGCAACCCAACACCTCCACGTCGAGTCGAAAAATCGCCATCTGAATGGCAAGCCGAGCTCGAACAAGATGTATTCTATGTTACCCGCTTAAAAGGCACCGAACGTCCTCACAGCTCTGATTCATGTACGATATTTGAACCTGGTCAATATGCATGTATATGTTGTGACAACTTACTATTTGACGGTGATGAAAAGTTCGATAGTGGCACCGGCTGGCCGTCATTTACTCAGCCAAGCAGTGTTGAAAGCATTGCCTATATTGCGGACTTTAGCCATGGTATGCAGCGAATTGAAGCCGTATGTAATGTTTGCGATGCACATTTAGGACATGTATTCCCCGATGGCCCGCCGCCAAGTGGTTTACGCTATTGCATGAATGCCATAGCGATGAAAAAACGCGACTAATGCGTGTTTAACCCATACTTAATCTAGGTACTGGGCAATGATGAAAATAAGGTGCTCACGGTGAATTGGCTTACTAATTATGTAGTCTGTCAAAATACTGGATTGCGCCTTATCGTCTTTTAATACCGATGCTGTAACCGCAATGATTGGAATATGCTTAAAGCGATCATCACTACGAATTAGCTGACTTGCTTCTAATCCACCCATCACTGGCATCTTTAGATCCATAATGATCAGATCAGGTTGGTTCTCTTCTACCTTTTTCAAGGCCTCTTCACCGTTTATTGCTGTATCTATTGTAAAGCTCCAGCGTGATAGAAATGACTCCAAGTACTCTCGGTTGTATGGAATATCATCAACTATCAATATACGAGCTGGATTAAAATGATAGCTAGAAATAGCAGGGTAATTTCGATGTTTAACCTCTGTTTTTGATTCGGCAAATTCTATATTTGGTAGCAATACAATAAACTCGCTACCTTTATCTTTTTCACTAATTACAGATAGTTCACCACCCATCAATTTTATAAAGCGATGAGATATAGCTAAACCGAGCCCAGTGCCACCAAATTCAGAACTGCGTTGCCCTTGAACTTGCTCAAAATCATTAAAAATCAGCGCTTGTTGATCGGTTGGGATCCCCTTGCCAGTATCTTTGACATGAATTTTTATATTAATGTGGCCATCATTTTCACGTTCTTCAAAGTCAAAGTGAACTTTAACGCTACCATGTGAGGTAAATTTAATCGCATTACTGATCAAGTTTGTCAGTACCTGTCGAACTTTATTGCTATCAAGTAAAACAGGGGTTTTAAATTCAGGGTGTGAAGTGATCTGTAAATCTAGATCCTTTTGAGCGCTGAGCTGCAAAAACATCATACTTAGTTCATGGCACATCGTCGGAATTTCGACCCTTTCCATGTCCAGCTGCATTTTTCCTGCATCAATTTTAGATAAATCAAGAATATCATTGAGGACGTTTAGCAAAGAGCTGCCAGAGATCGAAATGGCTTCTAAATAGCGGCGTTTATTTTTATCAGTTTCACTGTCTTGGAGTAATTGGCTGAAGCCTAATACTGCATTAAGCGGTGTTCTTAGCTCATGTGACATATTCGCTAAGAACCTGCTCTTAGCTTGGTTTGACTGCTCGGCTTGCTCTTTGGCATCCAAGTATTCTTGAGTTCGTTTTGCAACGGTTTCTTCTAATTGACTATGTTGCTCATGCATGCTGTTTATTTGTTGTCTTACTGCAGCACGCATCATTTTAAAACCACTGGCAAGAGTGCCAATTTCATCACGACTTTTAATATTTATTGGGCAATTTAGATCGCCAGTGGTAACTGCATGCGAAAACTCAACTAATTGCTCAATAGGCTGTAAAATAATTCGGCGTATAATGATATAAGCAATGAGTAATGCAGTAAGTAAGTAAATTGCGAACAGTGATACAGCATTGCTGATAATTGATTTAGTTTTTAATGTTAAATCAATATCTGAAAAACTAACAATAACATAGCCAATATTTTCATCTTGGGCGTTATTGATTGGAACTGCTACAGCATATTGTTGATCTAAAGTGATGATAGAATTTTGTTTTGGATTGAGCTGCTTTATTATCGTTTGATTTGTTTCTAAGGTATCGACTTTGCTGTAATCAGGGTGAGCGGCAATAAAGTTATTCTGATCGATAAAGTAGATTGTCTTTAAATCATCAAATGTATTATTTGCCAGAATACCTTTAAGAGTGATGCCTTGAATTTTTAAAACCCAACTACCTACTGTATTGTCTTTTGTAAGGGTCTTTATCTCTGAGAGCATAGGTGAGACGATGGCATTAGCTTTTTCACTCATATTCAGCAAGGTTTGCTCTTTTAACTCAATAACATGTAAAGTTGTACTTACCCCTAAAATCAACGTAATAGTAAACCCAATAATGAGTAGGATTTTATGAGCAATACTGACTCTCATTGTTTATTTTCACTCCTTGTCTGTAATGCCCGCATATTAACATTAATTTTTGCATCAGTAGCTTTTATTGATTGCTTTATGTCTGCTCCATAAAAAATTTGACTAAATGTTTGCGATATAAGCTCACCGACAACTGGAAACTCAACCATCCCAGCTTGCAAACGGTCAGGAGTAGCATGCTCAAATACCCATAACATGGCTTTATTAAAGCCTGGTTTGTTTACGAGAGTAAATAGTTTCTCGTGCCACACCTTTTGTCTTGGCGGTGAGCCGCCTGTACTTAATAATGCCGCTGTTTGCTCACTGGTTGCCCACTGAATAAATAACCACGCTGCTTTTTTTTGATTTGATTGGTTATTAATTGCGAATGCCCAAGACCAAGGAGATGTTTCACGGGCGACTGGACCGGCTGGTAACGGCGCGGCTTCCCATTTATTCCAAATATCTGATTCTTCGGCGGTATCTATTTCATTATAAAAATGAGAGGCTAAAAACGCCGAAGCAAGTTGACCTTCTTTAAATAGTCGACGAATTTCATAAAAGTGCAGCAAGCGACTGTTATCAGGATTGCCGAATCCCGTTACAAGGTCTCGGTATGCTTGCAGACTTTGTGCTGTTTGAGGGCTATCAAAAACAGACTGACCTTGCGCGTCAATTACTTCAGCACCATAAGCACGCATAATGGGTAACACTGTCCAAGTGTTTAATCCTGCACCTGGCAGAGTTCGGGAGGCAAATGCGTGCATGCCATTTAAAGATGGGGTGCGGTCAATTGCCTTTTGAAGCTTAATTTTAGTCTCTTGTAGTTGCTCGTACGTGTCGGGTACCGCTAAGTTAAAGTGCTCGAACAGATCTTTACGATAAAAATAAATCGGTGCAGAAAAATCAAATGGTAACGAGTATAAAGCGCCATTGATTTTACAAAGAGCCAAGCTACGTTCGCTAATATCTTCTAACTGATACCAAGCTTTGTCTGTGAGTTTTGGGTTATCAATATAGGGTTGTAGGGGATCTATCCAACCTCGACTTTGTGCTTCACCTAAAAAGGTTATACCCATTGGCAGCACATCATAGAGACCTGTATGCATACTTAAATCTTGGTGGCGACGAACACGCATTTGAGATTGTTCTAAGGCATGAAAACCTACAGATATCCCTGTTAACTCTTCAAATAGAGGGATATATGGTTTTAGGGCCAAAAATGCAGGCTGCTCATCTGCTAATATGTTGATATGTGTACCAGACTCACTTTGCCAGTTTATTTTGGCTTGCTGCCAATATTGCAACATTGCAGAAGCTGAACAAATAGGGCTTGTAATTATGAAAGATGCAATAAGGAGATGCTTTATTAATTTCAAAAAGATGCTCCACGAAGAGGTTATTCAGAAAGCTTGATATTTAACTTGGCAGCTTGTGCTTTTATTTTATCAAACCTCATAGCTTGTTCATCTTCTAAAGACTGAGACGCTAAGAGGGTGTAGCACTTTCTTGCAAGCATTAAGTTGAAAGACTGCCCTTGACTGTTTGTGTCAAATAAACACTGTAGCAGATTTAACGCAATACTGGCATTTTTAGGCATAATTCTAAATGCTTGTGTGAATGCCTCAAGCGCAGTATTGAGTTGGCCTTTATTAAACTGCGTTACAGCGTGGTTATTGAGCTCTTTCGGGCCAAGCTTAATATCACGTCGCTCAGTTTGCTGTTGTTGAATATAACGTAAATACACCGGATCGCTTACTGACGGGTGGCGTTCACAGTGAGTTATTATTTGGTTAAACAGCATCTGTGCTTTATGGTGAAAACCAAGCTCATGAAACGCTTTCGCTTTATCGAGCGCTCCATCTACAGAACGAATCTGAGTGTCACTTTCATCAAGTTGATTGATAAGTGCTTTAGCTTTTTGATGTTCATCTTTTAAATAATGTAAACGTGCGTTAAGAACATCAATTTGTGTTTGATTATTACTATTCGGAAATTGTTTTTTTAAATCACTCAAATATTGATTTGTTTGTCTTGAAATGCGATTAACTTGATCGGTTTGATCTGTCGTTAAGGCAAAATCAATCCCTGCACGAGCCGCATTTAGGTACACATCAGGGTTGTCGTGAATTGAGTGTTTAGCATAACTAGCTATATCTTTTTGGGTTAAATAATTTTTCTCGTAGTCATGATTAAGTAATGAAACATGGCTAAGCGTTTTTTGCCTCTCGATATTGCGAGGTGCAATTTCAACAGCTTGGCTGAAAAAAAGCTGTGCATCATCAAATTTATTGAGCTTTATTTCTAACTTTCCGAGTAAATCCAGAGCTACTAAGCGTGTTTCACTCCTTTGTAGCATAGTCCTCAACATTCTATGAGCGAGAGTATGCTCATTATTTGCAATTAAAGCTTCCACTAAACCAACTTTTGCCCATGTAAATTTTTGAATATCGAGCACAGATTTGAAAAATGCTTTGGCTTGTTCATTTCTGTTTAAACGAAGTAGGGCATCGCCTTTTAATCTCAATAAAATCGCACTGTAACTATTCGATTTGTTTTGTAGTAATTGATCAATGCTCTTTATAGCTTTTGAGTCGTTTTCATCATCAATCAACTGGTATATATTTTTTAGATGATGCTTTCGCAATAAAACTTTTTCAATTCTATTTTTTAAGTCGTAAATAGTAAAAGGTTTAACAAGAAAGTCATCCGGCTGCAGCTCTAAAACACTATGAACCAAAGAACCACTGGTTTCTGCAGATATAAATATAAAACCTGTGGAGTTTTTAATTAGGCGTTTAACTTTAAGTTCTTCATAAAGCTGATAGCCATCCTGGTGTTTACTTAGATTAAAAGAACAAACAATGAGATCAAACTGTTCTATTTGACACTGTTCTTTGGCAGCAATAGCGTGTTCTGCAAATCGCAACTGACGAAACCCCAATCCCTCTAGAGACTGCTTCATATAGCTCTGAGCAAGTGCTTGCTCTTCGACTATTAATATTTTGGCTTTCGAAAAAATCTTTGCGGGCATTAGACTTGCGACCGAGTATTGTTAACAGTGACTATAATAAACAGTCTAGCTGCTGACAAGGCAAATTACAGCTTTTGCAACGATTTAAAGTTTAGCTTTGGGCTATATCAATAAAGTGAGAAGTGAGTAATAGACTTTAGAAGTTAGATATTAGAAGTTAGATAGTAGAAGTTAGATAGTAGAAGTTAGATAGTAGAAGCGGTTGTTATATGTGGTGGGTCGTACTGGACTTGAATCATCGAGCCTGTGTTTTGTAAAGGGTGGCGATGCTTTTGAAAACTAGAGATAAAACAAGGAAGCTTTGAAGAAAGTATTTAATGAAGTGTTTATATGTGGTGGGTCGTACTGGACTTGAACCAGTGACCCTCGCCTTGTAAGGGCGATGCTCTCCCAACTGAGCTAACGACCCACATATAAATTTTTTGAAGATTAAATGGTTGGTCTTACTGAACTTAACCACCGAGCCTTTTCGTTGTAAAGAGTTGCGATGCTCTTTGCTCCAAAAAGTAATGGTGGGTCGTACTGGACTTGAACCAGTGACCCTCGCCTTGTAAGGGCGATGCTCTCCCAACTGAGCTAACGACCCATATAATCTTTTTCTTCGCTACCATTTTTAGCTTTTTGCTTTAAAAAGTAAATGGTGGGTCGTACTGGACTTGAACCAGTGACCCTCGCCTTGTAAGGGCGATGCTCTCCCAACTGAGCTAACGACCCGCGAAGAATAATCTAAATGAAAACACCATCAAAGTTTATTTAATGGTGGGTCGTACTGGACTTGAACCAGTGACCCTCGCCTTGTAAGGGCGATGCTCTCCCAACTGAGCTAACGACCCATATCTAAAACAACTCATTGCTGCGTTGTTGTGGGGCGCTATTATAGATAGAGTTGTAAATGTGTCAACACTTGAATGAGTAAAAATGTGTTAGATGCAGCTTTTATAAACAATGACATGGCATTTAAGCATTTTTTGGCGAACAAATATGCAATTTGTATTCATAAGCTTATATTCAGAGCTTGATCTATAGCTCTATGACCTAGGTAAATCATTCTAAAATGAAATGAATACAGCAAATCTTTAAAACGGTTTTTCATATCAATAAATTTGCATCAGTTAATTGCACTCTACTTAGCACTATTAAAAACAAAGCAGGGTAGGGTGAAGTCGTTTTATTTAAAGCTTTAGGTAATGAATTTTATTTTGCATATAAATGTATACCTTTTTAAGGGAGTAAATTAAAAAAGCAAAGAGCCTTTGATAACAAACCAGCAATGAAATTAGCCCAAAATAACCAATTTGATAGCACTTTGTATAAAATACCTCCGCAACGGATTGATATTTAGTCAGCTTGTTGAAATTTAAATCATTTAAATAAACTTAGATAAAAAACTGTTGACTTTATTTGGGGGGCTGCATAGAATGCGCCCCGCACTCAGCGATACACAACCAACATTAATTGGTGGTGTGTATGCAAGTCGGGGCTATAGCTCAGCTGGGAGAGCGCTTCGCTGGCAGCGAAGAGGTCTGCGGTTCGATCCCGCATAGCTCCACCAGATTTGCATAGTGTTTGTCCTAGGGTTGCAGTTTTCTGCGTCCCCATCGTCTAGAGGCCTAGGACACCGCCCTTTCACGGCGGTAACAGGGGTTCGAATCCCCTTGGGGACGCCACTTACTTTAAGTAAGTGAGCAAGTGCCAAGAAAATAAATATGTTAGTCTCGAGTACTTACATGTTATTTTAGTAACCTTAACTCCGATATGAGTCAAACTATCATTTAATGTCCTAGTGACACACACTGTGTCCCCATCGTCTAGAGGCCTAGGACACCGCCCTTTCACGGCGGTAACAGGGGTTCGAATCCCCTTGGGGACGCCACTTATCTAAGTAGGTTATGTGTAGTGGGGCGGTGAACACCGCGCAATCTATGCACGACGTTATCAAGAGTACGAATCTCTTGCTGAAGCCACTTACTTTAAGTGTTGTGTTATTAAAAGCTCGTCTGAATCGAGTTTAACTATTCAGTTGTCCTAGTGACACATTTTGTGTCCCCATCGTCTAGAGGCCTAGGACACCGCCCTTTCACGGCGGTAACAGGGGTTCGAATCCCCTTGGGGACGCCACTTATCTAAGTAGGTTATGTGTAGTGGGGCGGTGAACACCGCGCAATCTATGCACGACGTTATCAAGAGTACGAATCTCTTGCTGAAGCCACTTACTTTAAGTGTTGTGTTATTAAAAGCTCGTCTGAATCGAGTTTAACTATTCAGTTGTCCTAGTGACACA